>NZ_JBWKOP010000019.1:0-601 GCF_059416145.1 Rhodoferax sp. GW821-FHT09E07 | reverse complement strand
TGGGCGAAGGCGCCATCATGAAGTTGGCCGACGCACTGGACAGCTACATCCCCCTGCCCGAGCGCGCAGTGGACGGTGCATTCCTGATGCCCGTGGAAGACGTGTTCTCCATCTCTGGCCGCGGTACCGTGGTGACAGGTCGTGTTGAGCGCGGCATCATCAAGGTCGGCGAAGAAATCGAAATCGTCGGTATTGCTGACACCCAGAAGACCACCTGCACAGGCGTGGAAATGTTCCGCAAGCTGCTGGACCAAGGCCAAGCGGGTGACAACGTCGGTATCCTGTTGCGCGGCACCAAGCGCGAAGACGTGCAACGCGGCCAAGTGCTGTGCAAGCCCGCTTCGATCAAGCCCCACACCCACTTCACCGGCGAAATCTACGTGTTGTCCAAGGACGAAGGCGGTCGCCACACTCCTTTCTTCAACAACTACCGTCCCCAGTTCTACTTCCGTACGACTGACGTGACCGGTGCCATCGAACTGCCAGAAGGCAAGGAAATGGTCATGCCTGGTGACAACGTGTCGATCACTGTGAAGCTGATCAACCCCATCGCCATGGAAGAAGGCCTGCGCTTCGCCATCCGCGAAGGTGGTCGTACCGT
>NZ_JBWKOP010000018.1:0-666 GCF_059416145.1 Rhodoferax sp. GW821-FHT09E07 | reverse complement strand
TCTCGAAAACCCGCATTGACAATAACCGATCCATAGGGGGCCTTTCTGCAATATCAAGTCCTTATTATTGCCAATTTGGCAACGCATGCGTGCCAATTAGGTCATTTATCTCCGTCCATAGAAATTTTACAGTTCATCCCATCGACGAGACGAATGAATTAAACGCCCCATCGATGCTGTTCAGACGGTGTGATGCCCGCCAGAGCGGATTCTTCTTAACCTTGAAAGGAACTTCATCATGAACAAGACATCTTTTGCCGCTATCGCTATCGCTTTGACTTCTCTGGCCGCTGGACAAGCCATGGCCGCCAAGGCTCCTTACCTCAACGAGAGCTTCGTGGCTCCCGCTTCCGTGCTCAAGGCTGTGCCTTCCACCAAGTCTCGCGCTGATGTGCAAGCTGAATTGGCCGCCGCACAACGCGCCGGCGACGTCGCTACCAACAAAAGCGTCGACAGCGAAATCCTCCCCTTTCAGCGCTCCGCTGAGTCTTCTGTGGCTGGAAAGTCCCGCGCTGAAGTCCGCGCCGAAGCTATCGCTTCCCGTGCAGCCGCCAATGCTTTGGATGTGACCATCTGGTAAGCACCACCCCAGCAGCCCAGGAGGTTCAAGCCTCCTGCTCCACTGCACTTTGCGCACACCGCGCAAACAAAAAGGCCTGAGATCAC
>NZ_JBWKOP010000017.1:0-976 GCF_059416145.1 Rhodoferax sp. GW821-FHT09E07 | reverse complement strand
CGAACGGCAGTCCGATCTGCCCGTGGGCTATGCAGGTCGGCCGCCCAAGTATTCGCAGGCACAGAAGCAGGCAGCTATTGCACACTACCTCGCGCACGATCGCTGCATTGCCGCGACGATGAGGGCATTGGGCTACCCAGGTCGGGGAACGTTGACCACCTGGATTCGCGAGGCAGTTCCTGAGAGTAGGAAATCCGCCGTTGGCAGTGTCGGCCGGCGAAGGTACCCCGAGGCACTGAAGCAGGCGGGGGTCATGGAGCTTTGCGCGCGGCAGGAAGGTGCACAAGCCGTGGCAGAAAGGCTGGGCGTTTGCAGGCCGACACTGTACAACTGGAAGAACCAACTACTCGGGCGCGAGGCGCCCGCATCCATGAAACGCCACAACCACCCACCGCCAGCACCAGAGCGAGCGGAACTCGAACGACAGCTCGAATCCCTGCAACGCGAAATCCGGCACCTGCAGCTGGAACGCGATCTCTTGAAGAAGGCCAATGAACTGCTAAAAAAAGGCCTGGGCGTCGATCTGCAACTCCTGACCAACCGGGAGAAGACATTGCTGATTGATGCCCTCAGAGCGCGCTATGGCCTGCCAGAGCTCCTTGCACAGTTGGGTATTGCGCGTAGCTCGTACTTCTATCATCGCGCCCATACGATGGTGGGCGACAAGTATCTCTCGGTGCGGCAAGCCATGACCGATATCTTTGAGTCCAACCATCGCTGCTACGGCTACCGCAGGTTGCAGGCCTCACTGACCAGGCAGCACGTCACTGTCTCCGAGAAGGTGGTGCAACGGCTGATGAAGCAGGAACGCCTTGTTGTGGCCAGGCCCAAGCGGCGCAGGTACGCGTCCTACCTTGGTGAGATCAGTCCAGCGCCTGAGAACATCATCAACCGGAACTTCCAGGCTGCGGTGCCCAACGAGAAGTGGCTCACGGACATTACAGAATTCCAGATCCCTGCGGGCAAGGTGTACCTG
>NZ_JBWKOP010000016.1:0-1232 GCF_059416145.1 Rhodoferax sp. GW821-FHT09E07 | reverse complement strand
TGAATCGCCCCGGGTTTCCTAGACAGACCTGAGTCTCAGGAAATATTGCTTCTCGAACTCTACAGGAGACAGGTCATTTGCATGGCTGTGCCTGCGCTTGGGGTTATAAAACATTTCGATGTAATCAAAGACGTCCTGGCGGGCCTCCTCTCTGGTTGTGTAGGTCTTGCGCTTGATGCGCTCACGCTTGAGCAGTTGGAAGAAACTCTCTGCCACCGCGTTGTCATGGCAGTTGCCCCGCCGGCTCATGCTGCCCAGCAGGTTGTGTGCTTTAAGGAAGTCTTGCCAGTCGTAGCTGCTGAACTGGCTTCCCTGGTCTGAATGCACCATGACCTGCGCTTTGGGCTTGCGCCGCCAAACTGCCATCAACAGCGCGTTGAGTGCCAGCTCGCTGGTGATGCGCTCGTTCATGGACCAGCCGACTATCTGGCGCGAGAACAGGTCCATGACCACTGCCAGGAACAACCAGCCCTCGTGGGTACGCAG
This sequence comes from Rhodoferax sp. GW821-FHT09E07, assembly GCF_059416145.1. Lineage (NCBI taxonomy): Bacteria > Pseudomonadati > Pseudomonadota > Betaproteobacteria > Burkholderiales > Comamonadaceae > Rhodoferax > Rhodoferax sp. GW821-FHT09E07. The sequence continues at coordinate 746 of NZ_JBWKOP010000016.1, read as the reverse complement.
GTAGGTGATGTCGGTGACCCATACCTTGTTGGGCTCCAGTACATCGAACTGGCGCTGCAGATGGTTGGGCGATACCTCCGAGGGCTTGCCAGCGCGACCACCAGGGCGACGGCCATAGCCGGTCTTGGAGCGCAGGCCCTCATTGCGCATCAGGCGTGCCACGCGGTGCTTGCCGCAAGCTTCCCCCAAATCGCGCAGGTCGCTGGTGACTTTGCGGTAGCCATACACAGCGCCGCTCTCCAACCAGGACTGCTTGATAAGCCCCAAGACCCGCTGGTCGTCCTTGCCGCGTTCAGACATAGGCGCCTGCTGCCAGGCATAGAACCCGCTGGGATGCACTTGCAGCACTTTGCACATGCGCCGCACGGGCCACAACTTACTGTGCTCCTGAATGAACGCGTACCTCACCCGGACTGTTTGGCAAAGTACGCGGCGGCTTTTTTTAGGATGTCGCGCTCTTCGGTGACGCGCTTGAGTTCAGCCTTGAGGCGGCGCAATTCGTCGGACTGGGAGTCCTGTGCTGCACGTGCCTGGGGAGGCTGCCTGTAGCGCTTAATCCAAACGTACAGGCTGTGTTGGCTGACCCCCAGTCTTGCCGCAACTTCGGCTACCCGGTGACCGCGCTCAGTGACCTGCTTGGCCGCTTCAATCTTGAACTCCTCAGGGAACTTCGTTTGTTTGTTCATAAACACTTCTACCTCTTGGAATTGAGGTTATCAGGTGTCTACAAAACCCGGGGCGATTCA
>NZ_JBWKOP010000015.1:0-3767 GCF_059416145.1 Rhodoferax sp. GW821-FHT09E07 | reverse complement strand
TCAGCGCGGACGGTAAAACCATCGGAACCACCTATGCATTGAGTAATGGCACGACACTGACAGGTATCACCACCCTCGGAACAACGGTGGGTACCGATGGTGTATCTCGTGTGACTGCGACTACCAACTACACCATTCGCGATACCGATGGTTCCCTGCATGCGGCGGCTGTAGATGGGTCGGGCAACCCAGTACGCGACGGAAGCGGCAATCCGATCATGTCAAGCACCATTGGCTACGCCTCCGATCAAAACTACGGCAACGAAGAGCGACATTCCGTCTTGGCTCCTGTGAGTTCTGACCCCAGTGACCCTGCGGCCAAAGAGCAAGCCGCACAACATACCGATGCCACTGCTTATGCCGCAGCAGTCCAGGCAGCTACGGAGAAGGCCGCCGCAGATAAAGCGGCCGCAGATGCTGCTGCACAGGCCGGTACGCACAATGGTGGTTACGACCCAAGCAACCCAACCGGACAGACTACCCCAAGCGACCCCAACTCTGGGAGTGACTACTCGCACGAAGGTTCGCATGAGGGGGGCCCGATCCTCATCGACATGGACGGTAACGGGGTAGATGTTCAGACCTCTAGCGCGTCTTCCGCCTGGTTCGACTGGAGCAACACGGGCCAACTGCAGCACAGCGCATGGGTGGGGGCAGGAAGTGCGTTTGTCGCAGAAGATCTGAATGGAGACGGCAAGATCACCTACGGGGATGAAATCGCCTTTGCACATCGCACATCCGCAGATGACACCGATTTGCAGGCTTTCATGCAACTGCACGACACCAATGGTGACGGTGTGGTGGATGCCAACGACGCAGGTTTCGACAAGTTGCTGTTGTGGAGCGATGCCAACGGCAATGGTGTCAGCGATGCAGGTGAACTGCAGACGTTCGCGCAAGCGGGCCTGACTTCGATTTCCGGCACACGCCGCGAAGTGAACTACAACATCGGTGGCGTGCAAGTCAGCGCCATGGCCAGTGCGACCTTCGTCCAGAACGGCCAGAACGTCGACCACAGCGTGGCCGATGTCAGTCTGACCATTGACCCTACGACGATTGTCCTCAACGCCAATGGCTCCAAGACCATCACGATGGCCGACGGCCAGCACCTGGTGGCTGGCGCAAATGCTTTGAACCTCACCTTGGGATCTTCCGTCGTTTCTGCCATCGGCAGCGACCTGGGTGATCACATTCAGGCCAGCCATGCCGCGACGCTGGACGGTGGCGCTGGTAACGACATCCTGGTGGGATCCAGTGGTGACGACATTCTGATTGGCGGTGCGGGCAGTGACATCTTTCAAGGTGGTGCTGGCAATGATGTCCTCTACATTGACGCGCAGGACAATCCCTTGCTCATCCAGGGTGGTTCTGGATTCGACGTGGCCATTGTGCAAGGCGACGCCGGAGTTACATTGGATCTGGGACGTTCCACTCTAGAAGCAGCCTACGGTGGCAACGGCGACGACGTTTTGTACACCAGCACACCCGGAGCCGTGATTTTGGATGGTGGCGCTGGCAACGACACCCTGACCGGCAATGTAGGGAACGACACACTCAATGGTGGCACAGGCAACGACTTGCTCCAAGGCGGCGCCGGTGGCGACACCTATGTATTGCAACTGGGTGGGGGAACAGACACCGTCATCGACTTGTCCGGCAATGACAGGATCTTGGTCAAGGGTAGCTATACCGCGAACGACCTGACGATCAATCGCCACGACAACGACGTATTGATCGGAATCGCAGGAACCCCGGATCAATTGGTGCTGAAGGACTGGTTCAGTGGCGTCATCGGCCAGGAATCGGCAGGAGCCATCGAAAGCATTCAATTCGAAAGTGGCTCGGCAAGCTTGGATTCAAGTTACATCCACAGCTTGTTGGATAACCATGCACCGGTCGCAGTTGCTGATACTGCGCAAACGCAAGAGGATTCCTCTGTCGTGGTCAGCGGCAACGTGCTGGCCAACGACACAGACCAAGACATCAGCCTGCAATGGGATAGCCGCCAGCATCTGGCAATCAGTAATCCAGGTACCTACGCGGGTTCCTACGGACAACTGCAGTTGGGTGTGGATGGCGCGTACACCTACGTTCTGGACAACAGCCTGCAAGCCGTCCAGGCATTGGCTGTGGGCCAGACCTTGGTGGAAACCATTGGCTACACCGTCCAGGACAACGCGCTGGACAACAAAACCGCCACGTCGACGCTCACCATCACGATCGCAGGTACCAATGATGCCCCCGTTGTGGCTTCTGTAATCGCAGACCAGCAAGCCCGCGAGAAGCAGGCGTTTAGCTACACGGTGCCAGTGAACACCTTTGCCGATGTCGACAACGGTGATGTGCTGACCTACAGCGCATTGGCGGTGAATGCGGCAGGTGCCACCCAGGCCTTGCCCAGCTGGCTGACTTTCAATGCTACAACCCGTACTTTCAGCGGAACACCCGGCAGCGCAGACGGCGGCAGCTTTGACTTCCAAGTCACGGCCACCGACAAATCCGGCGCCAGTGTCTCCACCCGCTTCACGGTGGACATCGCCGACGAGTTTGCTGGCACCGGAGCCAACCTCAATGTCATCACGGGCAGCTGGACCAACGACACCTTGAACGGTACTCGCCGCAGTGAAACCCTGATCGGCAATGGCGGCACCGACAAGCTATTGGCCGGCGAAGGGGACAACACGGTGATTTCCACCGGTGGAGATACCCTGATCACCGCAGGCGCTGGCAACGACACCATCACCTCCAGCTACGGCAATGACACCATTGATGCAGGCGACGGCAACAACCGCATCAACGCGGGTGGTGGCAATAACGTAATTGTGGCTGGTAAAGGCGATGACAGCATCACCACCGATTGGGGTTTCAGCACCATCAATGCGGGTGAAGGCAACAACACCGTCGTGGCAACCGGGGACAGTACTGTGGTTACGACCGGCTCCGGCAATGACACGATCACCACCAGTTTTGGGAACGACACCATCAATGCAGGTGACGGTAACAACCGTATCAATGCGGGCGGTGGCAACAACCTGATTACCGCTGGCAGTGGTGACGATGTGATCACCACCGACTGGGGCAATAGCACCATCAACGCGGGTGACGGCAATAACACGGTGACTGCGAATGGAGGCAACACCGTGGTGACGACTGGCGCTGGGGCTGACCGCATCACCACGGGCTCTGGCAACGACACCATCAATAGTGGTGCCGGAAACGACGTGATCTCAGCAGGCTGGGGCTCAGACACCATCAATGCGGGTGCGGGTGACGACACCATCACCACAGGTGGTGGCAACGACATAGTGCGCGGCGGTCTGGGCAACGACACCATCATTGCCGACCAGTGGAGTGACGACAAGTTCTACTTCGCCCGGGGGGATGGCCAAGACACCCTGACCGACAGTGGTGGTCAGGATGCCTTGACTCTGGAAAACATCAACTCCAACCAGCTGTGGTTCACCCACACTGGCAATGACCTGAACGTGAGCGTCATTGGCACCACGGACAGTATTGCCATCAAGAACTGGTATGTCGGCGCGCAGTATCCAGGCAGCCAGTACCACGTGGAGCAGTTCAAGACCAGCGATGGCAAGGTGCTGCTGGATAGCCAAGTGCAGAACCTGGTGAACGCCATGGCCGCATTTGCTCCGCCCGCCGCGGGGCAGACCACGCTCACGGGTACAGCAGCTACTACGCTGACACCGGTGATTGCTGCCAACTGGCACTAAGCGATGGCATGGCTCGGCAGCGTGACGGCCGGGCCT
>NZ_JBWKOP010000014.1:0-11899 GCF_059416145.1 Rhodoferax sp. GW821-FHT09E07 | reverse complement strand
GCCTTTCTTTCATACAACTGCGCCTGCGATGCGCGTAATCCGATTTCTACCGCTGGAGTGTTGAATTCCGCTGAACCCTGACCCAACGGGGGTGCGGCGTAAAACTTGGACTGGTTATGCCGTGATCCCGAGACTCGCCCGGTATTCGATGGGACTGAGTGAGCCCAGAGAGAGCTTGATTCGCTTTTCGTTATACCAGCGGATGTAGCAGTCAACGACCTGGATGAATTGATCGATTGATATGCCCTGCCAGTTCCGAGGATAGAACAGCTCTGTTTTCAATCGCCCGAAGAAACCTTCACAGGCGGCGTTGTCGGGTGACCACGCTCTGCAGATGTTTACATCCGTGGTGCAAAACAATATCCGTACCAACGACACACTGGCGCGTTGGGGTGGAGAGGAATTTGTCGTGTTGTTCACAGATACGGATGTATCGGTGGGTGAGGCTTGTCTGGAAAGAGTTCGCGCCAAAGTGGCCGAGATGGAGATGCTTGTCGGAAACGATTTCTTGCGGTTGACAGTCTCCATCGGTGTCACCGAATACCACAACGGAGAGGCAGTGGAAAGAGCCTTGGCGCGCGCAGATGCTGCACTGTATGTAGCGAAGGCGCAAGGTCGCAATCAGATCGTGTGGGGTGCCCCATCCCGATAGTTGATTGTTTTAGCAAACGTCTCGTGGGTCCGATGGCCACTCGAAAATGAGATCTATTCGACAGTGCAGGCCCGCGGCAATGCATCGATGCATTAGCTCATGTTGACAGTGGCCGAGTGCGGCGGCGATTGTCATGGCATCCCATCTGTGCTCGTCAAGCAGTTCATCTCCCTGCTGACCGCAGAAATCCGCGGACGGCAGTACCTCAATAGGAGGCGAGGGTTGACTCAAAAGCGGTACGCGCGAAGGACTTGGATCCATAGCCATTGATAGACTTGAGGAGCTCACATGGCAATGGGTGGCGTCTTTGAACAAGAACAAGTGGCGGGTTTGAGTGGAATATGCATTTGGGTCAGCTAGCCGGCATTGCCCGTATGGCGATCGTCACTGAGTGCTGACTGTTCAATTTTTGCTACTAGCGATGGAACCAATCGTTCGCTGGCACCGGCTGCGATACAAAGAGCGAGCAGCATCGCAAACCGGCTTCCGGGAAACTGAACGCCTCCAAAAATGAGTCCGCCTTCAAACAGCAGGGCTACAAATAAAGCGCCGATGAGACCTGCTCCGATTCTTGATAGACCTTCAAGCTGATGGATGTGTTTGCCCGCATTCGCATCCATAACGAGTCGACTAGCTCGCGTAGTGGTAGATAAAAGCGCACCAAGTGCACCGCAAAAAATTCCGAGAGACGCCTCAAAGGCCGTCCGACCTATAGCCGCAACAGCACAAGTACGTGTTAGCCACAGCAGCACCAAGCCCCCGGCGCAGCCTCCCGTAACCTTATAGGCTGCTGTGAAGTACCACTTCCATGCTGTCTCCATGTTGCGTGCAGCGATTTCGCGCTCCACTTCTTCTAGAAGCGCCAAACAATCTGATTTTTGATCACCCGCAAGGCAACGTGCCAAGCCCTCGGCGATCTGCCGACGGACGCTTCGGAGTGAATTCTGATCTTCAATGAATCCAGACCTCGCTTCGAGTAGTGCCATCCTGTTGGAGATCTCACCAAAATGCTCCACAGGTTTGTGCTCGTCCGTAGTGCTCCACTGAATAGACTGGTCAGTCGCGACGTAGACAAAATACGTCTCTGTGCTGAGAATTAGATCCTGAATTGTCTTGTTCAGTTCAGCATGATGGTCCCCACTCTTCAGACGGTAGTGATTGTCTTCAACCAAATTCTTGTTTGGTGCAGCTGCGCCTTCAGTCTGATCACTCATGGTCGCATGCCAATCACGAGTTGCTGCTTGGTCAGGCACTTTGGCAGTACGGCTTCAGGCGATTGTTTTTCCTTGGAGTCCCGAATCGTTGCCACCCTAGCCTCTGCATGAGCGCTTTCAACTGTCTTGAAATCGCTATGCTGATCGATGGCACGCGCTGCTGCAAGCAAATGCCCTAAGTACAAGGCTCCTTGTGGGGTGTCGTACGACTTTTCCCCAATCGCACATGAATAGAGCCGTGCTTGCTGGTGAATGGCTTCCATAATCCGGTCCTCATACTTGCGTCGAACTGAAACAGATTCGGAAAATGAGGCACTGAGTGAGTCAAGCGCAATCGATTTGCGCACCTGTTCCGCTACCGCCCGGCAACAGTCATAAATTGACAACTGTCGTGGCGCAATGTCTTGGAGCTGTGATTCGGAGATCGTTTCTCCAGCTCCATTCAGCTCAAGAATGGTTTGCCGCTCTTGCCCCCCATGCCCGCTGAAAAGGACGAAGGCATAGTCATTGGACTCTCTTCTAGCGACTTCGAGCTTGCGAAGAAGCTGATCTTTACTTGGGTTTTCAAACACTTCAATTTCGGTTGAGAACCATCCGCCTCCAAACTGACTACGTAGAAAAGTACTAGTGCGCTCCAGATCTGTCTTTACACCCTGAAGGCCATGTGTATTGCCAATTAATATTGCTTTCCGTTTCATTTTTCTCTCCCAAAAGAATAGATGCGCATCACTTCGCCAGTGCTCCTCTTGATCTGCCATATGAGCGACTGGTTCCGGCAACAGGCCAAATGCTACTGAGCTTGGCCTAACTGCGGTATCCCCAATATTGGGGACAAGACAAAGCTGAGGCAGCTCGGTAAACTTGACAAGCCTAGGTCGAGACTTCGATGGGACATCCCGGAGCCTGGCTCACCAACAGCCATCGACTCGATTGCCTGATGGCGGCCAACCGAGTTATGCGACATTCCGCCTATATTTGGCGCAGGGAGAAAAAAGTGGCGTTTAACGTCCCCATGGACCGGCTCGGGTTTTTTGATGAAATAGAGCATCGATTCCGACTGTTGCTGCACAAGGGCATCATTACCGGCATCGACCAGATCCGGCTGAGTGGCTGGTTGGCGAATTTCACATCATCAGAAGACAAGTACCTGGCTGCACATGTGTTGAATGGTCTGACCTATAGATCAGACGCCATGGTGCGCAGCTCCTTCCACCATCTTGTGCACTGTGATTTGCCGCGAGTGCTCCATGCTTTAGCGAGCCTAAAATTCCCCGATCTGGACGCCTTTGAAGCCGCTTTGCGCGATGGCGATGAATCTTCTGCCATACGCTTTGTCGCCGTCGACGGAACCTTCGAAGAAACCCCGGGCAAAAGCGGCGCGGTCGTCATCAGACAGTTCCGACGGCATCTGGGCGTCTCCAAGAAGCTGATGTGCCGCCCGGAGAACCTCGCGACCTTGCCTGACACCGTCCGTGCCCTGGTGTTTATCGACGACATGGTTGGTACTGGACGGCAATTCCAGACATTCGCCAATTACTACAAGCTCCGAGACCAGGTTGGTAAGCGGGCGCTTATTTACTGCCCATTGCTGGCCTTTGACGCAGGCATTCAGAAAATCACTGACGCACTTCCTTGGCTCGAAACCCACCCGGTCGAGATTCTCAGCGCCGGCCATCGCTTCTTCAGACCGTCAGACAAGGATTCACAACTCTGGGGCGCTGACTCAGCGAATCTACTGTCGGACGTGCAAGCCCATGTCACTGAGTTGTGTCGTCGCAATGGTCTCCCTGTCAAGACCAAGCATTCGCTCGATTTGGTAGTCGCTTTCGAGCATGCTGTTCCAAACAATTCGATGCCATTGCTGTCTATCAAGACCGCGCGCTGGCAACCCTTGTTCGATCGCTGAGGAGCGTTCATGTCCATCCTTGCAGAAGCCTTTCTAAAAAACCGCGCAGAGCAGTTGCCAGCGGATGTGTCGGATCAATTCATCGTCCCACCGTTCTTCGGCCGTATCAGCATCTTTGCGGACACCAAGTCCGTGCGAATACTCGGCGGCCGGGGTTGCGGGAAGACCATGTTCATCCGGCACTTCTGCCATAGCACAACATTCAGTCCACGCAAACGGCAGATCGAAGATGAAGTCCTAAAGAGCGTAGGTCTCTACCTTCGACCAGACACTGGTTTTTGTTCGCTCATGACGACAGCCTGGCTCGGTGAAGAAGAGGCACGGATGGCGTTCTCGCACTATGTAGCCCTGCAGCTTTTGGCCGAGGTACACCAAGCTGTGGACAACATGGCGCGCGCCGATTTGAGTGCGGGCTCTTTAGACGTGCGCGCGCTGCCCATTAGTTCTGCATTGGCGGTTCAGTTTTCGAAACAAGTAGCCGTGGTGGGTGAGCTGGGTGAGTTTGTGGAAGAGAAGCTCGCCGAGCTGGAGTTATGGGTTCGTAACCCGAAGCGATGTGAGGCCCCAATCTTTCTGTCGTTCTCTTCGGTTTTGCCGCGACTGGCCGAGGACATGGCCAAGAAATTGCCTCGGCTGAAAGATCTTTCTTTCCGCGCCTTCATCGACGAATTTGAGAATCTGGGCGAACATCAGCGCATGATCATCTGCGACGCGATCAAGCACCCGAGCCTTCGCCTCGCCGTACACATTGCGCACAAGCGCGATGCGGTCACTGATTTCAAGACAAGCAGTGATGAGCGCATCGTTGAGTTGCACGATTTACGCAAGATTGACTTGGAGCATTTGCTGTCGGAAGAAAATGAGTTTGAGTTGCTTGCGGCAGAGCTGTTCCTGCTACGCCTCCACCTTGGGGGGGTGAGTTTTGGATGCGATGCATTTGATCCGGACCGTCTCCATGATCCCGCACACCTCGACTACCGGCTCTCGGACAAATATCGTCGCGCCGTTGTAGGACGCGTTCGTGAGCTGTTGCCGAGCCTGACCTCCACCGAGATAGCGCATCGGGTCATGGACGATGAGCCACTCAAACGGCGCTTGACGGACATGATCGACAAGGGCCTAGGTCGTCATAATCTGCGCGCGAATCTGAAGGGGGCGACGCTCATCGACCCAGCTAAGGCGCGGGCCAGTGTGGTCTTGGGTGCATTGCTGAATCGCACGGGGGATCCTCAAGCCGTTCTCAATGTCTTTAACGTCCTTACGGATGACAGGAGTGGCGACGATCCGTTCTACAAGGTGGGAGGATGGATAGACAACAACTTGTATGGTTGTCTCTTCCACCTTTATGCAGGACTGCCGCAACGGCCCAATCTCCTTTACGCCGGGTTCTATCGCTTTTGCCAGCTATCGAGACCCAGCCTGCGATACTTCCAAGAACTATGCCATGTCACTTTGCTCTTGGCGTTTCAGCGCTCGGAGCGCAATGACATTGAGCCTGTCAGTTATGAGTTTCAGGCGCAGGCGGCGCGACAGGTTTCGGATGCCATGTTTGAGGATGTGCCCCAGCTCGGGCTGCATGGCGAAAAGCTGCGCGAAATGGTGCGCCGACTTGGAACACTGTTCGAGGCCTTTAACCGACGCGCCGCACAGAGTGAACCAGAAATCAACCATTTCTCGATTGACCATTCGGACAAGGCTGGCTTGTCGGAGGCTGCTGTCCACCTCCTCAAAGAGGCCAGGACTTGGTCCGTGTTGTATGAGGAGCCGGACACCAAGAGCAAATCCGACTATGACATTGCTCAGTCTGACTGGGTGCTGAACCGTATCTTTGCGCCACACTTCAGTGTCAGCTATCGCAAGCGCCGCAAAATAACGCTGAAAGCGAGTCAAGTCAACACCATTCTGTGTCACTCGCCCCAAGCGTTCGAGTCGCTCCTCAAAGAGATCGTAGCCCCCGAGCAGGAAACGCCGGGTTCCACCAGACAGCTGTTCTGAGGGCTTCGACCATGAAATTTATCCGTCAAGACGTGGTTGCTGAGGCGGCCTTGGCTAGCGAAAAGGGCACCTTCGACTTCGCGTTCTATGGGCGCGAAGACCTAGATGACCGCAGCAAATTTTCTGCACCACAGTCGCGTAGCCTGGCCCGCCGGTCAGCCTTCGTTCAGTACGATCCCCAGCGCTTTGAGCTGATCATCGATGGAACCTCATTCCGCTCCGATGAACTGGAGGACATTCCGCGCAAGTTTCCTGCGTCAAGCATCGTCATTGACGCCACAACAATGGAGTTTCCGGAAATCGCGTTGATCCTACGTGCCTACCGCAAACTATCATTTCAGCCAGCAAGATGTGTATTCATTTACACCGAACCTCGCGAGTATGTTCGCCGTCCTGCGGGGGAGTCCCCGGCGCCGGGTTCCGCTTTCGATCTCAGCCTTGGGTTCCGGGCAAAGAATGCGATTCCCGCTTTTACGCCGCTGCTTTCAGGCGGCAACAAGGCGCATCTGGTGGCCTTTCTTGGCTTCGAGGGTGCACGCCTTCTGCGAGTACTGAGCGACGATGATGGCCACTTTTACACCGATGTGACAGTCGTCTTCGGGACGCCCCCATATCAAGCCACCTGGGATATGCACGCATTGATGGCCAACACACGGTTGATCGAGCAGTTCAGTCCTGGTGTTCGCTTCAGCGGCGCGAATAACCCCCGCGGGGCATACCTGCTTTTACAGGAGGTTCATCGGGGTCTGGACGGAAGTCAGTGCAATCGACTGGCCGTGGCGCCGTTTGGAACCAAACCTGCCGCCATTGGCGCTGCTCTGTATTGTGTTGAGATGGATCGTATGCGTGTTGTGTATGACCACCCTGAACGCAAGGAAGGTCGTACGCGAGGCGTTCATCGGACCCATTGGTTCGAGATTGAATGAAGCCACCCTGCCGGATCAGGCCGGCACGGGCATCGCCATCAAAGCACCCACAGTCAGATGTTTCGCGCAGGATCCATGCGCCGCACTGCGGCGCCAGGCTTTGCCTTCTTCGCTGCTGATCCAGTCGAAGACCGAGACACGTGTCTGCTGAGGTACTACGACGCGATACACCGCCTCTGTGAATGCTCGGCGACCCTTCGCCACAAAGGCGGCGCGGTCTATGCAGCGTGTTCCTACCCGAGGCACCAGAATGTTGCCGGCTTCTGCTGTCTGAAAAGCCCCCAGCGGCTCCGCTCCAAACGCAATGTCGCCCCTGGTCTGAGGGAAGTCGCTGGTGTGAAAGTGCTCAATGCCCAAGTCTTCGAATTGATGCCGAGAGCGGCTGCCTCGGACAATGCGCGCGCCCAAGTCTTCAAGCGTCGTGAATCCCGTGCGTCGGGCCAAAGCCTTTGTGAAGTCTTGGAACTCGTGATGTGCCAGATCCATCCGATGGATGGCTTCGGTACGACTCACTCGTCTGGAAACTGTCAGTTCGAAGTCCGTGCCAACAAGTCGTCCGAGAGTGACATTCGCCCCGCGTGTCTGGCCGAAGCGTGCGATGAGCAAAAACGACTGAACCTCCGCACGCTTGTCGAAAGTATCCGCCGGGAGCTCGTGGCATTCAATCTCTGACGCCGAGTCGATCAGGGTCTGACGGAACGTAGCCAATGCAGGATCCTGGACGATAGGCGCGGCAACGATGAATGCGGCCTCACCAGGTCTCTTGAGACGCGCCAGTGACTCGAGCAGAAAATACAGGTCAAGCCTCGCCCACGCATTAATTTGAGTCACCTGCGGATAAAGGGCTTTCAGACGCGCTTGCGCTGCTGGGGATACCGCACCCACGCCAAAGGGAGGGTTGCCAACGGTACAACTAAAGCGGCGATTGCCAAGTACAGCATCCAACGCGTCGGGTTGCAGCACATTGGCAAAGTGCAGCTCGGTAGGCGTCGGAGTTGCGCACTTGGCGGCTAATCGGTGATCAAGCTCGACGGCGACATAGTGATCAATGGAGTGTGATGCGACACAGGCCTCCAGCAATCGCCCAGAGCCAGCACCAAGTTCCAACCAGTCACCACCAGGAACGGTAATGCTCTGAGCCAAGCGGGCGGCCAGTTTCTCCGGTGTCAGAACCTGACCTCGAAAAACTTTTGCAGACTTGATCGATCTGTAGCGCATTTCCAAAATTATGCACATAATTCTGGTTATGGCAACAAAAATTTCTACTGTGACATTCACGGATGCTGAGGTGGACTGGTTGAAGTCGAAGGCTATCTCGGATGCCGCCATCACCGCATACCGTGGCGAGGTCGCTCGCTTGTCCACCTTCTGCGCTTCGATTGGTATTGTTGAGATATCCCACTTCGAGCCGGAGCACTGGACAGCCTATGTCACGTGCCTGTCGACGGATCGCTCGGCAATCTCCAGTCAATGGAAGCCGCTGAAGCCTTCTAGCGCACTGCAGGCTTTTCGTATCACAAGAGCCTTCTTGGTGCACTGCACAAGATCTGGGTGGCTGAATTGGGATCCGCGTGATGTCGATGCTTCTATCCCTACCGCAATGAGCTCCGGCGAATTGCCAACCATCGGAAAGTCGCTTTCACCATCCCTGCGCGAGGTGCTTTCCAACGCCCCCCTTGCCGCAGATGAGCAGCAAGCACGCAGGTTCTTCGCACTGGGACTAGGGTTTTGGGGAGCTATGTCACCGCGCGAAATGGCGCTTTTAAAGGTGCGAGACCTCCGGATTTCGCGCGTTTCAGGAGAGGGTACGCTTACCTGTGGCAGTCGGCCGCATCCCGTTGTCCTTCCCGTTGAGCTCGTGGCGCTCTGGAGGCAATATCAGCGATGCCGTCAGGAGGCATCGTCTCGAAGGATCAAGCCGAGTTCGGCCCTGATTTCCAACTTGAGAAGTGGCGATTCATTGTGCACCTGGTCCATCTGGGCATTGATGCAGTCTGGCAGAGACAACAAAAAAGAAGTGAAGGAAGCCATCAACCCGCGCATACTCCGCTCAGCTTACGTCGAGGGCACAACACGACATGCAGCCCGCGACATAGGTATTGTCCGAAATCAAACAGGGCGGCGTGTGGACATTTCCATCGAGCTGAGTGCTCTCGCGCGCCAACGCATACTTGGCTCCCTCCACGAGGTTACGCTGGCGAAGCTTCGCGAGCCACTGCGGATAACCTAATGAAACCGATATTGTGTTGATCAGAGGTAGGAGCAGCAAAGGGGTGTTGAATTGCGTTGAAGTTTGACCCGGGGTGGGTGCGGCGTAAAACTTGGACTGGTTAAACCCTGATGTCAGGGCTTGCCCGGTACTCGATGGGACTCAGTGAGCCCAAGGATATCTTGATCCTCTTCTCGTTGTACCAGTGGATATATGCATCTACGACTCCAATGAATTGATCAACAGAAACATTCTGCGAATTCCTCGGGTGGAGCCTTCACGCGTCGAGATTAGCCAGTTTTCCAGCAACCACTTCGCTTCTGTGGGCGGCAGTGCTGCTCTGCCCGTTTTTGTTCGTCGTCGTAGCGGCGTGGCGGTCGCGAGCTGGTGACGGATTGGCGCTAAGCGGGACTAAGAATCAAATCTATGAACTGTGGCCAATCCAACGCTGTCATGAGTTCACTGCCTAGGAAGGATGTTTTTCCCACACGACGCAGGGCTTGCCAATGAGGTGTGCTGCCGAAGGCTTTTATGGCTTGAATTTCCGTGTTTGAGAGTCGTCGGGGTGCGCTTCCTGATGGTTTTGACAGGTCCCGATTGCCTACGACCGGCCCGGAAAGAACAAACTCCCGTGCCCACATAGAAGACTCTACAACCCATTGTCCCAATGGAGTCGTCAGGGTGGTGACCAAGTCGGTCGCTTCATCTTCGGTCAAAGCCTGAAATGTCTGCGCAAGCAATGCGAGCAGTTCAGGCTCGTTGGAGCTCTGCACTTGCGCAACCAGTGCGTACAAGGGATACACCCCGATGAAGCCACGACTCGCCAGATCAACCGCGCTCCCACGCCAGATGTCGTGATGCAAAGAGCAGCGATGACGGCGCCCCTCACTCCAGGGAATAGAAGCTGAAAACTAACAAAAACAGCGGTGCAATATAAAGCGGATCTAGCGTTACTGCGCTTTTTCACCGGCAAACTCAGGTGTCCTAGTTCGATGAAGCCAACCGTCCTCCCGCTTGTATCCAAGGATAAAGCGAGACTTCGTGAGCCATCCAACGCTGAAGGCAGTCAGCCCAACAACTTCGATCCAGAAGGTGAAGTTCCAAGGGCTATAGATGTCAAAGTGCAGCGCAGGAATGAAGCTGATAAGTTTAAAGAATATGGCGACTGAAATGACCACTGCACACGTCCTGTAGACCCGATTCCTCAACCTCTTCCACGCAGGGTCTCGCTGTTCATCCGGATCCCCGGTTTCTTCGGTGAATCGACACCACAGCATGGCGGCCATCATCACGAACAAGATTGCCGCCGCCCCAAAATGGATCTTTGAATATGGCGAATTGCAAGGGACTAGAGCTACCAGCCATGCGGTAATCCAACTCAAAGTAGCAATTGTCCGGTCGCAAATATTGTTCTGATGCCATCCACGGTAGGCTGAAAGCAACACACCGATCGCAAACATGGCGCCGACAAAGCAATTGCGGGTGAAGTCGTTAAATTCGTAGTATTCGCTTATGGACGGAGCGGCGAACCAATCCAAATGCGCCCCCAAGAAAGGCCTGCTAACCAACCCCAGAAGCACAAGACCCGGGCCGATCAGCAAGGCTATGGCGCCAACGAACAAATTGATCGTCCGAGCTGACGTTCCCTGGATGTCGTTTGGATTGACGGTCAAGTTTTTCATATTGGCACTCAGATAACTAAGAGCTGCTAACAACTCTCTTCGAACCTTGCTCACGGAGACCCCATGAACAATATGGAAAAGGCGGCTACCGCCGAGTTGGCGTTGATGCTACTGAGCTAGCGGGTGGCTGGGTATCCCCAATATTGGGGATAAGACCACACATTCAGTCCCTGTAGTTCCGCCTCGACAGGCTCATCCGTTCTTATTGGGGCGAACTGAACGAATCAGCAAGCTTTAAGGCACGCTTTGCACCTTCTGGAGAGAACTTGCCCGCACCTATCTTCTTTCGAATGTCAGCGGCCAACTGCCGATTCACGTCAACCAATATGCTGGAAATATTCTTCACCATGGAGTTCAGGCTATTGGCCAACTTGGCTTGATCCTCAGACGGCTTGCTGCCGTCCTTATTGGTCGCGGGAGCGACGGCCGCACTGTTCATCAAGGTGATGGATGAAGCCGTCAGGGCTGAGTACGCCTCGACCGAATCCAGGTATTCGTTTTCGTAGAGGCTGCCGCGCGCCTCAAAGGCTTTTTCATACCGGTTGAGTAGCGGCGCCAAAAGCTGCGGAAGATTGGACGTTTCCGAACCTTGTCTGGACCGCTGCCAATAGATGGCCAGCATTTCCTTCATCCGTACGGGGTCCAGGATGGACTTCAACAGGACACCTTTGTCGCCATCCGTGTACCTGATGACCGATTCCGGTGCGCGAAACTGATAGCTCTCACTCAAATGAACATCGGCAACGTAGCTGTTAAACGCATCGGCCGCCCTGGCTTGAAGTCCGGTAGCTAGACATGCAATGGCAAGAAATATTTTGAGTAGTGGCTTCATTGTGTTATTTCAATCCAGGTTTCTTGCAGGGTCCGAAGACCCCTATCTTCAACTTGGAAGTTGTTAGGCCGTGACTGACATTCCGCCGCCGATAAGCTGTGCCATCGCAAAATATCCCGCTACAGCCAGTACGCCCAGAACAAAGGCTCCCAAGAAAGACGTATCTAAAACAAATTTGAATGACAGGAGAAAAGCCAAAGGCACCAGCAACAAGGCTATCGGGCCACCTATGGAGAGGCCAATGACTGCACCAATAGCTCCCAGAAACAATGAGAGAGCTGACCTGAGCAATGTTGCACGGCCAGCGCCGGCGATCTTCGCGGCCAACCAGACTGGAACGGATCCCAGCACAACGAACCCAACGCTCCAAGCTAGCGCTGGCAAACCGGTGAAATTGACTGTAGACACTTTGCTCCCCCGATGCTTATAAATCCATTCGGATGGGGCTCAAACAGCACCCACTACTAAATAGAAAGACGAGAA
>NZ_JBWKOP010000013.1:0-38175 GCF_059416145.1 Rhodoferax sp. GW821-FHT09E07 | reverse complement strand
TGGACTGCTCGGATTCTGTCTTCGTACGAATACATGAACTACCTCCAAAGATAGTCCAAGATTTCGTCCGCATCCCCAATGGATCAGTTTTCAACGGAAATCAACACAACACGGCTCAAGGGATGAATCGGGGCACTGTTCTCAGGTAAAGAGGCTCCATGTTGGCTTAGATCGGGCTTGGTGCCGGTTGATGCGGGTGGCAAGGTTTTCAGCGGCGTTGGCCTCATGGCCCTTTTGAACTCGCATCAAACGGTACGCAGCTGGAATGATGAAGAGCGACAGTTGCGCCGCCGCAAGGGACTCAATCGCTCACGGATGTTCACAATCGGTTGCAGCAATGCTCTGTCGATGGCCGCCAAATCGACTGTTGCGGGCTTCCAGCATAGCTTCCGCAAACTCGCATCGCAGTTGAAATTGATGGCCTTCGCACTCGTACTGCATTCTTTGAATGCAGTACGAGCACAGCTCAGAATGAATTGCCTCCAACTCCTGATCCGTAGTCAGAAAGGAGCACGATGCTTTTTGTGCATGAAGCATGAAATATTCAAGCTGGGGAGAAAGTTCGGATTCAGCAAGCGTACTCATGTGGTGGGAAATCACTTCGTACAGTGTCCCGGCTTTTTTTGCGTTCCATATAGTCATGCCAACTCCAATAGAAGAACGTTGTTTTCCTCCACCAGTTGCAAGGTGTTGCGCTGTGTGGGGCAACCAATGGCAACAAGATGCGCTCCCTTTATCGGATCACTCCGGCCCTTTGCAGCCTTACATCGCAAACCTTAGCTCCTCCGACTTGAGCCATGTTCCGCAGAAAACTTTGACTTTTTTGCAAAAACGAATAAATTACTGAAAATGTTATTTATTATATAACCACCCATGGTGGGGGCTTGCATCAAGCTATTGAGAGTTTGTCGCGAGCCCTGCAGCTGGGAACATCCGTCAGTCGTGGGGCAAAAAATGGGCAGAGTCACCATCCAAACCAAGTTGGAATGCGCTTTGGGTGCTCTGGTCTTCTGGTCGTGTAGTGATCTGGGCGCCCAACTACCTGACGAGTATCGATGTCGCATCCGGAGTTCGGGCTAAGCGCACAAATGCTTGCGAAATTGCCACGTAGGACTGAAAAACAAATAAAGAAAGGCCATTTATATGCGTACCAACCTTCCCATCACTCAGCGCGAATACGACTTCCCAGCTGACGCAACGCTGATGTCGACGACCGACACTCAAAGCTACATCTCCTATGCGAATGCGGCTTTCATTGCCGTCAGCGGCTTTGAGCGCGATGAAATCATGGGGCAACCCCATAACATGGTGCGCCACCCCGATATGCCCACACAGGCATTTGCTGACATGTGGGCCACGCTCAAGGCCGGCCGCTCGTGGACCGCGTTGGTCAAGAATCGGCGCAAAAATGGGGACCACTACTGGGTGCGCGCCAACGCGACACCTGTGCAACGCAATGGTCAGGTCACTGGCTACATGTCCGTGCGCACCAAACCCACACGCGATGAGATCAACCAGACCGAAAAGCTCTACCAAGCCTTTCGGGAAAACAAGTCCGGTAGTCTTGCATTCCACGAGGGGCTGATTGTGCGCAAGGGCCTGCTGGGCTGGACCTCGGCGCTGCAAACCATGGCCGTGCGCTGGCGTTTGCGACTGGGTATCGGCGCCCTGACGGCAATGGGCGTCGGTGGTGCCGCAGCGCTGGGTTTGGGGGAGACTGCGTTGGGCGCCTTCTCGGGTGGTACCGTGTTTGCTGGCATAGCCGTTTCACTATGGCTCGAATCCCAGATTGCGCGTCCGTTGGAGGTGGTTCAACGTCAGGCGCTTGCTGTGGCTGCAGGCCAGCCGGGACAGAACGTACAGTTAAACCGGGTAGACGAAATTGGCATGATCCTGCGCGCCGTGAACCAGTCAGGGCTGAACCTGCGATCCCTGGTGGACGATGTGAGTGAGCAAGTCGGCGGTATTCAGACCGCCAGCAGCGAGATTGCACAGGGCAACAACGACCTGAGCGCGCGTACTGAACAGACTGCATCGAACCTGGAAGAGACCGCTGCCTCTATGGAAGAAATGACGGCTACGGTCAAGAACAACGCGGATACGGCACGTCGGGCAGCAGAACTGGCCGGGACGGCCAGTGAGGCGGCAGCCAAGGGCGGTGTGGTCGTCAACCAAGTGGTGGACACCATGCAGGCCATTACCCACTCAAGTAAGAAGATTGCCGACATCATTGGTGTAATCGACAGCATCGCATTCCAGACCAATATTCTCGCGTTGAACGCGGCCGTGGAAGCCGCCCGTGCTGGTGAACAGGGGCGCGGCTTTGCGGTGGTAGCAACAGAAGTACGCTCTCTTGCTGGACGCAGTGCTGCGGCAGCAAAGGAAATCAAGGGCCTGATCGATGAGAGCGTTGAGAAAGTGGAAAGTGGCGCTAAGCAAGTCGATGAAGCAGGCCAGGCCATGGAAGAGATCGTGTCTCAGGTACAACGTGTAAATGACCTGATCAACGAAATCAGCTCCGCAACCATGGAGCAGGCCAGCGGTATCGGCCAGGTCAACATCGCAGTTGCTCAGCTTGACCAGACGACGCAGCAGAATGCTGCACTGGTGGAGCAATCCGCTGCAGCAGCCGACAGCCTCAGTGGCCAGGCAGGACGCCTGGTAGAGGCAGTGGGCGTATTCAAACTTACGAGTGGTACCGGGATGCATTTCGCATCAGTGTTAAAAACCCTTGCGCCACAGGCAGCTCATGCAAAGTCCAAAACATTGACTAAACCCAAAGAGGCGCGGCCGGTTCCAGCTCCGGTTGCGCATCCGCCCAAGGCGCCAAAACCAACGTTCGTACTGACTCCACATGAAGACCAAACTAGTCGCGATTGGGGAACTTTCTGAAGACACGACTGCAACATGCCCTAACCTTGACACGTCGTTGCGGCGCACGCCCACTTCATCGGCAAAATTCGAGCCATCAACGGCCGTTAGCGAAGAAGCCAAAGGGAGGATTTTGATCATGGGATTTTCTGCTACATCTCCAGCGCCAGATTCCGGCAACATGCTCCGATTGACAAAGGGACTGGAGCGCATGCGTGATTCGCTGGTAGAGTTATCGCTGATACTTCGGGATATCCAATTTGAATCC
Organism: Rhodoferax sp. GW821-FHT09E07; assembly: GCF_059416145.1. Taxonomy (NCBI): domain Bacteria; kingdom Pseudomonadati; phylum Pseudomonadota; class Betaproteobacteria; order Burkholderiales; family Comamonadaceae; genus Rhodoferax; species Rhodoferax sp. GW821-FHT09E07. Next base: position 35,036 of record NZ_JBWKOP010000013.1, on the reverse strand, counting down.
GATACCCACCACCGTACCGAAGCCAGTCGATCTGCTGCGCAAATGCTGCAGAAAATAGGAGCCTCACGAGGCGACTCGCCACCATGATCCCAAAGACCCTTGCACTTGTTGACGATGACAAGGAATACTCCGAATTCCTTGCCCAGTACCTGCGTGGTGAAGGCATTGCGGTTACCGTCTATTCCGATAGCGACGACTTGCTGATTGCTCGAGGTGTTGCGGAATTTGACTTTTATGTGCTTGATCTCATGCTGCCTGGGGTGGATGGCCTTGAGCTGATCAGGATACTGCGAAAGCGATCGCGTGCGGGCCTTGTTGTGGTTTCAGGCCGACTATCGCCCTCTGTGTTCAAAGACATTGTCACGGCGGGGGCTGACATGTACCTTGCGAAGCCGGTCCAGTTTGAGCAGGTACTGCTGGCCATCAAAGCTGTGCAACGTCGAGCGGCACCCGGTGACACTGTCCAGACACCGTGGTTATTGGATATCAGGGCACGTGAACTCATAGCCCCTGATGGTGTCCGCGTCGGCCTCAGTGAAAGTGACAGAACAGTTTTGGCGTGTTTCGTTGATGCCAAAGGGGAGGCCGTGGAGCGAGAGGCCATTTTGCTGCGGCTGGGTCGCGAGACACACTCGGATAGTACGGCCGACGGACTTAACGCAATCATCTATCGCTTGCGTCGTCGCATCGAACGTGCGACCTCAATCCCAGTTCCCCTGCAATCAAAATCGCGTGTGGGCTATGTCTTCAAAGCCCCGCTTGAAATGATCTGAATGCGGTCAGGCCAAGCGTCTGTCACGGGAGTGGATACGGAAAAACGAGCTTGAACACTACTCTTTCGTTCTCATTGACGCTGAGGGACACTTCACCGCCATGAAGCTCTGCCACCTTCCGCACAATGTACAAACCCAAGCCGCCGCCCGAGCGGCGCGTGGATGCCGCTCCCCGCGTTCCGCGTTCGAACAGCCGCGGTACCAACTCAGCCGAAATTGCAAGAGACGCACTCTCAACTTCCAGTGCCAGCGCGAGTGGCTCATCACTATCCAGAACACGTACCAGAACAATTGAATGGGGCTTTGAATACGTCAGTGCATTGACCAACACATTGCGCAACGCCAGTCGGACTAGGCTCAGGTCCAGAACCGCCGTGCGGGTCGCCGTGGTGCGCTGGATGCATACACGATCACACACCTGAGACGGTAGATCCGCCAGCACCACCGAAATCAAAAAGTCGATGTCCGTGTCGGCAAATTCGGTCTGACCCGACACCAGCAGCGAAGCCACCGCAAGGTTGTTATTAAGACTTGCAATTACAGAAGCAATGACGTTCTGGGCGCGCAGGATCGGTTCTGTTTTGGTCTCTTCCTTTTCAGACCGGTCAGCAAGTGCCAATCGCGCGCCCTGCAAGACGGCCGACGCATTGTTCAGCGGTTGCCGCACTTCGTGGGCCAGGACCTGCATCATTTCTTCGCGCTCCAGCAATAGCCGTTCTGATTCGGCGGCATGAAGCTCCGCTTGCGAACGCAGTTCCTGCTCGCGCTCCAGCGCGGCCTGGCGCGCATGCTGCTCGGAAACGTCTTCCAAGATAGCCAATGAACGCAACGGCAGACCGGCCTCGTCACGCTCCAAAACGGCGGACAAGAGAACGTCAATGGATTGACCATCCTTGCGGACCATCTGATACTCCACGTTCACGCACCGGCCAGTACGAAAGAACTCCGGCAACACCGTGTCGCGAGCGAATTCGCGGGAATGGGCACTCAGAAAATCAATGGAGGCCCTGCCCAGGACTTCCGCGCGCGTGTAGCCTAGTTTGTCTAGCCATGCATCGCTGACCGCGACGATGGCCCCTCGGGCGTCGATCGAATGCATCATCGCAGGAGCGGCCTCCGAGAAATGCAAGCGCCGCTCGGCCCTGACAGCGTCGAGTTCACGTGCGCGAAGCTCCGATTCGGCCAAGTGCGCATGCTCTCGCGCCAAGCGGTCAAGCCGCAATGCGCTCAGCCACACCAGCCAGCCTATCACCATGGCGTTCGCCAGTGCGAAAATCGCCAGGCCCGACTCGGTCCCAACATAACCAGCACGTTGCGCCTGCAGTCGCAACCAGCCGATCACTGGGGGAATGAGTATTGCGGTGGGTAAAAGCCTGCGGGCGATCACACCTCCAGGCGTGCCACTGCACAGGAGAAGATTGAGTTTCCCGTCAGGTCGGACAAACAGTAGGCTTACTCCTATCGCAAAAATGGCGATTGCCGTCTCCATGGCCATTTCTGCAAACACTGCCAGCGGAACGCCTCCGTACATATACTGACTCACGCCCAACCAACCTAGCATCGCGGCTGCCAGGGCGAATCCCTGGTGTCCTGGACGGGTACTCCGGCATGTAGACAGACCTGCCGAAATCGCCAACAGACAGATTGCTATTGCCGTTGCCGTAGCCATCTGCGAAGCAGCCTGCAGCCGGTCCAGCAGTATGGTTGACGGCACAAAACCGACCACATCCGTTCCTGTGACTTCAGCCATCGTCCACAGGGATAAACGGAAGCAAGCCAACAGCATCGCCCCTAGCGCCAATATCCGGGAAGCAAATAGCAAAACTCCTTCCGATCTGTGATGCCTCCCTTCTGGCCTGATTGCACGTTTGCTCCAAACGCCTGTCAGCAGCAACGAAATCGCTAGCATTGACAGGCAGATGATGCTTGGGTTTGCCATCTTGGAGCAAGAATGTGTGAATGGCATGGTCACCCAGTTCAGGTGCTCAACCGTGCACGCGCCCACCAGCGCCAACGCGAATATCGCTGCCAAAGAAGCAATTTTTTCGAAACGAAACGTCGGTTTATGCATTTCTTTCTTGTCCGCGTAGAGCCTTGGTGCTTCGCAATGGAATGGGTGCCCCAGACCATACTTCAAAAACGGATTCTCGATAAATTCGCCTAAATGGCGAGTTTGGATTGGACTCAGTGGCTTGGATGTGACTCTGTCATTCGCAGGTTCAATGGCACGGTTGAAATCCATCAGCAGCCCTTAAACCGACATGCCCCTTATAAGAAAAGCCCTTGGCTACCGCGGTCGCCAAGGGCTTTGTGCTGTAACTACCGCACGTCGGTCAGAGCAGTCCAGCCTGCGTCATGAGGTCGGTCACCTTCTTGCTGTTGAGCTTGGATGGTTCTACCTTGGGAGCCTGCAAATCTGCCAAGGGTACCAAACTTTGGTGAGACTGAGCGCCAGCGCCAACGGCGTATTCCAGTGAATCACCCGTGCGCAAAATCTCCTGACCGCCCTTGCCAGTGATCCACTTCAGGAACGCTTGGGCTTCTGGCTTGTGTTTGCTGGAAGCGAGAACGCCGCCACCAGAAATACTCACGAAGGCACCTGGATCCTCATTGCGGAAGTAGTGAATGCCAAGCTTGTCCGTGTTTTCTCCGGTCTTGGCCATGTCGCCGTAATAGTAGTAGTGATAGATCAAGGCACTGTCGACCTGCCCTGCATTCACCGCTTTCATGGCGATGCTGTTGCCCTTGAATGGTAAAACGTTTTCTTTCATGCCCTTTAGCCATGCCAGTGTCGCTGCTTCGCCTTTGAGCTCCAGCAAGGCGCTCACAATGGCCTGAAAATCTGCCCCCGCGGGAGATGCCCCCCAACGGCCTTTCCAGGCGGGAGCTGCCAGATCCAACATGGACTTGGGCAGTTGGACGGGATTGATTTTGGCCTTGTTATAAACAAAAACGGTACTGCGTGCAGCAATCCCAACCCAACGACCATGGGCAGTCCTGTAGCTGGGGGCCACTTGAGCAAGGGTCGCCGCGTCCAGAGGCGCGAACAAACCAGCACCATCGACCAGTGCCATGGCTGGCGAGTTTTCAGTCAAAAACACGTCCGCAGGTGATGCAGCCCCTTCTTGAACGATTTGATTGCCCAGCTCCATGTCGCTGCCCTTGCGCATGGTCACTTTGATACCCGTTTCACGGGTGAAACCATCAATCCAGGCCTGTGTCAGGCTGGCATGCTGGGCGTTGTACACCACGATGCCGTCAGTGGTCGGAGTTTGTGCAAGCGCGCCCAGCGAGGCACTCACAAGACCGCTAGCCAGCGCAATAGCACGCATCAGGGAGCGAGGAGGGAGAAGTTTCATGGGCAAGTCCTTAGGTCAAAACAATTACAAACAAAAACGATTCTCATTTGCATTGTAAGCGCAAAGTTCCATTCGACTTCGAGACCTGTACTTTTGAGCTACCGAGTACCTGCAAGGGGCTCGTTGCTTCATCCATATCTCCTGCTCGTTCTGCAGTGTGAATAGCGGGTTGATGGACGATGCGTAGCATGAGAGATCAATGTAGAGCACAGACTGATCATCCTGGGAATCATGCCAACGCCACTCGCTTGGGAGTGGGGTCGCTTTATTTCACCAAATGGATGCAGGTGCAAATACCGCGCGCTATTTGGACGCATAGGGTCGGGTTTGCTTGCATCCGTATTAATTACATCGGTATCCGCGTTGCTGGAGAGTGGTTGCAAGTCAAAGGTATCCCTAACTGATGCAACCAGTTATCCACGCCCTTGTCGATCTTCGTCATGGCTTGGCGCAGGCTTTTTTGGTACTCAGCCAGTTGCGTAGGTTCCGATATTTCTTGTTGAATCGATTTTTTGCAAGGACGCCAGAGCTTGGCCATTGAGGCTTCCAACACTTTGGCTCAGAGCGCTGCGAACTTGCTTGGCATGGCTGCTATCGGGTGCAGTGGCGTTGGTGTTGGCTGCACTGGTTAGCTGCGTTTCTGCACTGCTTGTAGTCACTGAATACCTACCTGGCGACCAAATGCGCGAACTGAAGTCGACAAGCGGTATTTCCCGACAAGGAGACGTGAGCTATTTGCCAATTGACATACGCCTTGAATGACTCAACAATGAAACCGGCCCCCTCGCGGTAAAAATTACAAATTGGCCGTCGTTGATTGAGTGTTTTCTCCGTACCTTACTTAGAGGTCGTACATCGTGTTGAACTCACCACCAGCGAAAATTCTAATTATTGACGACGAAGATTCGAACCGTAAGTTGCTCGAAATATTCGTGCAAGCCGATGGCTATCAATCAATTGCAGCCACCGACGGCGAGATGGGCATAGCAATGGCAATGTCTGAGCGCCCTGATGTTGTCTTGGTGGATTTGATGATGCCAGGTTTGGACGGCTTCGAGGTTATTCGTCGCCTCAAGAGCAATCCTGAAACCGCCTCAGTTCCCGTCATTGTTGCAACTGCTTTGTACGACATAGCGTCATATCAACGTTTGGGAACATGGGGTTCTGCGGAAATACTAAAAAAACCAATAGATCGATGGGAATTGTCTCACCGAATTTCTAAGTTGCTGGAGTCTTCAAAAGACTGAGATCTGCACTTTGGCGTTGATGAACGCGTAGTCTGGAGAAAGGGGGCGCAAATGGAAACCTCGTTTGCGAGGTTGAATCGAATAAACCGTTTTTTGACCTTGCTGAGCCGGATCAATCGTACGATCGTACGCGCTGACTCGCCAGATCATCTGTATCTCGATGCGTGCCACATTGCCGTTGAGTCTGGACTCTTTCAATACGCATGGATCGGTTTGGTTGATCCAGCATCAAAAAAATCCCGACATATGGCCCATTCCAGCGAAGTTGAAAGTCTCGCGCGTGGGCCGGGAATATTTGATGCAACCGTGAATTTGGTTCTTCAGCTGAATGCCCCTCTCATATGCGATGAATCGAAAGCGACTCGGCACAGCTCGCCGGCTCATCTGGAAATGCTTGCTCTCGGTTTTCACTCGATGGCAGCACTACCACTAAAAGAAATGGGGCACGTCGTAGGCGTTTTCCTTCTATGCTGTGATGAGGTCGAGGCCTTCGATCAGAGTGTTTTGGATTTACTGACGGAAGTGGCTGACGACATTTCGTTCTCTCTAGGGCACATGAAAGCCGAACAGCAGCGGGTCGCGGGAGAATCAAAACTACACTACCTTGCCTTTTATGACGCCCAGACTGGATTGCCAAATCGTGCGATGCTGGAAGATCGTTTGCCGACACTGGCAAGTCTGACAGATCAGACCGGGACCCCGTTGACACTGGTAGACATCAAGCTGATACACGTCGAGGAAATCGTACAGATATTGGGAAGGCTGGCGATGGACGACGTTCTCCGCACAATAGCTTCACGGCTGGAATTGTGTCGCGGGATGAATGGTCTAGTTGTGCAGCTAGGGCCCGATGAGTTCGTAATAACTTCACATGAACTCATGGATGAATCGATGATCGATGTTTTCGTCCGTCGAATACGCGATGCATTTTCTCAACCAATAAAATCGGATGGCAGAGATGTGCTCCTGCAAGCTTGCATTGGGGTCGCCGTTTACCCGATGCATGATGGTGATATTTCCAATCTCCTAAGGCGGGCACGGGCAGCCACTGAGCGCTCCACCGATGTTGGATACCGCCTATATACGGCGGACATGGATCTTGGAATAGAGCAGCGAGTGCAAATGCGTGCGGACCTGCATCGGGCACTTGAGCGAGATGAGTTTGTACTGTACTTCCAACCACAGTTAAATCTAAAGACAGGAGATATTGTTGGAGTTGAGGCGCTAATACGCTGGCAGCATCCAACACAAGGACTAGTCTCACCGGCACGCTTTATTCCACTTCTGGAGGACTCCGGCCTGATGGTCAAAGTAGGAGGGTGGGTTCTCCGATCCGCATGTTTGCAAGCCAAAGCCTGGCAGAACGCCGGGTATGCGCCTATGCGCATGGCCGTCAATCTATCCGCACAGCAGTTTCGGTCTGCCGATCTAGTCGCAGTCGTCAAAGACGCCTTGGAGGCCGCTGCGCTTGACGCTGAGTTCCTTGAGCTCGAATTGACCGAAAGCCTGATTTTGGAAAGCGCCGAGCAAACTATCGAGATGATGCATGAACTGAAGGCGCTCGGTTTAAGTCTGTCGTTGGACGATTTTGGAACGGGCTACTCGTCACTTAGTTATTTGCGCCGCTACCCTATTGATCGTATAAAAATTGACCAATCCTTCGTGCACGACATGATGCTCCACCCAGGTAGTGCTGCACTTGTGCGCAGCATTCTTTCAATGGCCGACAATTTGGGGCTGAAGGCCATTGCCGAAGGTGTCGAAACTAAGGGGCAGCATGGATATTTGCGCAAGCAAATGTGCCAGGAAATGCAGGGTTTTCTTTACAGCCGTGCCGTGCCATCACAAGGTATCTCGGAGTTGTTGACCACCGGGGGAAAATTAAATACCGAAGGCGGGTTATCGAATGCTGGAAATACACTTTTGATCGTCGATGACGAACCCCACGTACTGGCCGCTTTACGGCGTATATTCCGGAGAGAAGGGTGGCTAATTTTTACTGCCACCAATGCGAATGAGGGATTGGAGTTGCTGGCCACAAATGAAGTTGGGGTCATCATTTCCGATCAACGCATGCCAGGCACAACAGGCACTGAATTCTTACAGATCGTAAAAGGAATGTACCCAGACACAATACGCCTCTTACTTACTGGGTATGCGGATTTCAGCACTGTAATAGACGCCGTCAATCGAGGGGATCTCTACAAGGTTTTGAGTAAACCCATTGAAGATGATGCATTGCGAGAAAACATACATCAGGCCTTTAGACGCTACGAGGTCTTTGCTGAGAACCGAAGGCTAATGCAACGTGTGGAAATTCTCGAAAGTCTCAGATCCGAGCCGCCCAGTGCTAATGATGGGCTTTGATAGTGACTGCAGAACCCGATGTTTCCATTGCATTTTTCGCTTGTTATAGAGCTGGAGTCGACTCTTCGCATTCCCATATGAATGTATTTTAAAAACTGCGGGGCCAGTGCTAGCGAATAGGATCGGTTATACGCCATCTCTACTCGACATGGGCTGAAAGTTCCGGCGAGTACAGAAAATTTAACGTCTTTGCTGAGCACCCAAGGTTGGTAGTACTAAGGTGAATATGCTTCCACGGCCAAATTCGCTTTTCAGTGTGATATATCCGCCAAGCAGTCTGGCAAGTTCCGCTGAAAGATAAAGGCCGAGCCCTGTGCTTTCCTTGTGGCTATGCAAATCTCCGACACGCGTAAAAGCATCAAAAAGTTTCGCTTGATCCTCCATTTTTATTCCCACACCGGTATCGATTATGCGAAATTCCGTGCTCGTCCCGGAGACACTATCGGACTGAAATAGTTCGACCACAACAGTACCTACAGACGTATACTTAATTGCGTTGTTGACCAGATTCGTCAAAATTTGGAACAATGCGCGACGATCTGTACGCACGATCGGCTGTACATGAGACTGCCTGGATTCAAGCTGCAAACCTTTGCGCAGTGCCATGATTTGCAACGACGCGATAACATCTTTCACAAGTGCTTGGGAATCAACCAGTTCTGGATTCAACTCGGGCTTTCCCGACTCGATCCGGGCCAAGTCCAGCAAATCATTGATTAGGGACAACAGATGTTTGCCGCTTGTTAGGACGATTTTTAGCATTTCTTCTTGGTCAGCGGTCAGAGTATTACCCGGGGTATTCATCAACAGTACGTCGGTAAATCCCAGAATGCTATTGAGTGGTGAGCGCAATTCGTGGCTCACAATAGCCATGAAACGATCTTTCTCCCGCCTAGCACGCTCTAGCTCGGCATTGGCTACCTCGAGTGCCATAGTGCGTTCGTGTACACGACGTTCCAACACTGCATTTTCTTGGCGCAACCACCGTATGGCGAGTGCTCGCGACAATACCGGCAAAATGACACTCAATTTGAACGGCTTGAGGATGTAGTCCAACGCCCCCATTCGCATGGCTTCCACAGCAGTACTTATAGTGCCGTTTCCCGTCATGATGATGCACACTAGATCAGCATCGATTTGCAAGGCCTCCTGCATCAATGCAATGCCGCCTATTTCTGGCATCATCAAATCGGCAAGGAGAAGATCAAAATTTCTCTCCTTCAATGCATCCAGAGCGGCTTGACCCACCGTGAAGCCGCAGGTCTCATAGCCATTGTCTCTTAAGGTATCGCAGAGAGCCTTCATTTGCGCATGCTCGTCATCCACTACAAGGATGCTGGGCATAGATGAGGCGTCATGCATATATGTGCGCTAACACTACAGACTTTCAGGATTCCGTCGAAATGCAACATTGGGCGAATGCTTCGCGCAACTCCCGTAACTTGGGGGGCTTGCTGAGGACACGATCCACCTGCGGCGGAACCTCTCCGTCTGCCATCAACCTGCGGCCCCAGCCGGTGAGCAAAATCACTGGGGTAAGTGGCGACTCCAGTTTCACCAGTTCGGCGACTTTTCGCCCGTCAATGATGGGCATGCCGAGATCGGTGATTACCACTGCGAATGGGTTACCTGCCGCTTGTGCTGCCAGGAAGATGTCTATCCCGGCCTGGCCGCCATCCGCAGTGGTGACTTGGTGACCCTCGGTGCTCAAGGCGTCGTGCAGTGATTTAAGCAACATTGGGTCATCGTCGACGACTAGAATGTGTAAGTTCGATGGCACTAGATAAGGTACCTTCGCTTGTTCCATTTCTGCAACTGTTACCGGCACCGCAAATACCAAGCGGACAGTTGTGCCTTTGCCCGGCGCACTTGCAATCTCAATCTCAGCGCTATGGCGTTCAATGACGCCATACACCATGGCTAGTCCGAGCCCAGTGCCGCGCTCCCCTTTGGTGGTGAAAAATGGCTCAAGGCAACGCCGCCTAGTGTCTTCATTCATACCCATCCCAGTGTCCGTCACTTCCAGATGAACGTGCTGCAAAGGCCGGCTTTCCTCTGAACTCGGTCCAGTGTGCGCAATCACAGTACGCAAGGTTAGGGTACCGCCGTCTGGCATAGCATCAATAGCGTTGAAAAAAAGATTAATTAATGCTTCGCGGATTTCACTTTCGATTCCCATCACTGTGGGCAATTCAGTCGCCAAGTCCTTCACGATTTGAATAACTATTCCACGCGATTGAGGCATATCACTCCAGCGCGCACGCGTCAGGTCCAAGACTTGTTGCAGTAAGTCATTCAATTTCACGGGTGCGAGTGTCAATTGGGGCTCGCGTTGGCGGTAAAATTCACCCATGCGCGTTACTGTTTGGGCCACATCCTCGATCGCGCGCTGGATGGTCTCCAGGTAATTGCGCGCACGCTCGCTGAGATTTGGCTCAGTCTCCAATAGCGACTCGGTGTACAAGGTCACGGGGGAAATGGCATTATTAATGTCGTGTGCGATACCACTTGCCATTTGCCCGAGGGCACCCAGACGCTCTTGCTGCATCACAGCCTGCTGCGTTTGCCGCAGGTCATTGTAGGCCTGCTGCAAAGTTCCATAGAGCTGAGACTGGTGCGCTGCCAATGCGACGTGCTCGCTTAACTGCCGCAGAAACTCGCACTCGCCGCTGCTGAAGGCGCTCGGTGCATGTCGCGCTGTGATCAGAACTCCGAATACCCGATTCTCGGTCAATAGCGGTGCTATCACCAAAGAGCGCAAACCGCCGCGCGTGAGCCGTTGCGAAAAGGGGAAGGGCACCTGGCTAATGTCTGGCTCATACACCAATTCCCCCTGCACGCAGCGGGAAAGGCCATTCTCATCGATGGCGATTCGGGCTTGGTCGGTCATGGCCAGCTCCATTGCCAGCGCAGCACTGTGGACACCGACACTGGTTACGGTCAGGGAATGGGCGGATTGATCATGAAGACACATGCACCCAAAATCGATCGGAAGTTGATCCTCCAGGCTGCGCACGACCACTTGGAAAATGCTTGGAAGATCCTGTCGCTCACCGATGGCGCGGGTGATTTGATGAAGAAGACTGAGGCGCCCCAATTGCGCATGGATTTTTCTTTCACTTTGTTTGCGTTCACTGATGTCCCGCACGAAACCAGTGAACGTGGGCGGATGGGCTGAACCACTGCGCGTGATCGACAATTCGACCGGAAATTCTGCCGCGTTGGCGCGCAAGGCCGTCAACTCCATGCGCTGCCCCAGCACTGGACCAACTCCGGTGACAAGATAGTGGGCCAGGCCTTGACGGTGCTGCTCGCGTAACGAGGGTGGAATTAGCAAATCGGCCATGTCACGGCAGAGCACATCGCGCTTGTTATAGCCAAAGATGCGTTCCGCTGCAGCGTTGAAGTCCACGATTCGACCTTCGTGATCCATGGAAATGATGCCGTCGAGAGCGGTATTCACGACTGCAAGATTGCGTTCCTGGCTTTCGCGAAGAGCGATTTCGGTGCGCATTCGCTCGGTGACTTCCAGTTGCAGCAGTGCATTGGACTTTACTAACTCATCACGTGAGACGGTAGTTCCTTCCAACGTCGCAGTCATTGCATCAAACGCCCGTGCCAAGTCGCCGATCTCGTCGCGACTGGTCATGGCCAGCCTATATCCCAGGTTGCCTGAGCCTACGACAGCGGCTCCCTGGCGCAGTCTGGTGAGCGGCCGGATAACGCCTCTTAGCACTAGAAAAATCGTCAAAAAAATTAGCGACAAAACCATCGCAGCGAATGCCGCCATCGCCACACTAACCCGTTGCTGGGCATGCAGTACACCTGTCCGACTGCGCTCCGATAGTCGAGTCGCGCGAGAAATCATTGCTTCCGTCTCGTTGACAATTTGGCCAGTGAGTCGGGAGTCTAATTCTTCCAGCACCAAGCTACTTTTCCTGACGAGCTGTCGCTCTTGTTGATTGGCAATAAGCTGGTTGAACAGCATATCGACGCTCTCGCGAGATTGCCGGATCTCGTCGATGGTTACCAACTCTTCTGCTTCCGTGAAACCAGTTGCACTGGTGAGTAGCTTCAGCAGCGAAGCCTGGCTCAATTGCCGCTGGACTCGTGCGCGATCCTCGTGGCGCATTACATATTCCATCGTCAAATAACGCACTGTAGTCACCGTTTTCAGCAACTCTGCGGCAGTCTCATTCTTGGTGAGCTCCTTTTTTACCTGCTGCGTGGTGAACAACAGTACAGCGCCAATCGCTACAACGATACCAACGGAGAGCAGCCCCGCGAGCTTAAGTTGGGCCGAAATTTTCACTTCGGCATTCCTAGTGAATCACGGTCACTGCGCTAGGCCTCACAGCCAACAGCCCGGTCATGTCGAGGTTGTTTAGGTAATTTGGCATCTCATCGCGACCCGCCAACTTGTTTTTGATAGCCCAACGCGTCTCGTCCTCCAACGCGAGTACAAAGCTCTGATCAAGAGTAACGTCAAATCGATATGAAGGCCAAAACTCCTTCAGTTTTTCCGCGTCTATTTTCATGAACTTGGCAGTGATTGCACGGGCCGTATCCGGGGTGTCCTTGCAAAACCTGCCACCACTAATCAATGCCCGGAGGACTTTTTTGATAGTGTCCCCATGACTGACAACATACCCGTGCGTTCCACTTATGCTGTACGTTGCATCATAGACGCCGTCTGCAGAGAAGGCCGTGCCGTTAGCGCCAGCTTGTTCTCTGATTTTTCCCACATAAGGCTCCCAGGTCGCGGCGGCGTCAATGTCTCCTCTTTCAAATGCGGAGGCCATATCTTCCGGTTTGAGATCAAGCGCAGTGATATCACTGGACGATAACTTCTGCCGATTGAGAAACGCGTCGAGAACGAAATGCCCGGATGTTCCTAGAGTGACGCCAATGCGTTTTCCTCGCAAACTTGCAGGAGTGGTAACCCCTCTATCTGTTCTACCCACAATCTCATAGTCATTTTTTGTTGCGGAGATTGTTGCAATCGTGCTCACTGGCTGCCCGCGCGTAACGGCGAACATGATAGGTATATCGGCTGACGTGCTCAAATCGGCCTTGCCTTGCAAAGTCGCGTCTAAAGCGGCTTTGCCGTTGGTGTGAGGCTGGATTGTGACCTGTAGGCCTTCTTGGGCGAAATAGCTATTTTCTTGCGCAACAAATATCGAACATGAACCCGCATATACGACATTGGTCGCGATGACCAGGGGCTCAAGCGGCCCAGGCTGAGGCACTGAGTTGCGGGATATCCATGCGTAACTCGCGGCCAACAATGACGTTGCTGAGAGTACAACTAAAAAGACTTTTATCAACTTGCCATGTGGCGCCGCAGCCGTCCTCAAGGTCATTTTGAGTCCCCCTTGACGCTAAGCTTGGACACTTCAATCGAAGTTTTCGTGTGCGTCGCCAACAATTGTGCACTTTTTACGACCGGTGTCAAAGTAGGCCCCGAAGATTGGCGCGGAGGTATGGGCTACTGCTGGTTTCAGAGACTCGTTGTTGAGTGATCGATGAAACAGGATTTTGCAAATGGCAACGAGGAGGCAATTCAGCAGGGAGTTCAAGGTTGCCCTAGGCGCTAAACCGACTCTACAATCAAAAAAAGGAACATGAGAGGAAATCTTCATACGCGGTAAGACTTCGACTTAGATGTATTGATGATCACATGCACAAAATTGTGCACTCCTTGTCAACCTTAATACAGACCACGCAGCACATGCACACTGGACTCAACAATCTAGATCCGTCAAGCTTCTTCGAAGGCAGTCCGATCGCCACATTTGTTCTTGATGTGAATCATGTGGTCACCCATTACAACAATGCATGTGCCCAGTTGCTCGGGGTCCCCGCTTCTGATGTCATTGGGAGTCGAGATTTGGGAAAAGTTTTCTACGGCGTTGAGCGACCCGTCATGGCAGATCTGATAATTGATGGCGCCATGGTCGAGATCATTTCAGATCTGTACCAAAACACGTATCGCAGCTCACTCATCATTCCGGATGCGTACGAGGCCGAAGGTTTTTTCCCGCGACTCGGAGCCTCGGGGCGATGGCTTTTCTTTACCGCTGCCCCGCTTAAGAATTCCGACGGAAAGATCGTTGGAGCCATAGAAACTCTGCAAGACATAACGGAAAGAAAAATTGCAGAAAACGCCCTAATGAAATCGCAGCTCGAAATCGAGCAGATCGTTGAACAGCGGACCGCTCAGTTAGCCGATGTGAACACAACGCTACGTAGAGACGTCGAGCGCAGAGAACAAGTGGAGTACGAACTGACCAAGCGCAACTCAGAGCTCAATCTCTTGAATGCAAAGTTGGTTACGGCACAGGAGCATTTAGTTCAATCGGAGAAGTTGGCGTCTATTGGCCAATTGGCCGCAGGGGTCGCCCATGAAATCAACAATCCTATTGGCTACATTTTCTCCAACTATGGGATGCTGGAAACCTATCTAGGCAGCTTGTTCGAAATGCTGAGCGTCTACGAGAAGGCCGAGCAGAGCTACAGCGATCCGAATGTGGTGAAAGAGTTGCAAGCAAAGCGGTTGGCGCTAGAAGTCGATTTTTTGAAAGAGGACATTCCAGATCTCATGAGAGAGTCAAAGGAAGGCATCGTTAGGGTAAGAAAAATTGTTCAGGATTTGAAGGATTTCTCTCACGTGGATGCCAAACCTGAGTGGAGCTTTACCAATCTAAATCAAGGCATTGACTCTACACTGAATGTGGTTAATAACGAGATCAAATACAAGGCAGACATCATCAAGGAGTATGGTGAAATACCACCAGTGCAATGCATCCCCTCTGAGATCAACCAGGTTGTGATGAACTTGGTGGTGAATGCGGCGCACGCGATTGGGCCGGACCGCGGAAAAATATGGATTCGGACGGGTGTTGAGGCTGAATCCGCATGGATTGAAGTTGCCGACAATGGTAGCGGTATTCCTAAAGAAGTGGTGCCACGAATTTTTGATCCGTTTTACACCACCAAACCGGTTGGGAAGGGAACGGGGTTGGGGTTGTCACTGTCCTATGGAATTATTCAAAAACACCATGGGCAGATCGATGTGCAAACAGAGGTTGGAAAAGGAACGACGTTCCGGTTGGTACTCCCACTAACGCAAACAGATAAAGCGGAATAAAAATGAGTTCGCAGCCAGTCGAAGCCAGCCCAAATTTGCGCACCGTTTTGTGTGTAGATGACGAGGCTAATATCCTCTCGGCGTTGAGGCGACTTTTGCGTCCCCACGGATTCCAGGTGATCGTTGCGGAAAGTGGCCAAGCGGGGCTAACAGTGTTAGAGAGCACGCCTGTGGATCTGGTGATATCCGACATGCGGATGCCTGAAATGGACGGCTCCAAGTTTTTAGAACACGTGCGTCAGCGCTGGCCAGATACCATGCGCCTTCTGTTAACAGGCTATGCTGACGTTTCCTCCATCATCGAAGCGATCAATCGTGGGGAGATTTACCGCTACATCACTAAGCCTTGGGATGATCACGATTTGGTATTAATCGTTCAGCAGGCTTTGGAACGCAAGGAACTTGAGCGCGAGAAGAAAAAGCTGGAGGAGCAGGTACTTCTCCAGAATGAAGAGTTGAAAACTCTCAACATTGGTCTGGAGACCAAGGTGCAGGCGCGCACGCAAGAACTCCAGGCGGCGAACGCAAAACTCAAAAAGAACTACCTGAACACCATCAAGGTATTTTCCAACTTGATGGAATTGCGCGGTGGAAACCTCAGCGGGCACTCACGCTTGGTGGCTGACCTTGCGCGCCGCACCGCCGCAAGCATGGGGTTGCCCGACGCCGCACAGCAAGAGCTTTTTGTTGCCGGGCTACTGCACGACATTGGACAAATTGGACTGTCTGACGAAGTGTTGTCGAAGCCTGTCGGGCGATTGTCCGAAACCGAATTGACCTTGTATCGGCGACATCCGGTGTGGGGCGAGCAGGCTTTGATGTCGCAGGATGATATGTATGGTGTGGCTGCATTGATCCGCTCGCACCATGAACGGTATGACGGCCTCGGGTTTCCGGATGGCCTTGCGGGGGATGCCATTTCTATTGCTGCAAGCATTCTGATGGTGGTCGAAGCGTTTTTGGATCTTCAGGCAGGAAACCTGAGCCAGGCCAAGTTGTCTACCAGCGAAGCCCGGTCCATGATTGCACGGGGACGGGGCACTCAATTTAACCCCGAGGTGGTAGATGTATTTCTGCAGGTGACCTTAAATGCCGCACCCGCAGCGGAAGCACCTGCAATCATGCTCAAAACCAGTGAACTGGTGCCGGGCATGGTGATGGCAAGGGACCTCAAGACCCACGACGGGATTGTTTTGTTGAGCGCAGAGCATGTACTCACGGAGAAGTTGATCAGATTGCTGCGGCAACGAGAATCCAGAGACGACACCGAAATGGTGTTGCCCATTAAGCCACCACAAAAAATATAACAGGCTATTAAGTGTGAATTCCAGGGGGATGACTGAATGACAGAGGGTTTGCTGGGCGCCAATCGGGCATCTCATGAGCATGGCATTGACTCCGCGACGGGGTTGCCAGGACGGGGCGCGCTCTTGGAAAAAATGAATTCCTTGCCTCGAGACATGGACGTGGCGCTCCTCTGCATCGATCTGGATCATCTGGCCTCCCTGAATGAAGCCATGGGGCTGTCTGCCGGTGACACTGTTTTGGCTGAAGCTGCGAAACGGATTGCTACACACGCCGAGCACAGTAGCTTTCTGGCCCGCTATGGTGGCGACGAATTCGCGGTGTTGATTGAGAATGTTGCAGATTTTGAACGAGTCAGCCACATAGCCTCGGCCTTGATCGAAGAGTTAATGCACCCCTACCTAGTTGCGGGGAAGGAAGTTTTTGTAGGCGCAACCATAGGCATTGCCTGCACGTTGAAGGCGCAATTGAGCGTCTCACAAAAACTTCAGGCGACCTCTATCGAACAAGCGTTACACCACGCAAAAGCTGCTCTTTCTCGGGCCAAGGTCGTTTCAAGGGGGAGTTGGCTCCTGTATGAACCCGGCATGACCCCGGTTTTAGGCGCCCGTCTTCATTTAGAGACTGAATTGGCTTTAGCAGTGGAACAAGGGCAGTTCCTGCTTTACTACCAACCTAAGGCCTCATGTCGTAGCGGTGCGATCACAGGTTTTGAAGCCTTGGTCCGCTGGCAGCATCCGACCAAGGGGATCGTGCCTCCTTCTGAGTTCATCCCGATCCTCGAAGAGACCGGGCTCATAGACCGCGTAGGTGCATGGGTGCTGAGAACTGCCTGCCAGCAGCTTGCGGCATGGGATATTCTGGGGCATGACAGACTGACCATGGCGGTCAACGTCTCTCTTCGGCAACTTGTAGATGTGACGTATCCGGAATCGGTCAAAGCCATCCTTTCGGAGTCAGGGGTGCCTGCTGAGAGGCTGGAGCTCGAACTGACTGAGAGCTTGTTGATGCAAGATGTTCGACATACGGAGGCGCTCTTGTTTCGCCTAAAAGCGCTGGGAGTAAGGCTGTCCATAGACGACTTTGGGACCGGGTACTCAAGCCTGGCGTACTTAAAGCGGCTGCCCATTGACGCGGTGAAGATTGACAGAACCTTTGTTCAGGACATCACCACAAACCCGAACGACGCGTCTATTACTCGCGCGATCATCGGAATGGCCCGTAGTCTCAATTTATCCCTCATTGCTGAGGGCGTGGAGACAGAGGCGCAGCTATCAAAGCTGGTTGCTGAGCACTGCGATACGGTTCAGGGCTATTTCATTGGCAAGCCCATGCCTGCGACCGATGCTGCGGCATTACTTGCATCCGGTTGGCGTCTGCCCCAAGAGTTAATTGGTCGACCGACCAAAACGAGGACATTGCTGTTGGTGGACGATGAGGAAAGTATTCTCTCAGCGCTAAAGAGGCTACTCAGGCGCGAGGGCTATCGCATCCTTAGTGCCGGCTCTGGCGCTGAAGGATTGGAACTGCTTGCGAAGAACGACGTGGACGTCATCGTCTCTGACCAGCGTATGCCCAATATGACGGGCGAGGAATTTTTACGCCTGGCGAAGGAACTGTATCCAGACACGGTGCGCATGGTCCTCTCGGGTTATGCGGACATGCAATCCATTACTAATGCCATCAACCAAGGTGCCATCTATAAGTTCTTGAGCAAGCCCTGGGACGATCTAGGCCTGAAAGAAAATATCCTGGAAGCGTTTAGGCACAAAGAGCTTAGTGATGAGAATGTCCGGCTCACACGCGAGATTGGGTTGATGAACGAGGACCTCAATCGCAGCAACAAGGCGCTCGCTGTGCTTCTGGATGAGCAGGCGCGCAGATCACTGGTAGGCCAAGCAGCCCTTTCTGGGGCGCAGCAAACCCTTCATCTTTTGCCCATTCCGGTGTTGGGTCTCGATCCGGGCGGGATGATTGTCCTCAGAAATGAAGCTTTTGTAGGACTGGGAATGGAGGAAGACACCATTTCAGCGATCGTTGAGACGCTGCCATCCTGGCCGTCCACCGAGGTGAGCTATTCAGAATATGTTGATGCGGCAGGACGGCGGTGGAGCTTAGCCGGGCGCAACTTGACCAGCAGTGGGCACCATTCTGGAATGGTGTTTGCTTTTTTTTCGAGGGGTTCAACATGAGCGACACGCCGCCCAGACCAGTGGTTACAGAAACTATGGCAACGCAACCAAATGTTGCACCTGCAGCACGTTCGGACTTGGACAATGAATGCTTAAAAGTACAGCGACGCTTTCGTCTTTCCGGAAATGGTGCGGCTAGCAGAGCGCTTCTGTCTGCAGTAATGGAATTCCTAAAGCAGAAGGAAAAATGATGCGACCAAGCTTGGAACAGGCTATTGCAGCCGTTCAGCAATTGCCGAATTTGCCAAGTACCACGAGAGTGGTCTTGGGGTATTTGAATGATGACGACGCAGATATCAATCATGTCGTTCAGGCCATTGCACGGGATCAAGGGCTAGTCGCCAGGGTTTTGCGAATAGCGAATTCACCTTTCTTTGGGTTACCCAACCAGGTACAGACCATCCATGAAGCCGTGATTGTTTTAGGTTTTTCAAACCTGAGGCTGGTCGTCACTGCAGCCATGATGACCGCACAAAAATTCCCCGGGCTGGCGAGTGGCGTCGAGGTACAAAGGCTGTTTCGTCACAGTATTGCGGTGGCCATATGCGCTTCGGCAATTGGACGGAGCAACAAGCTCAATCCGAACCTTTTGTTTCTAGCGGGTATCTTGCATGATATTGGGAAGCTGGCGCTGATGGCCACATACCCTGCGCAATATGCGGAAGTGCAATCATTGCGAGAGTCCGGCAATCTATTGACTACCGATGCGGAAGAACAGGTATTTGGTTTTAATCATGCGACGATCGGGGCGGCCTTGTGCCGACACTGGCATCTGCCCGAGGCCATAGCGGTAGCGATCGGCGACCATCATAGTTTCGGAGGAAGTCGCGACTCAGACTCCAAAGCCGATGAATACAGCGCCTTCGCCGAGGTCATACATCTCGCAGACGCAGTGGCACTTGGGCTTAATTTGGAATCTGACCCTTTGGCGACAGTCCCTCCTTTGTCTGAGCGTGGCTGGAATCGCCAGATGGTGCCTCACGAAAAATTAGCCATAGACCTCAAAGAAATAGAGGGGTTGTACCAAGAATTGGTGGTTCTGATAGATGGTCACGCCTAAATAGCGCGCAGGCGCGCTATTTAGGCGTCGACTGGCGGTGAAGCGTCTCGTGCTGGCGTCCTGCGTATGGGCAGCGTCACTCGAAACCTGGAGCCTTGGCCCAAGGTGCTCTCCACATCAATGCGGCCGTGATGTTTTTGCACGATGCCATATGCCAAGGAAAGCCCGAGCCCCGTACCCTTGCCAACCGGCTTGGTGGTAAAGAAGGGCTCAAAGATGCGCTTCTGCGTATCGAGCGGAATACCTGCGCCGGTGTCAACAACCTCTAGCCATACCTCCTCACCTGCGGTGCCTGTGCGTATTGTGATGCGGCCACGCTTTTCGCCGATTGCGTGCGCGGCATTCACCACAAGATTCATTACCACTTGGTTGATCTGCGATGCGAGGCATTCGACGTCAGGAATTTCGCCATACTCCTTGACCACATCAGCCTTGTACTTGACCTCGCTCGCCACAATATTCAATGTTGAATCGATGCCATCGTGCAAATTGGTCCATTCCCATTCCTGCTTCGAATCAACGCGCGAGAAGTCCTTCAAGTCCTGCACGATTTTTCGCACCCGCACTAGGCCTTGCTGCGATTCGCGCATCAGCACGGGGATGTCTTCTTTCAAAAAGTCCAACTCGATTTCTTCGCGCAGTTTGCGCAGCCGGGCTGCCACTTCGGGCTGTGCCATGCTGCCCAGCGCAACCTCATACGCGTCCAGCATCTGGAACAGCTGTGCCAGGTAGCCTTCAAGCGTTCCAAAGTTAGAGAAGATGTAGCCAATCGGGTTGTTAATCTCGTGTGCCACACCTGCCGCCAATTGACCGATGGAAGCCAGTTTTTCCGACTGCACCAGCTGGCCTTGGAGGTGTTTTCGCTCTCCAATCTCCAGTTGCAACGCTTTGTTGGACTCACTTAGCTCACCGGTACGTTCGCGCACTGCTTGTTCCAAACGCGTAAGGTATTCAGAGGCGTCTTGTGCCATCTGCCACTTGGCGGTCAATGAAGATGCGAGTTGGGAGACTTCGATGGCATCAAAGGGTTTCTTCAGAATAAGCAGCCTGTCGCGCACATCCAATCGGGACAGCACCTCGGTCCACGAGGTGTCAGCATAGGCGGTGCAAATCACGATCTGCAACCGCGGGTCGACCTTCCATAAATGCTCTATGGTCTGCACTCCATCCCAGCCTGGAGGCATGCGCATGTCGACAAAAGCCATCGCGTAGGGGCGTTGCTCTTGTAAAGAATTCTGTACCTTGGCCAAACCTTCTTGGCCTTGGTAGGCTGATTCGAGCACGAAAGTCTCGGCAGTATGGTGGACTTCGTCACCAAACAAGGCCAGCTCAACCGCGTTGAGTTGGACCGATTCAGGTAACAATGGCGCCAGCACCTTGCGGAAGTCCTCGTGAATGGCTGGCATGTCGTCAATCAGCAGGATGCGCCGGTTGGGCGGGAGATTCATTGAGAGACCCCTTCTGGAGTGGCAAGGGGAATGTCAAGGGTGAAGATGGCTCCCTGTCCAGCTCCGGAGCTGTAAGCAGTCAGGCTGCCCCCCATTTCTTGCGCAGCCAGTACACAGCTATGCAGACCAAAACCGTGTCCGGTTTTGCGGGTCGTAAAACCATGGGCGAAGATGCGCGTCAGATTCTCGGGAGCAATACCTTCGCCGTTGTCGGCTACGGTAATGCGCAGAAACTTCCCCTGTTTTGTGTCCACCAGACGAGCCCCCAATGTGATGATCGGCTGGGCCAAGTCCTGGCCACCAAGAGCTTGTTTGGAATTTCCAATCAGATTGACCAGAATCTGCAACAGCCGATGGCGGTCCAGTAGCAGCATGGGTAGATTTTCAAAGTCTTTGACAATCTGCACCTTGTGGCGCTCCAGCGCGCCGACGTTCATACGCAGAGCATCGTCCACGAGTTCGCTCCAGCGCACCGGTTCGACGACGCTCGGTGAACCAGCATGCGATTGCTGAGTGGCTACGACCTCCTTGATGTGGTCCACGCTTTTGCCGAGCAGGCCCAGCTCCTCTGCCATGGCCGCTTGCTCTACCACCAACGTTTGTGCCAGCTCACGCAAATATACGGGCAGCAATTTTCCCCGCGCATCATGCACAAGAAACGTGCCTAAATCGCTGACATGCTCGTCCATCAGGCTCACTGCACGCGTCAGCCCCTTGAGCTTGGAGTTCCGAAGCAACCCGTCAAGTACCCCCACAGACACATTAACGCTGTTGAGAATATTACCTACGTTGTGCAGAACATTGGTAGCGATTTCCGCCATACCTGCTAAGCGGGAGGCGTCGACCAGTTTCTTGTGCACCTCTTCAATCGTCTTCTCCGCCTGCTTCAATTTAGAGATATTTTTGGATGTACCAAATGTGCCAATGATGCGCCCCTCCTTGTCATACCAGGGGCATTTGGTCGATAGGTGCCAGTCGGCATACCCATCTGGATGTATTCCGACGATTTCGCTTTTTTCAATCATTGGATGTCCGGTGCGCAACACCTCTTGTTCGCTCTTCGCGAACTCAGCCGCCTTTTCTTCGCCATAGAAATCAGCATCAGATTTACCGATTGCGTATTCCCTGAAAACTTCCACACTCTGCAGATGCGGTGGCGGTGTGGTGCCGGGGAAGGTCTCGTTGTGTCGGCTAAGCGAAACTTGAAAAAGACTCTCTGCCTCAGACCGGCTGAGCTGTACCAGACGCGATTGCAAGTCCTTGAAGAAAAGAGAATCGGGCAGATTGTCCATCAGCGTGGCCAACAGATCGCGCTGATAGGCTAATTCAGTTTCAGTCTGCTTAATGAGAGAAATATCCTTAGTGATACCAAACGTGCCAATAATGGTGCCATCGTTACTGCGCAGTGGCATTTTCGTCGTCAGTGCCCAAGAATCCGGCCGACCATCTTGCCAAGTTTCTCGTTCCACTTTGTTGACAATGGGCTGTCCGGTGCGAATGATTTCCTGCTCGTCTTCGAAAGCAGGACGTGCATGTTCTTCAGAGAAGATATCGAAATCCGTCTTCCCCACCAATTCATCCGAAGACGCCATGCCAAACTGACGGGCTTGCGCGGTACTGCATTTGATGAAGCGGGACTTGATGTCCTTGAAATAGATATGGTCTGGAGAGCTGTCAAGTAGCGCCCGAAGCAAGTCTCGTTCGTAGACCAGTTTCTCCTCGGTTTGCTTGCGCTTGGTAATGTCGTGAGATGCCCCTTGGACTCCGACAACGGTGCCAGCGGAATTCCGCTGGGCCTCGCCTATGCAACGAACCCATTTATGTCGACCTTCAGCGGTAAGTATCTCCAACTCGAGATCAAACGGCGTGCCGTACTGAAAACATTTTTCAAAGGCTTTGCGAATTGCGACTTGCGATTGCGGGGCGTAAAAATTGAAAACCTGCTCAAGTTCAAGTGCAGCATCCGGCGACACGTCATGGATTGCACGAATCTCATCCGACCAGCTAACTTGGTGAGTCGGTAAGTCAACAGTCCAACCACCAAACTGCGCGATACGTCCGGCCATATGTAGCAGGGGCTGATTCAGAAGACTTTCTTTTTCAGAGCTCATATTGGTACACGGTGCGTTTGAAAATTGCGCTCATCATTCGTCGCGGTTCATCAAGGTGAAGGCTTTCCGCAAGACTAACCTTTGTCGATGGTCCCAGGTAATTCAAAGCAAGGAGACAATATGTGTGTCCTCAAACATAGATTTCATGTCTCTGAGCGCAGGTAGAAGATCTTCCAAAGTGCTCCCCAGCCGTTGCTGCACAAAGACTGGGAATTCCTCAACATAGGTGTTTCCCGCAAAACCAAGCTCCATTTTTTTGCTGAGCTGGTTGGCCGCAAACACACAGGCACTGAGGCTAGTATTTCTGAGTTCGGGGCCGTACTGGTACCGGATGGCTTCAATCAACTGGTCGGGAAACTGCCATTTCTCAACCAGCATCGCCCCGACAGTGGCGTGGTCCACGCCGATGACCTTGCGTAGGGTCAGATGGAGTGATTCACCGTTCTCTAGGCTATTTCGAAGGGCGAGGCGAAATTCAACAGGTTTGAATTGTGCCAATACGATTTTTCCAAAGTCGTGCAGCAACCCGGTTATGAAGCAATCGACCGGGTCTGCGCCCGGTACTCTGGATGCCAAGTACTTTGCAATTGCTGCAGTCGACAGGCAATGTTGCAAGTACGGCTGCACCTCAAATCCCGCAGCGTTCTTCTGGGGCAGCGCGCCGATTGCCGCAATAGCCACGGCCAAGTTCTTGATGGTATTAAAGCCCAAATAGACCACGGCATGGTCTAGGGAGGAAATTTTCTTCGGAAGACTGTAGTACGACGAATTGACTATGCGAAGTATCCGCACCGTCACCACCGGATCCTTACCAATTACCTGAACAAGATCCTTCGGCGTGCAATTGATGTCCTGAGTCAAGACCAAAATTTTACGCACGCTCTCGGGAAAGGCGGGCATTGCTTCAACGGCCAAGACAAGCTTTTGCGCCAAAATGGTGCTCATCGAAACGTCAGTTTCCATCATTGTCTTTCCTGCATTGGACCAATGATATTGGATGTTGAATCGCAACGAGTGTATTTTCTTCAATCGCCGCTACTTAGGCATTGAGACTTCTTGGTAAGACCGCTATGCCCACGTACATGTCGGTGCCAATCCAATAAATAGTCCAAGTTATTGTCCGCACCCCCGACCTGTCAAGATTCAAACGGCGCCAACACGCAGCTCATCAAACACTGATGACCTGACTCTTGTTTTCATGAGGATGATTTGCCATTTCGTCGGACTTATGCTTCTCTTTTAATCTCAACAGCTCGGTCAATTGTCGATTAACGGTTGCCAGTTTCTGATTCGAAGTCGATACCTCAAGGTTCAATCGCCTATTTTCGTCTGCTAATTCTTTGCTTCTAAAGGCTTCTTCAATGGAATTCCGCAGTTCACCGTCATTCCATGGCTTGGTTAAGAACTTGTAGACCGAACCTTCATTCACGGCCTCGGTCACTGTCTGCAATTCAGTAAATCCCGACAAGACTATACGGACCGTAGTGGGATACAGGTTTTTTACAGTCTTTAAAAACTCAACGCCGGTCATTCCAGGCATCCGATGGTCGGAAATGATGACGTCGACAGCGTGCTGGGCTAGCACATCCAGTCCAGCTTGCCCACTATCGGCTGTCAATATCCGCAAGTCTGCCTGTCTGAAGAGGCGCTGTAACGCGTGGGTAATATTGGGTTCGTCGTCCACCAAAAGTAGGGTTCGTTTCGGTTTCGCGAAGCGCAGTAGCTCGTCAGGTAATCGCTTGTTCTGCACAAGAAGGTCGCGGACATCCCCTCCACCCATGGGTTTACTAAACAAATACCCCTGGATTTCGTCGCACATGTTATTTCGCAGCAGATCGCACTGTGCCGCAGTTTCAACGCCTTCCGCTATCACTCGGATACCCAAACTGTGCGCCATTGAGATGATTGCCTTGATGATGGTGACACCATCAGCGGTGGCGCTGTCGCGCACAAATGACTGGTCGACTTTCAGCAAGTCGATGGGAAAGCGCGTCAGGTAGGCTAGGCTTGAGTAACCCGTTCCAAAGTCGTCAATCGACATTTGCAAGCCAAGAGACTTCAGACGATGCAGAATGCCGACAGATTGCTCGACGTCATCCATGACCAGACTCTCGGTCAGTTCAATTTCAAGGTACTCTGGCTCCAGGTTGGTTTCGGCGAGGACGGAAGCAATATATTCGACCAAATCGGGTTGCGCAAACTGTCGGACCGACAGATTTACTGCCATACGGATTTTTCCGAGCCCCTCCCGCTGCCAAGCCATGCACTGCTCACAGGCGGTCCGGATAACCCAGGCGCCGATGGGTACGATTAATCCGGTTTCTTCGGCCACCCCAATGAAGTTCGCCGGTGCCACCAAACCCCGCTCCGGGTGATTCCATCGGATCAAGGCTTCCACGCCAACCACACAACCGCTGCATAAATCAACTTGTGGCTGATAATGCAAAACAAACTCTTGGCGTTCTATTGCCAACCGAAGTTGGCTCTGCATAGCGAGTCTGGATTCGATTTGGGCGCGTTGCTCCGGCTGGAAAAATTGAAACTTATTGCGTCCAGTTTGTTTTGCGTTGCCCATCGCAGCACTAGCCGCTCTCAACAGTGCCTCGCTGTCCCCGCCATCTTGTGGATACAGGCTTACGCCGATACTGCAGGTTACTTGCAATTCCTGGTCTGCCAATACGATTGGAGTCGAAACGGACTTTAGAACTCGCTCCAATAGTTCGATAAGCTGTCCATCAATATCCTTGGCCAATATTCCGGACATCCGATGTAGGTTGCTCCCCACATCCGGTGACATTGTCAATGCAATTGCAAACACATCGTCACCCAATCTCGCTACGGTATCGCTTTCCCGTACGCAGACACTCAATCGGCCACTAATGATTCTCAATAATTCATTGCTGGCGCTATTGCCCAGACTATCGTCAATTGCTTTGAAATGATCGAGCCCCAACACAAGAACCACAACAGGTTGCATTTGTCGCTGTGTACTGGCAATTGCCTGCGTGAGGCGATCTACTAAAAGTCCTCGCTTTGCAAGTCCTGTCAAATCGTCGAAATTGATCAATCTTGTCAGTTGCGATTCGGCCGCCCGCCGCGCCTCAAGTTCGCCGAATAGGGCCCGGTTCTGCTCCAACATTTCCTGTGACGCAATCTCCAGAGACCGCTCTATCATGGCGCGGTCATTGTCCGCTTCGTAGTAAAACTTGTCGATTTCAGCCAATAGGGGGGCCATCTCCGCAGGGAGATCCTCAGCCTTCCCGAAACAACGTTTAATTTGACGAAGGAGCAGGCGATGCATCAATCAGTCTTCAAGAAAGGTTGTGATGGTCATCGTTTGATTGTGAAGTTCGCAGCTATCTCCTGCCATGTGCGGAGAAATTTCACCGTAGGAATAAAACCCTGCCAGTATGGTGTCGTCACCCAAGACTTCCCGTACCCCTTCAATTTCTTCGTCAATTCTCTGCTTAAGAACCAACTTACGCCCCACGCAGCTCACGAGTAAGGCCAGTTGGGCAGACTTGTTTTGCAAGGATTGCGTACTTAGTCTTGCAGCTTGTGACGCACCGTCGATCAAGCGGTCGAAGTTGGCCTTCATCAGACGCACATGCCCGCCTTCTGGCATGTCGCCTGCGAATGTCATGCTATTGTTTGTCTCGTCAATGCCGAGGATGGTACGCACCACGCCGCCATTGGATTGAGGCGCAGCTCCACTGCTTTCCGGATAGCGTAGAGCCAAGGGAAACAGTAGCCCAGTTGCCGGTAGCCCAGCCGCTTGATCACCCAAGTAGCGCTTATAGAGCGCCAATGCCGGTTGACGGTCTAAGTCGAACAAGACGTTGCCTTCCGAACGTGTAATCTGGCGTTCGGGGCCAAATGGGTCCCAACCACCCAAAGACCCATAGCCTATTTTGATGCTTTGACCATATAGACCCACCGCCACAACTTGGCCATCGGTCGGAACGTCATTGGCGCACACCAGTGTTTTTTGAAAATTTGCTCCGTCGGCCGCCAATCCGCCTGATACTTCAACCGCTGGTGGAAGACAGTCTTTCATGCCACGTACCAGCGCAGTTCCGTTGACTCTTAGTCCGTCCGAGAACACCAATACGTGAGCCAAGTCCAACGGCGGCAAGGACTTTGCCAACCGCTGGCCCGTCGGGTAACTTTGAGACGATGCCTGAATAGTTGCCTTGGCGAGCTGTAGCTCTGTGTGCTCGAAGTTCACCACTGTTACGACCAGAGTGTCATCCCGCACATTTGTGCCTTCAATCTCGCCAGCAGTGGAGCAGCCAACTATCATTGCGTCTGGGAACGCCTTACGAATCGCAAAGAAATTGGCGCTATCGTCTAGCAATGTGGTAGTGCCAAAAACCATGACGAGCTGGCTGGCAAGGCATGGGGGTGGATTCTCAAATTGCGGAAGAGAGCCGACAGTGAACACATATTGAGAAATATTCATGGTTTGCCCCATTTTGTCAACCGCAACGATCAACGCGCTGCACCACTGGCCCCCAAATCGCCACTTCGCTAGCGAGAATGAAAAGTCCGTAAACGACGCCTATCTATTTCAGATTTTTTCTGGCACCGATCATTCATTCTGTGCCAGCTCGAGCCCACACTATTTGATTGCGGCCTTGGGCTTTAGCCGCATACAACGCGGTGTCTGCACGCGCCAGTATCTTTTCAACAGTCTCTCCACTACAATATGGTGTTACACCGATAGAGACGGTCAGCCGTAAGCAATCGTTGCCAACGGTAATTTTCATCTCCGCTACTTTGCTAAGAACTCTTTCCAGGCAGACCTCGCCAACTGAAAAGTCCGTGTCTGTGAGCAAAATTACAAACTCCTCTCCACCCCAGCGAGCGAGTGTGTCATTGGTTCGAATATTGCCTTGCACCACGGACGCAAACATTTGTAGGGCACGGTCGCCTTGTTGATGCCCATACTGGTCATTAACCCGCTTGAAATGATCGATGTCAAGCATGGCCAAAAGAAGTGGAGACGATGTGCGCTGCGCGCGTTGTGCCTCGTCATGAATTTTCTCCAGCATAAAGCGGCGATTGGCCACCCCGGTAAGCTCGTCGCGGGTGGCAATTTTCTTTATTTGCTCAAAGGCGGAGGCCAATTGATTCTTCTGACTTCGCATGTGGGCGCTCATTTGCTGCAAGCGCCAAGTCAAGAAGGTAGTAGCCGACAGCACTACAAACAGCATGAAAACATAGGCGATAAAGAGCCCTGCAGTCTCATCGGTGTTTGAGTGTTGCAGCGAATACCAAGCACCGAATCCAAACAACGTCAAACCATATACCGCAACCAACATGACCTGACGCATGGATAGGCCGAACATGCCAAACATCAAAATGACAGACAAAATTGGTAGGGTCACACCACGGCCATGGCCTGTGATGATGAACGCTGCAGCGTTACAGGCGATGGCGTAAAGCATTTGCACAAATGCAAGAGAAGGGTCTGCCATGTGCGAAGATAAACCACTGCGAATCAGTACGTAGATGACGACCAGCCCTGCAATGGAAAGCGTGGCCCAAGTGTCAATATCGTGCATGCCGTCGATGCCTACAGCGCGCAAAAAGTAGACCACGCCGATGCATGCCAGCATCAGCACCGTGGCCAGAAGGAACTGGCTGGTGCGGATGCGCATAGGTTTGTGCTCGCCCAGCAAATAGTCCAAGCTCCGGCATGGCCGTGCCTTTGAATTCGAAACGTACATCTTTTTTAACGGCCCCTGATGGGCCTCCCTTGCGCGGACTTGCAACTGCGAATGCCAAATTCGCCCGGTTTGGCGTTGATTTTGACTGCGATCCAACATGCATAGAGAGGGAAAAACGGACCATTTAAGGATCTTTTCGAGCAATCGGTTCGCTTCGCTGGCTCTTTGCAACATGAATCACCCAAGCTTCTTAGGTGATATTGAGTCTCATGGGTATTGGGTAAAACGGTCTGTGGAATGCGTATTTACGTTTCCCGGCCTTTACATTCAATAATCCACCATTATCAAATCTCAATTTATCCAAATTTTCGATCTTGATTTCTCTTAAATTGGTACGTATTGTCGTGGTATGTAATTAGTATTAAATAAAGGTGGGTCATGGCCAGGTCAGGAATTTACAAATCTGAGGTTGTACGGGCACGCAGCAAGCTGCTGGCCACTGGGATCAACCCGTACATCGACGCCATACGTGCGGAATTGGGTACTGGATCCAAGACCACCATCCCATCGATATTTGAAAGAAATTGAAGAGGAAGAAGGCGGCACAACAGGCACCAAAGTGGCCGTCAGCGAGGCCATCCAAGACCTGGTAGGCCGCTTGGCAGCCCGTCTGAATGAAGAGGCGGATGCCCGTTCGACCGAGGCCCTGGCTGTCAGCGCAGCCAGCCTTGCTTGGGTTCAGAAAGAAAATACTGCGCTAAAGGCAGACGGTACGCGGCCAATTGGAACAGGCACAGCGCGGCCTCGCTGCCGAAAAGGCCGATCACACCAAGACCCAGAATGCACTGTCGAGCAAGACACTGGAGGTCACGGAGCTTAACCAAAGGGTCCTTGGCTTGCAGGAGCGGCTGGAGGCGGAAGAGCGACACCGCCAATCCCTGGAAGAAAAGCACCAACATGCCCGTGAAGCCTTGGAGCACTTTCGCACCTCTGCCAAAGAGCAGCGGGAGCAGGAGCAGCGCCAACTTGATCAGCAAGTCCAGTACTTGCAGTCCGAGCTGCGCAGGGTCACCGACACCTTGGCCGGCAAGCAGCAGGACCTCATGCGGGTCCAGCAGGAAGGCGTTCGACTGACTGGAGATCTTTCTCGGGTACAAGCGGAACTGCACCAGGTCCAGGAAGAGCTCAGAAGACTGCGACCGCTAAAGGATGCGCTGGCGTTCGAACAACGACGAACCGAGGAATTGGGGGAAAAGTTGGTTGCTGAGGTGGCGACCAATCAAACCCTGACGACCAACGCCGGCGAGATGCAGAGCAAGCTTGCGGCGCTAAAAGCTGCGAATCAAGGTCTGGAGGTGGATTTGGCCGTGGCAAAGGCTGCAGTAGTAGCTCAAGAGGGGATGATGGCGAGCATGCTGCAGCGCTTGGGCGCAACGACTCCCTCTGCAGAGCCAGACGACGCAAGTAGCTCGGCTTAGCTGCCGCGCTACTGCTTTTGAGGGAGAAATTCTCACGACTTCTACGCTGACTCCAATAAACACACACTGAAACAATATGCGAAAAATGCGAAACAAAAACGCTATATCACGCAACAGATATACGATAAACTGAAACAGAAATACAAATTTCCGTTTCAAACAGTGCAGCATCTCTCCGAAGTTCTCAAGATTCTCGACGGCGCGCTCAAAGCAAACGCCAGCATGGCCAGCAATTACGCAGGCTTGCTGGCAGACAAGCTTGAGCAGGACGGCGAGCGCCAACAAGCCCGCCAATTGCGGGAGCGTCTGGCACGTGCCCCAGTGGCGCTGGTCTCGGCCCAGGATGCAGGCCATGGCGTCAGTCTGGGACAACTACCTACCGACAATGAAAGCCGCTTGAATACCGTCGATGTTAGTCGCCCGCGCAGCCTAGACATTGACCTGGTGATGCCCAGCGCCATACAGGGACGTCTAAACGAGTTCCTTCAATGCGTGCGCCACTACGACGCGTTGGCCAGAGCTGGTGCCGCTGTACCCAGTCGGCTTTTGATCTACGGCCCCCCTGGTACCGGCAAAACACAAACAGCCCGTTGGCTGGCGGCTCAGTTGGAGTTGCCATTGCTGACGGTGCGGTGTGACACCTTGGTGAGTAGCTTGCTGGGGCAAACCAGCCGCAATCTGCGTCGGGTTTTTGACTATGCCGAGCAAAATCCCTCCATCCTTTTCTTGGATGAGTTTGACGCCCTAGCTGGTGCACGCGGCAACGAGCGTGATGTGGGAGAACTCCAGCGCGTGGTCATTGCTCTTTTGCAGAACATTGATGCCTTGCCCGACAGCACCATTCTTGTAGCCGCCACCAACCATGAGCAGCTCCTGGACGCGGCCATCGGTAGAAGATTCGCCTTTCACCTGCCAATGCCTTTGCCGGACGCAGCATTGCGCATGACCCTTTGGCAACGGTGGTTGGATTCGTACGCTCCAGACGGCATGGATTGGAATGAGCTCAGCAACCTGTCTGAGGGAACGACCGGCGCGGTCATTGAACATGTCTGCATGGACGCCAAACGTACAGCGATTCTGGCTGGCCAACCCTTCATCGAAGAAAGTGACCTGTATCGGCGCTTGGGCCTAGCCCAGGCATTGGCCTTGGGTGAGCGCTTGAGCACCACTGAGCAAGAGATCGTGTGGCTGCGCCAATGGGCTCCGGACCGGTTCTCGCTGCGGGCACTGGGCGCAATGTATAGCCTCTCCACCCGCAAGATCACCAGTATCATCCAAGCGGAAAAGGGAGAGAACAATGGCAACAAAAAAGGGGCCCGCCGCAGGTGAGGCCGCGGCCGCAATACCCAGGCCGAATGAAGCGAATCCATTTGTACTGATTCCGCACGCTGCGGCGGACCTACAGAATTACGAAGCGAACGGTGGCGGCGCCACCGAGCTTGTGCCAGTCACTCCAGCCCTGCGCCAGGAGTTGGTTCAAACGCTGCAAGGTGCTCGCGCGGAACTAGCAGGCAATCTGCAGCGCTATCCCAATTTGCACAGCACCCTGGTCTTCAGGTTGCGGGAAAAAGGTATTGCCAAATCACATCGTCCTGTGCACCTCGTGGAGCGGGCGGGCCTTGGGTCAGCTGGTCACGCGCATCTGGACGAAATGTTGGTGGGATGTTCAGCTGCGGGTTTTCAGCAGCTTGAACAGTTGATCCGCCAAGGCAACACAAAAGTTCTCAAAGCGAATATCAGTACCATCCTTCGGATAGAACCCTGGTCACGGCAACGGCGAAACCCTGAGGGGTCTTTGGCGTTAAGGCAGAGCGGCCAAGCATTGGTGAGACTTGTTCGTTTCTGGAATGACCAAGCCACCGTTGCAGCACACACCGATCTACTGGCACTACTTCAACTTTTAGATGTGAGGTTCAGTGTTTTGAACGGCACTGGCCCGGACGTTCTGTTGAAACTCGAAGACTTGGACGCGGTCCTCGATCCTGTGCTGGAGATGATCCTGGATCACCCCGGTATACGCTCGGTCAATGCCGAGCCTATGGTGCAGCCGGTTGCGACAGGAGCGCCGGGATTCGCCCTGCCGGCTGCGCCCGCGCTTGGCATTCCCCAAGGCGATCTGCCCACCGTTGCCGTTTTCGATTCTGGTACGGGTGCTGGCAACGCAGCGTTGACACCCTGGATTGCCAGTCGGGACATCTACGTTTTACCTCCGGACACCGACCATGTGCACGGTAACGCTGTGGCATCCCTTGTAGCCGGGGGAGCCGCGCTGAATCCGACTTTTGCCTGCCCTCCATGCCTGGTCCATGACGTCACGGCCCTGGAGTCGGGTGGCAGCCGGCTTTCGGACATAGTGGAGCGCTTGCGCGGCGCGGTGAATAAGCGTCCCGACGTCAAGGTCTGGAACCTCTCACTAGGGGTCAACGCACCGTGCGATCCCGATCAGTTTGGTGAGCTGGCACATGTCCTAGACAACTTGTCTGACCAACATGGAGTACTTTTTGTCGTGGCGGCAGGCAATTATCTGGATGCACCACGGCGCACGTGGCCACCGGATGCAGCCATGACACTAGATCGCCTGTCGACGCCAGGCGATGCGGTGCGAGCGTTGACAGTGGGCTCCATCAGCCACGCGGATTCGCCTGATACGTTGAGTAGAGCTGGGGAGCCGGCTCCATATTCGCGTCGCGGGCCTGGACCTGTTTTCACACCTAAACCAGACATCGTTCACCACGGTGGCAATGTGCATGCGCCGTGGAGAGGTGGTGCCGCGTCTACCAACGTGCTGGCACCCAATGGGGCTACTTACGCAAGTTTCGGCACCAGTTTTGCGGCTCCCTTGGCGTCGGCCATGACAGCCCATGTCTGGCAGTCCTTGCTTGGGCACGCAACTTTGCAGGCTAATCCCGCGCTGGTGAAAGCGCTGATGATCCACGCTAGCCAACTGTCAGGCCCTGCCTACACGGGATGGGAGAGAAGATACTTCGGTGCAGGTCTGCCGCAAGATGCGCTGAGTGTGCTGTTTGACCGCGACGACAGCTTTACCCTGGTATTCGAGGCCAGCCTTATTCCTGGCGCTTGGCGCTGGAGAAAATCGAACTATCCCATACCCGCCGTTCTCCGACACGATGGGAAACTACGCGCTGAAGTCATCATCACCGCGGCCTATGCGCCACCACTGAACGCCAACTACGGCGCGGAATACGTCCGAGCCAACCTGGAGTTGGGCTTTGGTGTGGAAGATAAAGACGGCTTCAAAGGCAAGGTGCCCTTGTTGGGCGAAGAAGGAACGACAGGATACGAAGCCGAACAAGTGGAATATGGCGGCAAATGGGCACCGGTCAAAGTACACCGGCGTAAATTTCCGCAAGGGGTGTCTGGAGACAACTGGGCGTTAAATGCGAAGTTGATGCTTCGCGCCTTTGAACCACCTCTGCAGGAAGCGCTGCGAGCCTACATTGTGGTGACCTTGCGTGCTACCGATTGTGATGCCAGGGTGCACACCCAAGGCCTTCAAGCGCTGCAGGCCACCAACTGGGTACGTCACCAGCTACCTGTGCGTGTGCCTATTGTTGTGTAATCGTGACCGAAGAGCATTGATATGACTGACCCGAAATCCGAAATCAACGCTGAATCAGAACAGGAGGTCGGCGTGCCCCACTGGGTGAAAGTGTTTGGCTACGCTGCCCTCGCTCTCATCGTTCTTGTCGTCCTTCATCTTTTCTTCGGCGGCGGAGCGGCCATGCACGGTTGACTACCGTCGGGCGTATGAACATGCTCATGACTCCCTACACGCGCAAATTCGTACTCACGGCGCATGTAGTGGCATCCGTGGGATTGCTTGGGTCAATCGCCAGTTTTTTGGTTTTTTCGATCGCTGGTATCGCTACCGAGAACATCAATGTCGTGCGGTCTGTTTACCCGGCCATGCAACTGATCACTCAGTTGGTGATCGTGCCCTTGGCATTGCTCTCGGTACTGACCGGAGTGGTTCAATCCCTTGGAACCCCCTGGGGTTTATTTCGACACTACTGGGTGGTCGTCAAACTACTGATCACCGTGTTCGCGACCATCATCTTGTTGATCAAAATGCCGCTGGTGGCATTCGCGGCACATCTGGCCACCGGTGCAACTTTGCATGACGCATCGCTGTACGCTGCCGGTCTGCAATTGATGGCGCACGCTTCAGCGGGGTTGCTTGTTCTGTTGGTGCCTATGGTGCTTTCAACTTACAAGCCCAAAGGCCTGACTAAAAATGGAATGCGGCAACGGCGGGCTGCTCGCGCTGCATAGCTGAATCCCTTGCAGAGCCATTGCCGGATGCGTGCGCGATGCTTATGAGCGATTTCTGGCCACCCGGCTGTCGCTCGACTCAGCTGGAATGAGCAGAATTCGCACGTTTTACCTTTTCGAGGGGATGGGCTTATTTAGCAGAGTTGTACGAGTTCAAACAAAGGCAAAAGAATGAAACGCGACATGGATTTGATCCGGGAACTACTGTTGAAGCTTGAAGCGCTCCCCATTCGACAAGGCGGCGTTGTCCACATTACGTTGGATGAGAACGATCCTGGAGATGATTTGCGAGTTGAAGGTTTTACGATTGATCAGATCGAATATCACCTGAATCTCATTGACGAGGCTGGCTTGATCGTAGGTGCCGGCAACAGGCCAATGAGTGGGATTTTTTTCAGATCTCTGTCCTGGGAGGGCCACGACTTTCTGGACTCAATCCGTGACCCAGAGGTTTGGAGAAAAACCAAGAATAGCGTAAAGGAAGTTGGTGGGTTTACGTTTGAGTGAATCGCCCCGGGTTTCCTAGACAGACCTGAGTCTCAGGAAATATTGCTTCTCGAACTCTACAGGAGACAGGTCAT
>NZ_JBWKOP010000012.1:0-60570 GCF_059416145.1 Rhodoferax sp. GW821-FHT09E07 | reverse complement strand
GAGGGTGGTGATACCTGTCAGTGTCGTGCCATTACTCAATGCATAGGTGGTTCCGATGGTTTTACCGTCCGCGCTGACGGCGGTGCCGACGCCTGTTGCGCTGTCAAACTGATGGTTGCTTAAGTTTTGCGCAATGGTTTGCAATGCGGACTGTGCAGCAGATTGATCTCTTAGCGAGCGTTGTTGGTCGATTTGAGTGATGAAATTACCCAACAAATCGGGTGCAGAAGTATTAGGACCGGCATCTAAATTCATTGAACTGACCAATTGCCCATCAGTATCAAAGCTTTTCAATACAATTTTCCCATCTGGCGTTTGAATGGTCTCTAGCCGACTGATGCCATTTTCATCATAGAAATATTGCACCGTGATGGTGCGAACTAATTGCCCTCCACCGTCTGTTATCACGGTGGAAACATTTCCTGCTGCATCGGGAGTGGAAATGGAAGTCTGATATAGGCTTCCATCATCGTTTTTTGTAACAACTTCCACTCTACCACTGGGATAATTAGTTGTTATGGCGGATGAGCCATCAGAATATATTTGGCTAGTTGCAGAAGACAAAATAGCGCCATCCTGATTCAGGATTTTCAAATTGTTCTGAGAGCTAAGTTCTAGCTGTGCCCCAACTCTTTGTGCTACTCCGACTAGAACTCCATTTTGAACCACTCCATAGCTGTCAGTGCCAAGTCTTAATATTTGCGCATCGCCAGTAATGCCTAACGACTCCAGCCAATTGCCTATAGTTACACGTTGGCCAGCTACATTGGGAAATGAACCATAACCTCCACCATTGCCCGCATCGGCCAAGACAATGCCCTGAGGGAGCAAACGAGCTAGAGTATCAGTTGGATTGTCGTCATTTTGGGTAAATGAAAGTGGGATATATATCTGGCGGATATATCTCATCATTTCCTCTCCCCAATTTATGGATGGCGGTAAATTCTTATATTCTTGGTATTGTGATCCAGCCCATGGAATACCCTTTTGAATGTATGACACAACGTCATCACTAGTCAAAAACTGCACTAAATTAGCACTTCCATTGATGCCAGTGAGGGTGGCCGCGGCTGGTGCCAGAACTTCCGCCAGTGGAGGCAACACCACACTAAGTTCGGCAGTCAATGGTGCGAGTATTCCGGAGACATCTACCACCACCGCCGCTCCCGCATTAATTTTGCTTAAACCGCTGATGCTTGCATCTCTCAATTTATCGCTAAAGGCCTGCATATCGCTTGTCAGCGATTCGACGCCCACACCTATGGATAATTTATTTGAGATAAATGTCAAAAGGGGGGATGATCCCGCAAATGCGGTTAAGGCAGAGACAAAATTCTCCGTATCTACGCGAACTTTATCTGTCGTGACCGTTGATTGATTCCCTGCAATTGCAGCCATATCAGCGACAAGTTGATATGTAGCATTTGCGAGAGTCTTGGCCAGTGCAAGAGTGTTTGCCATTTTTCAGTTTCCTAGGTGTAGATATTAATTGGTGAGGTCTTTGGCCAATCTAAAGCCATTTGCCATCGTTCGAATATTTGAATCAACATCGATTTTGGCCGCTGCACGAGCGTGAACTGGATGCATAGTCCAACTAGAGCCCTTCGCCATATGGTGCGTACATCCATCGGTATAAGGTGCTTCTATACCAAATCTAAATGCGCATTCTTTTGTGAATTGCTCCACATTTCCAAGCATGTCATATAGCCCCCAAGGGTTGGGTGGAAATGATCCAACCGGGGATGTCGTGGGGAATCCATCATCACACGATGCATACTCAGTCAAGTTGTAGCCACTGAAATCAACTTTCTTGCTTTGTGCATCACTGACATTGGCAAATTGGCAAATCTTCGATATATCCCCCCAATAGGAAGGAGTAGTTGTCTCGGCCCGGGCCGCATACTCCCACTCAGCACTAGTTGGAAGGCGATACTTGGCAGCTTGTGCTGGCAATTTTGAATTGAGCCAAGCAATGTACTTCTGTACATCGTTCCAAGAAACGCAGACCACCGGATCATTGTCTGTTTGTGCAAACCATGGATTTGCCCAGTCTGCCTCCCTATTCCGATCGACACCATTCGGATGTAATGCATTGCAGCCTTTGCCTTCGAATTTTGTTTCCGCAGCGAAAATAGCGAACTGTGCTTTAGTAACATCATGCTGAGCCAATGCAAAGGATTGCACTTTTACCGCATGCTGAGGAGACTCCAACTTATACCAAAGCGGTGCAAAAATATACGCCATAGACATTTTGCTTATACTTTGGAGGATCCCCCAGTCCTCCTCGTTTGCTCCCATTTGAAACTCTCCGCTGGGTAACACAATCATTTCAGAACAAGTATCACAATCTTTGAAATGGAAAAAAGGTGCATATATTCTCGTACTTTGCGAGGCCCCAGTTTCAGCAAGAACTGAGTTCTGAAATACTACTAATACTAGAAGTGCAAGAGTCAAATATTTGATAAGTATTTTCATCGTTTATTTCCCAAAAATTAAACTGGAAGTTTCAGGTAGAAATTAAAGTTTTATTCGCTTCTACCGCTCCCTCAAACTCTCACTACCCGCCCTCTGCACCGGAGAGAGCAGGAATTCGATGATTCGTCGCTTGCCGGTTTTGATCTCCGCAGTGACATTCATCCCCGGACTGATAGGAATGCGTTTCCCATCAATCAACATATCCTTCTTCTCCAAGGTCAGGGTTGCCGGGTAGTAGCTTCCCTTCTTCTCATCCGTCACCGCATCCGCAGACACGTTGTCCACTGTGGCCTTCACCGTGCCGTACTTGGTAAAGCTGAAGGTCTCCAGCTTGATCTCAGCACCCTGGCCTCCGTTGACGAAACCAATGTCTTGGTTGGCAATAGAGACTTCGGCCGTCACCTGGTTGGAATCGGGCACCACCACCATCAGGGCCTGGGCACTGGTGACCACTCCGCCGACCGAGTGAATCGCCAGTTGCTGGATGACGCCGGAGACGGGGGCTCGGAGCTGGGTTTGCTTTTGTCTCTGGTCGGCCTTGGAGTTGTCGGCACTGAGCTGGATGCGTTTGGTGTTGGCCTGGGCGTAGCGGTCCGCCAGTTGGCGCTGGGTTTCTGCCTTGTAGGCGCTCTTGGACTGTTCGGTCTCTGTTGCGGTGGCCAACGCTTCTGCCAGTTTGGCTTTCTGGGTGGCCAGATCCCGTTCCAACTCCACCCGCTCCCGGGTCTTGTCCTGGGTGGCATGGCTGGAGATAAAACCCTGGTCCACCAGCTTGGTGAAGTCCGCTTCCCGGCTTTGGGCCATGGGTAAGGTGGCTTCCAGTTTGGCAATGCTGGCCTTGACGGTGGCGATCTCGGCCTGGCGGAGGTTGCTCTCGGCGTCGAGCTTGGAGAGCTTGGCGCTGATGTCTTGCCATTCGGCTTGCAGCTGGGCCTTCGTACCAATATCGGCCTCTAGCCCAGGCAGCACTTGCGCGAGCTGCTTCTCCTTTGATAGCAGTTGCAGCAGGGCTTGGGTACGTTGCTCTTCGCTGTGCGCGGCTTTGAGCTGTTCCTGCAGGTTGCTTTGGTCGGCACTGGCCATGGTGGGGTCCAGTTCGACCAGCACTTGTCCAGCCTGGACTTTGTCGCCGTCTTTGACCAGGACTGCTTTAACGACACTGGCTTCCAGGGGTTGGATGACCTTGGTGCGGTCACTGACGATGATGCGGCCCGGCGCCACGGCCACGATGTCTACCTCGCCGAAGATAGCCCAGACCAGGGCCAGTACAAACAGAATCATCAGGCCCCAGGCCAGGCGACGGGGTGCTGGGTGGACCGGGGTTTCCTGCAGGCTGAGCGCTGCAGGCAGGAATGCCATTTCGTCGGCCATGCGGGCCGGGCCGGCCAATTCAGCACGGTGGGCCCAGGCGGCTTGGAAGATGGCTTTGTAGCGGGAGAGTAGTTCCAGTACTGGGTGGCGTGGGACTGGTACGGGATCCGTTGCGGTATTCATGCCCGCACCTCTGTTGGTTCGCTATCCACCTTGATCCCATCCTGCATGGCCCAGAGGTGGGCGTAGAGGCCTTGAGGCTTCTGGATCAGGGCTTCGTGGGGGCCAGACTCCACGATGTTGCCCTTCTCCATCACGATGATGCGGTGGGAGTTTCTGACGGCAGACAGACGGTGGGCAATGATGAGTACGGTTCTGCCCTGGCAGATGTACTGCATATTCTTCTGGATGATGGCTTCACTCTCGTAGTCCAACGCACTGGTGGCTTCGTCCAGGATCAGGATGCGAGGATTGGTAAACAGAGCCCGGGCGATGGCCACGCGTTGGCGTTGGCCACCTGAGAGGCTGCCGCCTTGTTCCCCCACCACGGTGTCATAGCCTTCGGGCAGTTCGCTGATGAAGTCGTGGGCACCGGCGAGTTGGGCCACGCGCATCACGGCTTCGATGGGCGCTGCCGGGTCGGCAATGGCGATGTTTTCTCGGATGGAGCGGTTGAAGAGCAGGTTTTCTTGGAGGACTACGCCGACTTGTCTGCGGAGTTGGGCGGCGTCGATCAGGCTGATGTCGATGCCGTCCACCAGCAAGCGACCTCCTTCGGGGCTGTACAGGCGCTGGACCAGCTTGGTCAGGGTGCTTTTACCGGAACCGGAGCGGCCGACGATGCCGATGATTTCTCCTGGGCGGATGTCCAGGCTGACGGCGTTCAACACGGGGGTAGCTTCTGGGCGGTAGCGGAAGACGACCTTGTCCAGGGTGATGCGGCCCTTCAATGCGGGGAGCTGGGCGGTGCTGCTGGGCGGGACTTCGGTGCGGGTGTTGAGGATGTCACCCAGGCGGGCCACCGAGATACCGGTCTGCTGGAAGTCGGTCCAGAGCTGGGCCATGCGCATGATGGGCTGGGAGACGCGACCGGCAAACATGTTGAAGGCGACGAACTGGCCCACGGTGAGCTGGTTGTCCATCACCAGCTGGGCACCCCACCACAGGGTGGCGGCATTGACGAGCTTGCCAATGAGGTTGACGCCCTCATGGGCCACGCTGGCCAGATTCTGGGTTTTGAAGGAGGCGGAGACGTAGGCGGCGAGTTGGTTGTCCCAGCGTTTGGCGAAGCTGGGTTCGAGTGCGGTGGCCTTCACCGTCTGGATACCGGTGACGGTTTCCACCAGCATGGCCTGGTTTTCTGCACCGCGGGCGAACTTGACGTCCAGACGGGCACGCAGGATGGGTACCACGGCCAAGGAGAGACCAAAG
This sequence comes from Rhodoferax sp. GW821-FHT09E07, assembly GCF_059416145.1. Taxonomy (NCBI): domain Bacteria; kingdom Pseudomonadati; phylum Pseudomonadota; class Betaproteobacteria; order Burkholderiales; family Comamonadaceae; genus Rhodoferax; species Rhodoferax sp. GW821-FHT09E07. Next base: position 55,353 of record NZ_JBWKOP010000012.1, on the reverse strand, counting down.
TACAGCGGCAGGCTGACCAGGACGATGAGGGTCAGGGGCACGCTGTAGAACAGCATGACGGCAATGAAGACGACCGAGAAGACCACGTCCAGCAAGACGGTCATGGCATTGCCGGTGAGGAAGCTGCGGATGTTCTCCAGCTCACGGACACGGGCAATGGAGTCCCCGACTCGGCGGGCCTGGAAGTAAGACAAAGGGAGCTGGATCAGGTGACGGAATAGTCGGGCACCCAGTTCCACATCAATACGGCTGGTGGTGTGGCTGAAGACATAGGCGCGCAAGGCATTCAAGACCGACTCGAACACCACCACGATCACCAGACCGATGACCAGAACATCCAGGGTGGTCATGCCCTTGTGGACCAGGACCTTGTCCATGACCACCTGGAAGAACAAGGGAGAGACCAGGCCAAAGATCTGCAGCATGAACGAAATCAGCAGGACTTCACCCAGGAGCTTGCGGTACTTGATGAGGCTGGGGATGAACCAGGTGAAGTCGAACTTGGCCAGGGCACCGGTCAAGGAGGCGCGGCTGGTGATCAGAATCAGCTCTCCGGTCCACTGGGTGGCAAAGACTTCTGCGGATTCGATGGTAGGACCGGTGGAAGCCCCAGGGACCGCTGATTTGGAGACGTCCTGAAACAGGACGCGCTTGCCGTCACTCTGAGCCAGGATGACGACGCGCAGCGAGCCGTCTTCGGTGTGCATGACTGCCAGGGCTGGCAGAGGTACCAGACCCAAGCGAGCGACGGTGGAGCGGCTGAGTTTGGCTTTAAGGCCCAGGTGTTGGGCGCCGCGTAGCAAATCAGAGGTGGTGACGGGATCGGTGCTGGCGATGCCCAGCTGGTGGGCCAGGGTGGCGGGGTCGCAGGCTACCTGGTGGAAACGGGCTACGGCGCAGAGGGCAACTAGGGCACCAGACATTTCTGGGCCTTGCGTGGCCGGGTCAGCATTCTCAACGAGCGACATCAGCACACACCACTAACAATCCAACGACCACGACGCACAGCTACATATCCTTACTTGTTCGAGAGCAACCGATGCTACTGAGCTTGTCCCTTTTGCGGTATCCCCAATATTGGGGACAAGGCCGCAAATAATCCGTGAAGGACCTAAAGGGACAAGCTAGTTGCGCCCCGTATGGGCGACGTACTGTTGCAGCTCGATACTGCGGTCCGTGATCTGCCGTGTTCCCACGGTGCGCGAATTGGTGGTGGCACTGAACGAAGGCAAAGTGCTTTGGGCACAGGTACCGCCCACACCGTCTTTTTGGGTGGCAGCGGTCACCACCTGCGACGTGGCGGCAAAGGGCGATACAGCGCTGTCCATGGACATCCGTGCCGAGGGTGTAGACCCGGAAATATAGGCTGACGTCACGACGGGAGCCCCAGTAGGCAAGGTCCATGAGTTGGTACCCTGGGTAAGCACCGCCGCCTTGGCTGCAATCGCAGGATTGGCGTATTCCTTGGCATCGGCCGTCAGTTCTGCCCACAGCATCTTGCTGCCAAACGACGCTGGCAAGGGCCGTGCCACCACCCGCGTGGAAAAGGTATCCGCCACAGCGGTGCCACTGGCGACCTTGAAGACCTCCCAATCGTATTTGGCGAAGGATGGGATGGTGGACACGTCCACGGGCGTGGATGCAATGCTGTTGGTAGTGCTGGTGGACGGCGCGCCCGTGTTGGTGAAGCCGCGGTATTGATCGTAAAAGTGGTGGCCCGTATAGTCCGCACCATACTGCACCACGTCAAGGCGCCAGCCATTGAAGGTTGTGGTGGACGGCATGGTGGACACGGAGGCCGTGGGCAGCGATCCATCATTGCTGTAGAACGCAAGGTGCTTGTCCGAACCACAGGCTGTGGAGCGCGCATACACCAGCCCACTCGCGGGTAGTCCGGGGCCTTTGACTCGCACGGCATACACATCGGCGGAGCTGGGCGCCGATTGGTCGAAGCTGAAGAACAGCACGCTTTCATAGGCACTGAAACGCCCGACGTTGACGTTGTGATCGACGTAGCTCGTATTGGCTGACGTCAACACCGTATAGCCGTTGGTGCTGACGTCCTTGTAGCGGCCCAGACCGACGGTGACGCCCGCGGCGTAGTTGCGCTGATTTCCATCAATTTTCCAGGAACCACTGATTTTTCGGATGGTCTCGATATAGGAGCCGCCCCCAAGATTCGATTTGTACGCCAAGCGCACCAGCGCGATGTCGTCGTTGGTCGCATTCTTTTCGAACAGCAGAATTTCTGGCAGCAGCAAGGTGGCGCCTTGCGGGATGTAGGCCAGTCGTGGTCCCCATATTTGCGCGAGGGTGTAGCTATTGCGTTTGTAGGTATTGGAAAATCCACTGACGCTTGCGCAGTCTGCCAGCAAGGTGTAGTTGCCCGCGCCATCGACAGAGACACGATTGGCAGGGGCCAAGGCCAAGCAGGCGTTCACCTCGGCCATCCAACCATCCAAACCACGGAACTCTGCAGACGCGACGGTGGGAGCTGGCAAGGTAGACGGAGGGGTCAAGGTGGACCCCGTCAAGGTGACGGTCGCGGTACTACCACTGTCCGTGGTGCTCACCACAACACGGATGTTGTTAAGCTCCACCCCCCCGTTGGTTGTCGACACTTTGATGGTATCCAACAACACGTCGGCGGCACTTGATCGATCGGCGACAAAAGCTGTTTTAACGGGGTCAAAGTTGGCAGACAAACCAGCATTCGTGAGCACGGTCGCGAGCACGCCTTGCAAATTTCCCAGTGCGCGGTGCAGTTTGACCGCATCCAGATTTTGCAATTTGGTACGGTCGTTCTCAAACTCCTCTGGGCTCAGCCCATCGCTGGAAGCCAAGGTGGCCAGCGCATGGGTCAAAGGTGTCACGTTGACAACCGCGGAGTTGCCCACAGCTGGCACTGTTTCCAGCAGCGCCACATAGTGCTTGCTGGCCTCACCCGAGGCACTGGTGGCTGAAACCATCAATGGGGCGGTAAAGCCTGTCACGTTGGCCGTGTAGCTACCGTTCGCATCGGCCGTCGCCGAAACGGTCTTCCCATTCACATCCATGACAACGATTGTGGCGCTCGCCATCGGGGCTCCATATGCCGCCGTTCCCGTGAGGGTGGAATTGGAAGAACTAGAACTTCCGCCACCACCACCGCCACCACACGCAACCAAAACCACTAGTGCAATAGCGCAGACTGCAAAAGCTCCAATACCTTGCGAAATTCTCGTTGTAGTCACTGTTGATCCCTTGAATATCTTTTCATCGGAGAGAACGGCGAACCCAGTGCAAAGGGCTTATGCCGTCGGAGTGGCCTGGATGCTAATGACATAGCGTCTTTCTGGGTATCCCCAATATTGGGGACAACATCAAACATGGCAGAGAATGCCAAGCCGGATTGCACGCTTTCTGTGTCACGGGTACCAAAACCAAGAATGGGGAGCATCCGCAGGATGCTCCGGCTTAATTTGCACGCCACTACGGAAAAGCTCCGCAGCACACGATGGAACTACACGAAAGGGCAATAGTGCTTTACCTAGTGGGTAATTCCACCAGGGCTTAGAGAAAGATTGCTCTGATCGAATCAACGCCGCGTCACGCCGACTTCGATCCCGGTTTTCTCGATGCGTGGCAATCCAAAATTGAGATGACGGTAATTGGCTAATTGCCCGCTGCTGGTTGGATGAATATGCCACTCTCCCAAACCCCGGATTTCAGGACCGCTCCGTCAGCCGCGTATTTGACGCCTTGCCCGTGCTCTTTACCCTCTTTGAGCTCGCCAACGTACTTCTCTCCGTTTTCCCAGATGTAGGTCCCCTTACCACTGCGCTTGTCATCATGGTACTCGCCGATGTACTTGTCACCCTTAGACAAAACTAAGGTGCCATAGCCCTCTCTCTTGTTATTCTGAAACTGTCCCTCATAGCTATCGCCATTGGCCCACAGGAAAGTGCCCTTACCTGTTCTGGCACTGTCTTTCCACTCACCCGTGTATTTGTTGCCATTGGAGTAGGTGACACTGCCCATTCCCTCACGCTTCCCGTTTTTAAAATCGCCCTCGTATTTCTCACCGTTAGATAACGTCAAACTGCCGCGCCCGTCGTAGACATTGTCTTTAAACTCACCCTCATACTTGTAGCCATCTGCTCTCGTTGAAGTACCTGGACCATTCATTTTTCCGCCCTTCCACACACCGGACAGTACGGTGCCGGTTGCCGTGGTCAGAACACCGTTCCCCTCAAATGCGCCGGCCCGAAACTCACCTACGTATTTAGAGTTGCCTTCGACTTCAAATGTGCCTTTGCCATTCAATCTGGAGCTGGAATCAAACTCTCCAGAGAACGTTCCGACCCCCGGGATCTTCTGCGAACCTTTGACCAATTGACCGTCTCGGAACTCGCCGCTGAGGACAATCCCGTTCCCCAATGTCGTCGTTCCTGGGCCTGTCAGTTTTGGAGTCGCTGCAGCCTTAGAACTTGAAACGAGTAGTTGGGTAAAACTAGGAACCAGACTGAATGCATCTTGGGGCTTCGAATAGTCCATCAGCTTGGCAGCGCCATCCTGAAGTTTTTCTGCCCATGGGAGGATCTTTTCGATGATCTGCTTCTTGAGCGAGTCTTCTTGAACGCTCTTTGCTGTCCAATCACCGACCGCAGTGCCTGGTAGACCCAAACGATCAAGCGGGATCGCAAAATCGATCACGTAGTAGCGTCCGGATGTAGTGGACTCTGTGATCTTGACTTCCAGCCAAGTCACTACAGCAGTCCCGTTGGACAACGACAGCGGATCGATGGTCATGCAGTCATCGTTGCGTCCCTTGCCTTTCGCCCGCACGATCATGTGCTCTGATGAACACGGTGCACCGGTCCAGTACGTGCCGCTGTTGGTCTGCAAATTCGCGGTCACATTCTGCACTGCAGAAATACCGTCTTGACCGAAATACGCGAATTGCAAGCTGGCCATTGCGATCGAATCCGCTCTGCCTCCCGTCGCCCCGATGCTTCCACTTGCATATCTCCAACCGGCAACACCTTGGTAAATCGGATACCCACCGAAGGAATCATCCAAACTCAGCTTTTCACCCACTGCCGCTGGGCTGAGTTTTGCGTTCTCCGCCCACTCTTTGGAGAAAGCTCCCTGGTGAGCCATAGTTACCATCAAGAGGACACTCAGAATCCACCTATTCATCCTGCAAATCTCCGCGCTTCTTGTCAGAAAAATTTCAGACTCGTGGTACATCCGAACACCATATTCCGAAGAGGCAATGCGCCCTTCTAACCACGTCTCCGGCTTTAATTGGACGCGATGCTATCGGGCTTAGACAGACTTGGGTATCCCCAATATTGGGGACAGCGCCACACTTTTGTTGCACCTGAGAGGTTTGAAGCTATGCTCTGCGCCAATCCAACTGGGGGAGCAGTGGCCATGTGGCGAGTATTGGTGGTTGAGGATGATCCCCTCATGCGGGAGTTTTTTGAGGCCAGCGTCGCCCAGTGCGCAGGGTTGGAGCTCGCCGCCAGTTTCGGCAACGCCACCGACGCCAAGACTTGGTTGGACCACCACGCCGAACGCCTGCATGTACTGCTGACTGATCTGGGGCTGCCAGATGGGTCAGGATTGGACGTGATTCGGCATGCGCGTCGCCTCAATCCGGATTGCGAACCTCTGGTGATTTCCATGTTCGGCGACGAAGACAATGTGCTGGCCAGCATCGAGGCCGGAGCCCTGGGCTACATCCACAAGGACAGCACACCCAGTGACGTGGCACAAACCATCCTGGAAATGCGGGCGGGAGGGTCGCCGATCTCCCCCATGATCGCCAGGCGGGTACTGGCCAAGTACGCCCTGGGTCGCGCGACGCCGCCCGCCGCGACCTTGCCCGGCGCGCAGCTTCCTGCAATGCTTTCCCCGCGCGAGCAGGAAGTACTCGAACTGATTTCTCAAGGGCACACCTATGCGGAAATCGCGGTACTCCAGCAACTGAGCACACACACGGTGCAGACGCATATCAAGCGGCTGTATTCCAAGCTCAGCGTCCACACCCGCGGTGAGGCCGTGTTTGAGGCCACACGCATGGGGTTGCTGTGAAGCCTCGTGCCCGCGCGCGCGGTGTAGTACAAGCCGCTCTCTTGGGACTGCTGCTGTGTTGGTGCTTCAGTGCCCAAGCAGTCGTTCAGGAACTCAAGACCGCAAGAGCTTTTCTGCAAGTAGCGTCAGAAGATCCCGATGGAGCACCTGCGGAGGAGGTGCGCGACACCACCTCGCTGCCGTTCCATTGGGATCGGAATTTCCCCGGGAAGCGAGGAGACGCTAGCTTTGACATCCCGTTTTCGCTGGAGTTGCGCCCTGCCTATCCTTACGCCCTGTACATCCCGAGAATCGGAAACGCGTATGCCATCTGGATCAATGACGTGCTGGTGGAGAGTGACGGCGATCTTGTCGAAGGCAATGGAGACGACTTCGCCAAGCTGCCGGTCTTTGTAACGATTCCGCCCAGCCAGCTTCGCAACGACAACACCATCCATATCCGCATCCGCGTCGACAGGGGGCGCAGAGGTGGTCTTTCCAGTGTCATTCTGGGGCCGCATCACGAGGTATACCCCATCTATCTGAAAGACCATCGACTGCGCGCCTACGGGTCACAAACCGTTGCCACACTGAGCTTGCTGGTGGGGCTCATTGCCCTGGCATTGTGGGCAACACAGGCCAGTTTTCATCGGCACCACCATCCGGTGACGTCCAGTTTGGCCCATGGGCAAGATCCGTTGTACCTCATGGCCGGACTCGCTGAGCTGTGCTGGGCGGTCAGCGTGAGTGACTTCCTGGTCGAGTCACCGCTGGTGCCTTGGCCCTGGTGGGGCGTGCTGATGGTTACCGCCACCACATGTTGGGCAAGCTTTATGGCCCTGTTCTGCGCGGAGGTCGCGCACTGGCGCCAGTACAAAAGCTTTGTCTGGTTTCAGCGCTGGTTGATGGGCTTGGTGGCAGGTTGCGTGGTCGCGCTCATTGCCGCCCTGGAGTTTGGATTTTCGAAGGTATTGACAGTTTGGTATGTGGTGTTTGGAACGACCTTCGTGATTTTTATTGGAATATTTGTGAAGGGTGCGTTCCGGGGAGCCAGCTCCGCGCACAGGTTGGTGGCCTTCTCTGCCGTGATCAATGTGGTCGTGGGAATCTATGACCTGTATGTTCTGCGCTTCAGTGTGGACTATCGAGACAACACCTATTTGCGGTACTCCTCCATCTTGTTCGGAATCACTTTGCTCTACATCGTGATCATGCGGTTTCGCTCTGTGAGCGAACAGGTGCGGGGCCTGATGGACACGCTGGCCCATCGCATTGCGCAGCGCGAAAGTGAGTTGGCGGTAACCTATCAGCGATTGGAGGAGTCCGCCAAAGCCCAGGCCAAGAGTGCTGAGCGCGCGCGGGTGCTGCGGGATTTGCACGACGGAGTGGGATCGCATTTGAGCGTTGCGTTGCGCCAGCTGCAGACGGATACGTACCAGAAATCCGACGTTCTACATACCGTCAGTGACGCCTTGGACCATCTCAAGTTGTCCATTGACGCCATGAACCTGCCCGCGGGGGACATCACTGCGGTATTGGCCAATCTGCGGTACCGCCTGGACCCTCGGCTCAAGGAATCCGGCATCGCCCTGCAGTGGCAAGTAGGCAAATTACCCGTCGTGGAATATCTAAACGAAAAGGCTATGCATCAGCTGCAGTTCATCGTGTTTGGGGCGTTGTCCAATGTGTTGCAACACTCGCATGCCACGGAAATGCGGATTGAAGCCAGCCACTCAACCCATATGATTGCACTGCGCATTGCCGACAATGGCGTTGGCTTCGACACACGCCAGCAACTGCGCAAAGGGCTTCAATCTATGCATGACCGCGCAAAGGCGGTGGGTGCTTCGCTGCGGATTGAAAGCGAACCAGGGCTGACTGTCGTGGAAGTGGAGATTCCGTTGGAGCGCGGGGAATGGGTGATGTCCAGTCAGTACTGACTAAATTCAGAACCTTATCGACCACGGTGTGCCAGACCCTGCTGGCCGGCAAGCTGCCTTGCAAATTGCTCGCTTGCAGTCATTCAAAATGAACATAACAATTGACCCTCAAAGCAAACCAACGGTGCAGTTGGATAAGCGCACCGCCTACCAAGTGATACCTAATAAATTGTTATGAGTACACTGAAAGCTGAACAATGGCCATTGGAGACGACGGTTGAAATCAAGATCTCGCGACTTCTTGCTTTTTCATCCTTCGCATCCGGACTATTGCTGACAATAGTCTTCGGCTTCACAGGACTAGCATTCGGGGCGGGGCTTTCAGCCAATGATCTACGCATGCCAAAGTGGGCAATTGCGGCTTGGCTCACCTTCTCAATCGCAGGATTTTTAATCCTAGCGCGCCTAACGCTGCAGGCTCTGAAAAATCTTGGGAATGCTCAGGAAGCTGTTTTTAAACTCTCGGAGAAAATGTTGACCATTCGCGAGAGCAGCGTTCCATGGTCAACAATAAAAAGCATAGATATACGCACCCTATCGGGAGGAAGGTCGACAGCCACATATGCATGCATCACGCTCACAGACGCCTCCCAAATATCGAGTGGTGATTTGACCGATACTCGGCCTGCATTCTTGTTCAAATACGCACTTAAACGGCTTGCCTTAACACCTGGAACGTTAGTACTTCCTCTCAATGGATTTGATTTCCCACCATCTGAAGTAATGATTTTATTGAGGCGTTTTTGGTGTGCTGCGATAGGTCAAACCTATAGGCCGGAATCCGTAGAGTTACTGCATCCACAGAAAAAGTTTTCCGACTTTCAGAAGCCAAGAATCTGATTGAATTGCCAAGGTCACGCGTTAGATTTTAGATATCAAGCCAATTGGCAAAACCCTCAACTATCCCAAGATAGAACTGCGGCGCCCTGTCAAAGCCTTTGAGCATCTGGCTGTATCGAACAGCTTTTGCTCGCCAGGCGCCTCGCAGTCTTGGCTCCAAATCCATCATCATCCAGCCAATCAGTTGAATCACACGGTGCCGTTCTGCAAGCACCTGAGATTCAAAGGATATCCGCTGACTATCGAATGCCCCCCGCATCCGGCGTATAGAACAGCGTCCCATTCCCCGGCATGTCAGTTCCACCGTCACCCTCCGGGAAAATCGATTCATAGGCGTGCGCTACGGCTCGGAACCGAGGGTCTTGTCGGTCCCACTTTTTGATATAGCGGTAGTAGTTGTAAAGAATTCCTTGCGTCATTTGACGGGGCGGTCCAACAATGACCGCTCCGATTTGCGGGGGAGTTCCTTCGGACATCACAACCGGAATCCAGTCAACGGTCTCGCCGAAGCTGTATCGCGTGATGTAGTCGGCCCCCGCCAGGAGGCGATGGTCCAGGAAGTCAAACACTTCGACCGCGTTGCGGCCTTCACTGGGAACACCGCTGACCGGATCGACCCGGGTACGCTGGTTAAACGCCACCTGTGCAAGCAGCGAAAGAGCGGTCGGATCGATCCACGCGTGGCCCTGGTCACGTGCCATTTCAACGACCTGCACCTGCGGTGTGTCAACGGGTCGGCCAGTGCTGGCGTCCGAGGTGACCAGACGCATCTGCCATTGGATGGAGCCGTTACGTCCCCCTTGTTGGCCGGCCGAGTTGACCGTCGTGCGTTCCACTGCCTGCTGGTAGAGCAATTTGTCGTCCAGAACGACAGCCGTTGCTACCATCCCCATCGTCGCGAACTGATGCTGGTTCATCCAGTAACCGGGGCCTGCGACAAGATTTACCCCCATCTTTACCAAATTTGTAAAACGACTCTGGTCGTTGTCCGTCCATCGGCTGGCTTCGGTATTACCGTCGGTGTGGCGCAAGAGATCCGCTACGAGGCAGAGTTTATAAGCGGCAATCCCCCATCGAATCTGAGAATCCCAATGCGGTTCAACTTTGGTAATGGAGAAGTAGTTCCTGATAACGTTCAGGGCATTGACCCGGTACAGCTCATTACCTGTGACGTACCACATCACGATTTGATGAAACGCCACATCAGCGTCCATCGCCATTCGAACCGTGATGTAGTTGCCAGTCTGATTGGCCGGCCCATGTAATATTTCGGTCCATTCCGATTGATAGTAGACACGGGGACTGGGCGCGCTGCGCGCGTTCTTTGCAAACGCCTCGAAGGCACTGGCCCAGGGCTCGTCCCCGTTGCGCACATGACGCTGCATCGTGTCCAACTGGTTTTTCGTCAAACTCAGGCCTGGATGGAGCAAGCCGGAAACTGGATCCCGGGTTTCATGCGCCTGTGGCCTGAAACCCAAGATGAGCTTAGGGTAGTCGTAAGTAGTCGATGCATTGGCAGTATCTGGACCCGCATGCACCATCGTACATGCAGCCAGAATGACAATCGTGGCGGGATGGCGCAGTACAAGTCTCAATGCGAGCCATATAGTTGATGGATATATTGGCGAGGTTGCATTGGGAGATGGACGCATGTCATTGGAGCCTAAAGTTGCCGTTGGCGCAGTAGATTACCGAGGTAATTAGAACCCATGTGCACAGGGCTTTAACGTCGATTGAACCTTGAGGCTGTTGGCGCCGATTGAACCGCGACAGTGCGGGCCAATCCTTGATTGACAGGGCCATCTGCCCCTAGAAATCAGGCATGGTGTGATTCATGCAGCACAGCAGCGGTATCACTGGTGGCCAGGAACAAGTACTGAAACCTGTCAAGCAGATGCCGGTGGCAACATGCAAAAGGCTCGCATTTTCCGGCAAAACGGCATATCCTTTTCGCCAAACGAACTCAGATTCGTTCAGTGACAAACCCAAGATACGGTTAGCAGCCCATCCAAGGAAACAATATGAACAACATGACGACACGTGCCAAGTTAACTGCGGCGTTTGGACTGTTAACGCTTATGGTTCTATTGATCAGTGGCTTTGCCATCAAATCGCTGGCCGACGCCGACACCCGGTTCAAGGTCTTCGTCAATGGCATCAATGCGCGCGCCTCCATGGGGGAGGCGGTACGAACCGCCGTCAATTTGCGGGGTATTGCTGTGCGCAACATGGTGCTGGTCAGCAGCCCTGCCGATTTGGCGCTGGAAACCCAAAAGGTCACTGCCGCCCACAAGGCTACGACTGAGAACTTGGCCAAGCTGCTGCAAATGGTTCAGGCGCCAGATGAATCAGAAGAGGCGCGCCGTCTGGTGGGTGAAATGGACAAGATTGAACGGGCTTACGCCCCAGTGGCGCTAGACATTGTTGACAAAGCTCTGCATGACAAACGGGACGAGGCCATTGCCAAGATCGATAAGGAATGCCGTCCCTTGCTGGCCAGCCTGAACAATGCAGCAAGCGACTACGCTGCGTTTGCGCATACTTTGGCCACAAAGCGCGTAGAACAGGCGGAGGCAGACTACGTCGCGCAACGCAACCTGCTGATCGGGGCTTGCGCGCTCGTATCGCTGCTGGCGGTTGTTGCTGGCCTGCTAATCACGCGTAGCCTGACTCGTGCATTGGGCGGGGAGCCTGCTGAATTGAGCGACGCGGCCGGGCGAGTGGCCAACGGTGACTTGACGGTCCACCTTCACGTGCGCAGCGGCGACACGACCAGCGTTCTGGCCGCCATGGAGCGCATGCAAACCTCGCTCACGCGGGTGGTTTCAGCGGTACGCCTGGGGTCTGAGAGCGTGTCTACTGCTTCGGCAGAAATTGCGCAGGGGAACCACGACCTCAGTGCCCGCACCGAAAACCAGGCCAGTGCACTCGAAGAGACAGCGGCTTCGATGGAGGAGCTCAGTTCCACCGTCAAACAAAACGCCGACAACGCCCGCCAAGCCAACCAACTGGCACAAAGCGCCAGCGCAGTGGCGGTCAAAGGGGGTGAAGTGGTGGCCCAAGTTGTAGACACCATGAAGGGCATCAACGACTCCTCCAAAAAAATAGCCGACATCATCAGCGTGATCGACGGTATTGCCTTTCAGACCAATATCCTGGCCTTGAATGCGGCGGTGGAGGCAGCCCGCGCGGGCGAACAGGGTCGGGGCTTTGCCGTGGTGGCCTCAGAGGTGCGCAGTTTGGCCGGACGTAGTGCCGAAGCCGCCAAGGAAATCAAGGGGCTGATTAACGCCAGCGTTGAGCGGGTCGAGCACGGCACTGCGCTTGTGGATCAAGCCGGGACCACCATGACGGAGGTAGTGGGTTCCATTCGCCGCGTGACAGACATCGTGGGGGAGATCAGCGCAGCGAGCTCGGAGCAAAGTGCGGGAGTGACCCAAGTAGGTGAGGCGGTAACGCAGATGGACCAAGCCACCCAGCAAAATGCGGCCCTGGTTGAGCAAATGGCCGCCGCAGCGAGCAGCCTCAAATCGCAGGCGCAAGATTTGGTGGGAACGGTGGCGGTGTTCAAGCTCATGCAGGGTAATGGCGTACTCACACCTGGCAGCCATCCGTCTGCCACGGCAATACACCACAGCGCACCGAAGCAGTTTGCGCCTGCCAAAATGGCCGCTCTAAAGCAGAGTGCCAGTACCAAAACGAATACCTCCAAGCCAGCCGCACCTCGCTTGCCAACGGCAGCCCCTAAGGCGCCAGCAAACGGTGGTGCCAACGGCGAGGATGCCGATTGGACTAGCTTTTAAAACATTTCTTACGGTGGGGCTCTATGACAGACAGCAATATCCCTGACGGGCCGAACAGCCCCGAAACTTCAGTGCAGGACCTTGTCGACATTCTGAACTCCGTGCGTGACATGCTTCTTGATACTGCGCTGGCATTGCGCGACTACCAATTTGAAAAGGACTCTGCGCAGCGAAGCTACGCGAACGAGGCCGCATTGGAGGTGATAAATCGCGTTAACGCAACGGCGACGCGTGGGCACACAAACTCATGACGACCAACTCGCTTCATTCGCCGTTTTTTTGCCGGGGATGGCTTGTTTCGTGCGGTGGTTGATGCTGCGCCGACCGGTATGCTGCTGGTTGGCGCCAATGGCAACTGCTGCATTTCGGCTGTCTATCGGACCCGCTTGGTGAGCCTCCGTTGAATGGCCGTTACTTGGACATGAATCTGGTTTGCCGGAAGACCGCATTGGGTGACGGATTCAACCGGTCGATGCAGCACATTCGCTGAACATCTCAGCAGGCGTTTGGAAGCCGAGCGTTTTGCGCGGCCACCCATTCAATTGCCTCGCAATCGTGTTGAGTTGAACCCGAGAGAAACCCTAGAGGTCCATGCCCTCTGGCATATGCTGTCTCGGCAAGCCATTTGTGTTCGCGTTGCTTCCATGTTGCCATGGGCTTTGCGGATCGCAGAAATAGACTGGGATGTCGGTGGCCATGGTGAACTTCTTGTGTCCCTGCACCCCCGTGCCTCCGCCTTAAGTCAGTAACTTGTAGAGCTTCTGCGGCAGTTTCTGGGCGTTCTTGATGAGCACGTTGGCAACGTGCCCCAGAATATGGGCTATTTTGGAATCTCAGCAAGCATGCGGTCAGTTATTTTTTTGCGCAAGCTGGCTAACTCGCCATTCGACTTCATTTGTCGAATTACAGTTTCGACCCGGGGTACAAGGGCACGATGACGCTCATTGAGAAAATGGTATAGCTCAATATGTTGCAACGCGGGAAAAAGAGGATGGATGGTGTCTTGAAGCCCAAGCCTGCGCAAAACAAGCACCCCACTGAATAGATCGTTGACGGCGACGTCCGTGTGATCCGCATTGAGCATCAGCATCATCTGCTCCATGCTGGTCGTAGGCTCCACCTGCGGCATTCCAGAGGTCCCCCGTTCCGACGAACCCACGCCACGTACGATTCCGATCCTGTAGGCGCGAAGCGAGTCCCATCCGTTCACAACAAAGCTTGCGCGCTTGGTGAACGCCATGGGTTCTATGTAGTTGATGGGCACCGGAACGGCAAGCAAAGTCGGGTATTCGTTCTGCACATCCAGCACACGCTGAATTTCACCATCGAGGCGACCTTCACTCGACTCCACCAGTGAGCGTTTGGCAGGCCCGTCCACGAACTGAAGTTGGATGCCCAACTTGCTATACACAGCCGCAAGAATCTCGGCGCCGACCTGCTGGTCCGGGACATTTTCAATACGGGCAATTCTCAGGACGGATTGAGCGCCACAGAGGCCTGCAAGGGAGACCAAGCTGCCGAACAGAATCGTGCGGCTCCAACGGATGAATCTAAGTTTGCCGCCAACGCGGATGTCGTCCATGAACTGGGTCCTGAGTATTCGACGTTTTTGTGCGCGCGGGGAAACATGGTCTAAATTATGAATCGAGCGGCTATTTTTATTTCCGAATAGTTTACGCAGAATGAAAGAGGCTGGAAGTCAACTCTTTGAACGTGTACTTCCGGTCAGCGGCTGGCGCTGTGCACACAGGCCCAACGCTCCTTCATAGTAGCGTCACCGACACACTTGCGTAACGGGGTTTCGCTTTTTTTGGGCCGGACAGACTATCCATTACCCAACTGAACTGCATTGTTGCCACGCAGTTCCATCCGGCGAATTGGGAAGCAGGGAGATTCTGGTTCGGGCAGACGGGAGGTTCGGGCGCAGGCGCTCAAGACCACAAAAAAACAGCGAAAGTGCAGTGGTTATGGAGCCGAGCTGGAATACGTGGCACTTAATCGACGCTGTGGACTTCATCGCACAGCACCTTGCAAGCAAGAACGGCAACAAAGTGGTCACAAAACAAGACATAAACGTTATGTCGGTTTGCGCCCACTTCTGTTGCAAGCCTTAAAACAACTGGGCAAGCAGCCTCAGTATAAAAAACAAACCAAAGGATTCCGGAGAATTTGGCGTGCCTGGACTAAATCGCAGCGCCTTCCAGCTTGAACCCACTCATCACTTCAGTCAGCTGCACCGCCTGATTGCGCAAACTCTCTGCCGCCGACGCAATCTCCTCCACCAACGCTGCGTTCTGTTGGGTCACGTGATCCAGCTGCTGCACCGAATTTCCTATCTGGTTGATACCTAGCGACTGTTCAGTAGACGCGTTGGAGAGTTCGTTGATCATCTGGCTTACCCGCTGAACCCTGCTCACTATTTCACCAATGGAAGCTCCGGCTCCATCTACTTGCCGCGTACCTGCTTCCACCCTCTCGACACTTGTATTAATCAAACCCTTGATCTCCTTGGCGGCCTCAGCACTGCGCTGTGCCAATGTCCGCACTTCGCCTGCAACAACTGCAAAGCCACGCCCCTGCTCACCGGCACGGGCGGCCTCCACGGCTGCATTCAGTGCAAGGATATTGGTCTGAAAAGCAATTCCATCAATGACGCCAATAATGTCAGAGATCTTCCGCGAAGACTCCGAAATGCCGTTCATGGTACTGACGACATGCACCATCATCTGGCCGCCGTGCTCTGCCGCCGTTGCGGCATCGGCCGCGAGTTGATTCGCTTCGCGCGCAGTTTCCGCGCTCATCTTGACCGTGCCGGACAACTGCTCCATCGAAGCTGCGGTTTGCTGCAAATTGCTGGCCTGCTCCTCAGTACGCTGACTGAGATCCGAATTTCCGGTAGCAATCTGGGTGGAACCCGTCGCAATGCTGTCACTGCTATTGCGCACTTGCGCTACGACGCTTGCGAGACTGTGTTGCATATTGCCCAATGACTGCAGCACGCTTCCTGCGCGTGCGCTGGATACACCCAGCACAGGGCTTAGATCGCCCTCAGCAACGCGCCGAGCCACATTGCCCAGTTGGTGAGGCTCTGCACCAAGGGCCCGCGTCAGACTGCGGACAATCAACGTACCGGCCACGCCCGCAGTCGCAAAGGCCAGCAAACAGGCGGCCAACAGCAAATTACGTTGGAAAGCGTAGTCCGCGGCAGCATGCTCCACCATCTTGGTTGATCGCGCAACAGTGAAGTCACGGTAGCTTTGGGCGGCTTCATTGAGCGCGACCAAGAGTGGCCGGCATTCCGAATTCATCTTGGCGATCGCTTCCTCACGCTTCTCGTTGAGCGCCAGTTCGACAATACCAAGTGCCACGGGTGCGTAGCGGTTTTCAATGTCCGCCATCTTCATCACCATCTTCCGAACCTCTTCAGGAACGCTCGGATCAGAAACCATCTTCAGGAGCTCTGCCATATGCTGCTGCACATCCGCATGCGCTTTGGTGACTTCTATTTTGACGATCTCTCTGTCTTTTGGCGTAGCGGCATTCACAAGATCACGGGCGGCAATGGCACGCCGCTCGACCGCGGTTCGCACTTCATAAGACAGAAGCAGGCGCGCGTTTATTCCCTGAATAAAGTCGGCAAATCGCGCATTGGCATCGCCGAGTGATTTCATCGCAATTCCGGAGACAAGGACCATGATGATGGCCAAGGCTCCAAAGGCCAAAGTCAGTTTCCCACGAACCGTCCAGTTGCGTGTTTTCATGTCGACTCCATGCGGGGATGGCACGCAAGTCTACTGCCAGACCGTCTCTTTGTGCAATTGCTTTCTTGGCGCTTTAAATTGCCCGATTTCATCCACCCGTGCGAGGGCGAAGCTCCCCCGAATTCCACCGATCCTTCCAATCCTCGATCCAGTTTTCCATTTGGCTCGCCGGCATTGGTCGTGCAATGTAATAGCCTTGCGCCAGGCCACAACCAGTTTCCATCAGCATTCTCCAATCAACCTGGTCTTCCACGCCTTCAGCGACGACAGACATACCCAACTCATTGGCTAGTCTCAAACTGGCAAGGAAGATGGCGCGATTTGTTTCGTTGCCGTGGGCACCGTGCACAAAGCTTTGATCTATTTTCAGCTCCTCAAATGGCAGGTCTCGCAGTTGCACAAGTGATGAGTGACCGGTTCCAAAATCGTCAATGGATAGACCAAACCGACGCAGGCGCAGGCGCATCAGGATTTCAAGGGGCGCACGCAAGTCATGCATCAGCTGACTTTCAGTGACCTCCAGCATGATCGACTGCGGAGGAATCCCCGCGGCGATGGCCTTTGTGGACACATACTCGGGGAAATCCAGGGCATTCAAGTTAACCATGGAGATGTTGATCGCCACCTTCAGCCTCAGCCCTTGCCGATTCCAACTGGCCACATCCACCAATGATTGCTCCAAAACATGGTGGGTCAACGCATCGATCAATCCATGCGTCTCGGCAACCCCAATAAACCTATCCGGGAACACCAACCCATCCTGGGGATGCAGCCAGCGTACCAAGGTCTCGACACTGTCCACCTCGCCCGTCTCCACCGAGACTATGGGCTGGTAGTAGTTGACCAGTTCTTTTTCCTTGATGGCCAGACCAAGTCGATCGGCCCCGTACTGCTTCTCGGACACAAGGGGTATTGAGTTCTGAACCGGAACCCATTTGGCCAACAAGTCCGTCAACGTTTGAGGAGAGACTGGTTTGCGAAGACTGCCCAAGATATCAATGTGATGCGCCTGGACCAGTTTGCGCGCCGCCTGCAAGGTACGTTCATCCTCACCGCTGACGAGGATCATGCATCCCGGGTAGCCATGCTCCACAAGCCTTCGGATGAATTCCACACCATCCATTCCCGGCATGTTCAGATCACAGAGGATGAGCTCGGGGCGATTGAGGGCCCGGTCCACCAAAGCCAATCCCGCTTGTCCACTATCGCAACTGGTTACGTTTTTGAAGCCCGCATTCATCAGGAGTTGCACAAGCAACTTGAGCATGAACGGCTCATCGTCCAACACGAGAATATGTGTCTCAAATTTGCTGCCCATGTGTGTCCCCCTTTTCCACCGACAAAATTCGGGTAAGGTACCGATCCACAGTTCGCATCTCAGTCTCTACACGCTCAGCCGCGATGCGCAACGCTTCCACATGCTCAGTGCTTCCTATGTCCTCAATGGATGCGCACATCTCCCCTAGTGCCAGCGCTCCGACGGCGCGAGCCGCAGACTTCAGTTTGTGCGCGGCGGCAACCGCCCCACTTGCGTCCCTGTTGTCACAGGCATGCCTAATATCACGCGCAATTTGCACTGCGTTTTCCTGGAATACCCGTAGAAATTCGGAGATCAACTTAGGGTCGTTGCCAATTTGGGTCCGGAGAACCTGAATATCCAGTGGCACGCTGGAGGACAACTCTCCTCCCATCGAAAAAGGTGAAACAGGAAGCCACTTCTCCAGTAATACTTGCAGATCAGCCAGGGGAGTGGGCTTGCTCATATAGTCATTCATGCCCGCTGAAAGGCAACGCGCGGCTTCACTCTTCAGCGCATTGGCGGTCAGAGCCACAATGGGAATCCGCTCAATGGACTGGTGGGAGGCTTGACGTCCACGTCCGGCCTGGTTGGCCAGTTCTTCCCCGCGTATTGCTAAAGTCAACTGATAACCATCCATCCCTGGCATGTGAAGATCTGTAATGACTAGGGCATAGTCACCGCTGCGCCATCGCAACAGGGCTTGCTGGCCCTCACTTGCAAGATCTGCAGTGAAACCCAGCAACGCGAGTTGTTGCATGATGACTTTCTGATTGATGGCATTGTCCTCAACCACCAAAATCAGTCGCCTCTGTCGACGAGCTTCTTCGCGCGAGAGCGCTGCCGGAATCGGTATTGGCGAGGCGCCGGGGACGTCCAGTTGCTCATCCGCATACTGCGCGCGCCCTGCTGCAATAGCAACGGCCTGTAGTAGGGCACTGCGTGTCAACACATTGCCATCAATCGAGATGCGATCCGCGTCAAACTGCTGCGGGTACCGGTTGTGACCATGACCTACCACCACAAAACGCGTATCCGTGGCAGGGTTTTGACGCGACACTTCGCGCAGCCTCTCTATGGCAACAGGCGTATCGGCAGGCGTGTTGACTATCCATATCCACTGCCCCCCGGGAAGCGACTGCGCCAAGGCACTGGCTTCGTCAAGACTGCGCGCCCGGTGCACCTGAGCGCCAGCGTCCTGGAGATAGGTCATCAGATCGCCAGATTGCGTTTCTCCATTGCCAATGAGCAGGCAGTTCAACCCCTTCACCAATGCATCGGGGCCTTCTTTCCGCTGCTGCGATGGGCACGTAGTAAATGGGAGACGTAGAGTAAATGTTGAGCCTTTGTTCAGGGTACTGGTTACTGAAATGCCCCCGCCCATCAGTTTGGCCAGGTTGCTGGAAATGGACAATCCGAGACCGGTACCACCAAACCGCCTTGTCGTTGACACATCCGCTTGGGTGAAGGCTTCAAACAGGCCACCAACAGTCGCTTCGGTCATACCGATTCCATTGTCAATAACCTGAAATTCAACAAAAACTTGCTCGTTCACGCGTGTCTGCAGTTGCGCCCGGACGATGACACGCCCATTCAACGTGGTGCCGCCCGAGAATTTGATGGCATTGTTGGCAAGGTTGATGAGCACCTGGCGCAAGCGCAGGGCGTCTCCTAGAACCACCTCTGGAATTGCGGGGTCTGTAAAGAGGATCAGTTCCACCTTCTGTTTTTCTGCGAGCCGATTCAGCATGGTGCAGACTTTTTCAACCACATCCGCAATGTCCATGGGTTCACTTTCGATCTCGAGGCGACCGGCTTCAATCTTCGAGAAGTCCAGAATATCGTCAATGATGGAAAGCAACGAATAGGCAGAGTCGCGAATGAGATCGACCATGGCTACTTGATGCGCCTTGAGGCTTGACCTGGCCAGTACATCCACCATGCCAATGACACCGTTCATGGGAGTCCGAATTTCGTGACTCATTGCCGCAAGAAAATCGGATTTCGCTTTTGCTGCCGCATCAGCTGCATTTCGGGCTCGCTCCAGTTCTTCACTGTGCTCCTGTTCACGCGCATTGGCATCGGCCAGGTCAGCATAAAGACGGCTGTTCTCCAGCAGCAACACGATCAACACAAAGGACGATGCAAGAAGGCCGTACACCCGTCCTCCGTAAAAGCCTAGATCAAACCTGCCGCCATTGAGCACCGATGCGAGAGCAATGTCGAATATCCACACGACAAGCGTGACCATCAACCAGAGATCCAGGACACTGTGTGGGCGCCCCCTCCACATGCACACCAGCGCAAGCAGGGATAATGTCCATGTACATGCAGCAACCAGCTGCTTTCCAGTGTCATCTTTGTTTCCGCGCATGATGACAGGCAGAAAATCGTGCCCCACGGTTGTGAGTACTACTAAGCTCGCGCATAAAAGAGCGGCGAATAACAGCGCCAGAACAATGGGTCGATGAGCCGCGACCGATGCCCGCGCCTCATGTGGCGCCTCCCGAAGCGCTCGATTCTTCGTGTAGAGGTATCCCATCACAAAGAGCGGGAATCCGCCGTGCCAAAGAAAGTACAGCCAGGCCGTAGTTTGGGGCCCCGCATTCAAGGCCCCTGTCGCTGAAAAGAGTCCAGGAAAACTGAGGGCGTGGGCCATCGCCATGAAGGCAGAAAACAAATATCCGCTCGCTAACACGAGCAACGCACGGGCACGCAAGAAGCGGTACTGCCCCAGCAGCAAGACGGCGGTGATAAGGTCGTTAGTGATCAGCGCCGACTGGTAGATCGGAATGAATGCAGGAAGTGGTGGCAGCGCAAGGCGGGCAAAGGGAGCCACTGCCAGAAAAACAATAGCAGACGCAATCAGCACCCCGAGGGCTAAACGTACATGTCGAGCATCCGTCGCCAGCGTGTACAAGAATAAGGCCCGGCGGTTGGATGTAAAACGATCCAGTACCAACGCAGTACCTCCCTGCATGGTTTAGGCGCCGCGTATACCTCTATGCGGGTATTGACGTCGCACTGCTGAAAAATTCGTCTCCAACAACCGAGTTCAGCTTACTTGAAGTGCTGCACTCGCGCAAGAAGGCTATTTGTAATGGTTACATGGATTTCAGGTTGACAAGTTGCGAACCCTCTGGCGCGGTAGCAACACCTTAAAAGTCGATCCTTTACCCTGTTCACTTTTCACCTCAATCTTCCCATTATGTCGGCCAATGATGCCGTATGAAATTGAGAGGCCCAGTCCGGTTCCTATGCCAACAGGTTTGGTTGTGAAGAAGGGGTCAAATATCCGGTCTAGATGCTCTGGCGATATGCCGCACCCAGTGTCTTGTATCTCTACCCAGACATGTACGTCATCTGCGCCAGTGCGCAAGGTGATGCGGCCACGCCCCTCAATGGCCTGCCCAGCATTGATGAGAAGATTCATAAACACTTGATTGATTTGGGATGGGATGCACTCAACCTCTGGAATGTCACCGTACTCCTTAACCACCTCGGCCTTGTCCTTAAGCGAGCTTCCCACCACATTCAGAGTGCTGTCGAGGCCAGACTCGAGATTGGCCCATTGTTTGTCAGTTTCGTCCACGTGGGAAAAGTCCCGCAAATCCTGCACGATGCGCTTCACCCGCTGCAAGCCACTCATGGATTCAGCCAAGAGACTGCTCACGTCCTCGCGCAAATAGACAATGTCTATTTGCTGCTTCAGTGCATGCATAGCCTGCTGCGTTGTAGGACTCATTTCCTTCTCGCTCTGTTCGTAAGCGGTCAGGGTTTTGAACAGGTCTTCCACGTAGCCCTGCAAAGTGCCCAGGTTCGAATTGACGAAGGCGACAGGGTTGTTAATTTCGTGCGCCACGCCGGCCGCCAACTGGCCAATCGCGGCTAGCTTCTCCGACTGCAGAAGTTGGCTGTGGGCTTGCGCCAGCTTGCGAATCAGCTCTTCTTGCCGGTCCTTCTCCACCAGCAGAGCAGCATTGGCCAAGGCCAGCAACCGGCGGTCCTCCTGAAACTGCTCGACTGCGCGCGCCATGTAGCCGATCTCGTCCCCCCCCTGGACCGGGACCACAAAATTCCCCGAGGTCATTTTGGTTGCACGCAGACTTTGGCTAACCAATTCCAGACGTGCAAGCACATGTTTACCAAGGAAGCTTTGCGCTACCAGCCAGGCAAGCAATAAGCTTGCTGAGAGCAATGCCAAAACCCAGCGCTGGTTTTTTTGGGATGTCTCCGCCAGCAAGAGCATTGCATCCCGGTAGGCCTGGGTTACACGGTCGGACTGGGCCTGTGTCGTCTCGACCATCAGGCCGGCCTGTTCTCGCAGTTCGGTATGAAACTGTTGGTTTTCCCCAGCATTGGTCTTGGACGGCTTCTGCGTGGAAATTTGCAATTCACTCTCTCGCAACTGCCCGACGATATTCACCGTATTGCGGAACAATTGGCTGGACTGGTGGAGATCCAGTACAGCAAGGTCATCATCGGCAGCAGCCAAGCGATCTATGGTGTGGTCGAACAATTCCAGTTGCTTGAGGACGTCGGAAAAACTTTCGCGCATGGCATCAACAGATGCTGCAGTAGCCAATTGGTAGGCTTCACGCTCGATGAGCAAGGTGCGGCGAACAAGGTCTTGTGCATCCTGCATCTGCACCAGGCGCTTTTCGACCAGGAGCTTGGTGGCATCGGTATTGACGCGAAGGGCGTACACGGCAGTTGCGCCACCAGCCAGGACCAGGAGGGCCAGTGCCGAGAGTGCCAGTATGAACTGGCTGCGCAGAGACCGGGGTAGCCGGAAGTGCATGTTCAACAACAGGGGGCTGCGCGCCTTCAACGTTTCCAGATGCGACGGTAGACGTTGCGGTAATCGTTATCGGGGTCGTATTGACGCAGGGTTCCTCCATCAAAAGCAATGTTTTCGGCGGTAACCAAATGCACAGGAATAACGTAGCCACTGACCGGCTGATGGGCCAGCAAGCGATTCAATTCATCCACCAGTTGCCAGCCATGGAGATTCAATGGTTCGGAAACAGTGCCAGTCTGAAATGTGCCGGCCTGAATGCGCAGGAATGCGGCAGCACTACCATCACCAGCGGAAAGCATGTTGACGCTTTTGCTGGATTTTCCGGAATGGGTCAGCTCTGGTGCGGCATAGTCAAAGTAGATGTCATTGATGGCCAAGGCATGGGTCCATTGCGGACCGTAACGTTTGAGTAGGTCCTGCGTTGCGGCAGGCATAAGTTCGGCACTTCTGGAAATCGCCAAATCTTTGATTTCCAGCAGACGACATCCTTTGCACGCCCGTATGACATCCGCCATGGCATTGGACTTGGCCACAGCGATTTCGAAGTTGCTGTCTGTGAAGATCACTACCCCCGCACGTCCCTCGGACGCGACAACCGCCGCCATCGCTGTAATGCGTGCCACTTCCAGCGGGTTGGTAGACACATTCATGGAAATCGGACTGCCTGCGATCGGGCCGGCGTTAGGACCAACATGCCAACCCACCATCGGTATCTTGCGGGCTTCAAAGGGGGCCAATTGGGCTTGGACTTCCTTCACGTCGACACCCACGAAGATGACGCCATCCGGCTTCGAGGCCAACGCCGCGGCGAGCGCGTTGGCACGACCGGAAGACGTACCGCTGGCATCATAGATTTTGGTTTTCCAACCAATCGCTTTTGCTGCTTCCTGAATACCCTTGCCAACCCCAAGAATGCCGCCGTTGCGCAGGTCTTCGCTGACGATCGCAACAGTGGCGCCGGGCTCCGCTGCAGGGCCTGACACCGGCCCACTCCACGGCGCGCCATGCTTGCTGGCATTAGCAACTACCTGCCGCATTGCATCCAAACTCGTCTCCGCAGGAGCGCCTTGACGAGGCGACGGGGATTGCGCGTGAGCACCGTACATCGTCAAACAAGAAAAGACCAAGATCAAACACATTCGGATGAGATGCGACATCGCTGGATCTCCTGTGAGGTTGTTGTCTCGTCAGCAGACCCCTCATAGTCTCATATTTTTAAGTGGCTGATTGACGATTTGATATCACTGCATGTCTGCTACCGCCCGAACACCATGCGAGAGCGCTTGGCTTTGTGCGGCCAACCCAGGGCCCTTGACTCACCATTTTTTAAGTGATAAACCCTACCCACAGCTCATTGCAATTTCAGGCAAAGTAGGGAGGTCTGGATACAACGTGGCGGCAACCCGACGACACAGGTAAATCGTCCACTAAGCGTCATATTGAATGCTGACCGTTTTTAGTTTTAATTCAAATTAAACGCACGCGCCGGCATATGCACTCTAGACTCAATGATCTGGATCCCTCGAGCTTCTTTGAGGGCAGTCCCATTGCGACGTTCATCATCGACGTCGATCATGTTGTCACCCATTACAACAAGGCGTGCGCTCACCTCTTGGGTGTTCCGGCTAGCGACGTCATTGGACAGCGCGGTCTTGGAAAGATCTTCTACGGGGTCGAACGCCCAGTTATGGCGGATCTGATTGTCGAAGGCGCCATAGTCGACATCATTTCAGATCTGTATCAAAACACATACCGAAGTTCGCTCATCATTCCAGACGCCTACGAAGCGGAAGGTTTTTTTCCACGGCTAGGAACTTCTGGACGTTGGCTATTTTTTACCGCAGCACCACTCAAAGATGCAAGCGGGAAAATCGTGGGAGCCATGGAGACCCTGCAAGACATTACTGAAAGAAAAGTTGCCGAAGGTGCCCTGATGAAATCGCAGTTGGAGGTGGAACAGATCGTTGAGCAACGCACAGCACAACTGGCCGAGGTGAACACCACTCTGCGCAAAGACGTTGAACACCGGGAACAAGTGGAATATGAACTTACCAAACGCAACTCGGAACTCAATCTGCTGAATGCCAAGTTGGTTACGGCACAGGAGCATTTGGTGCAATCCGAAAAACTGGCATCCATTGGGCAATTGGCCGCGGGGGTCGCCCACGAGATCAACAATCCCATTGGTTACATTTTTTCCAATTATGGAATGCTAGAGACCTATCTGGGTAGCCTCTTTGAAATGCTGAATTTCTACGAAAATTCCGAAAAAAGCTATGGGGATCCTAATGTTGTCAAGGAGATGCAGGCCAAGCGCATAGCGCTTGAAGTTGATTTCCTGAAAGAGGACATCCCGGACCTCATGAAGGAATCAAAGGAAGGCATCGTGCGGGTGCGCAAAATTGTTCAGGATTTGAAAGACTTCTCTCACGTGGATGCCAAACCGGAGTGGAGCTTTACCAATCTGAACCAGGGCATTGACTCCACGCTGAATGTGGTCAATAACGAGGTGAAATACAAGGCCGACATCATCAAGGAATATGGTGATATTCCGCCGGTGCAATGCATTCCTTCAGAGATCAACCAGGTGGTCATGAACCTGGTGGTGAACGCAGCGCACGCCATTGGTCCGGAACGCGGAAAAATATGGATTCGTACGGGAATTGAGAATGAAACTGCCTGGATTGAAGTGGCTGACAATGGCAGCGGCATTCCAAAAGATGTGGTGCCGCGAATTTTTGACCCGTTTTACACCACCAAGCCCGTCGGAAAAGGGAC
Organism: Rhodoferax sp. GW821-FHT09E07; assembly: GCF_059416145.1. Taxonomy (NCBI): domain Bacteria; kingdom Pseudomonadati; phylum Pseudomonadota; class Betaproteobacteria; order Burkholderiales; family Comamonadaceae; genus Rhodoferax; species Rhodoferax sp. GW821-FHT09E07. Next base: position 30,073 of record NZ_JBWKOP010000012.1, on the reverse strand, counting down.
GGGATTGGGGCTGTCACTTTCTTATGGAATTGTTCAAAAACACCATGGACAAATCGACGTGCAAACAGAAGTTGGAAAAGGAACCACTTTCCGGTTGGTACTTCCACTGACGCAAACAGAGAAAACGGAATCGCAATGAGTGCGCAACCTGTCGAAGCAAGTCCCAGTCCGCGCACCGTTCTGTGTGTAGACGATGAGGCCAATATTCTCTCTGCATTACGGCGCCTGTTGCGTCCCCACGGATTTCAGGTAATCGTTGCGGAAAGTGGTCAGGCTGGACTAACTGTACTCGAGAGCACCCCTGTGGATCTGGTGATATCCGATATGCGGATGCCCGAGATGGACGGATCCAAGTTTTTGGAACACGTTCGTCAACGGTGGCCGGACACCATGCGTCTTCTGCTGACGGGCTACGCGGATGTGTCTTCCATCATCGAAGCAATAAATCGCGGAGAGATTTACCGCTACATCACCAAGCCATGGGACGACCACGACTTGGTCTTGATCGTGCAGCAGGCTCTTGAGCGCAAGACGTTGGAGCGTGAGAAAAAGAAACTGGAAGACCAGGTATTTCTGCAAAACGAAGAGTTGAAAACTCTCAACTCTGGTCTGGAGGCGAAGGTTCAGGCACGCACACAAGAGCTCCAGGCCGCGAACGGAAAACTCAAAAAGAACTACTTGAACACCATCAAGGTGTTTTCCAATCTGATGGAGTTGCGCGGCGGCAACCTGAGCGGCCATTCGCGCTTGGTAGCCGACTTGGCGCGCCGCACAGCCGTGAGCATGGGCCTACCCGATGCGTTACAACAAGAGCTCTTTGTGGCCGGGTTGCTGCACGATATTGGCCAGATTGGGTTGTCTGACGAAGTGCTGTCAAAACCCGTAGGTCGTCTTTCGGAAAGCGAATTGACCTTGTATCGGCGGCATCCAGTGTGGGGTGAGCAAGCGCTAATGTCACAGGACGATATGTATGGCGTCGCAGCACTCATACGCTCCCACCATGAGCGATATGACGGACTGGGGTTTCCAGACGGCCTTGCCGGTGACGCTCTCTCGATTTCCGCAAGCATTCTGGTCGTCGTCGAAGCTTTTCTGGACCTTCAGGCAGGAAACCTAAGCCAGGCCAAACTGTCCACCAGCGAAGCGCGCTCTATGATCGCTCGGGGGCGGGGCACCCAATTTAACCCAGAGGTGGTAGACGTCTTTCTGCAAGTCACCCTGAATGCGGCCCCTGCCGCAGAGGCGCCCGCCATCATGCTAAAAACAAGTGCGCTGGTGCCGGGCATGGTGATGGCAAGAGACCTCAAAACCCACGACGGCATTGTTTTGTTAAGCGCAGAACATGTACTCACAGAAAAACTCATCCGATTGCTGCAGCAGCGAGAATCCAGAGACGACATCGAAATGGTGTTGCCCATCAAGCCGCCAACAAAACTATAAACGGCACTGAGGCGACACCCTGTTAGGGAGGATTGAATGACAGAGGGTTTGCAAAGCTCCGATCCGGTATCTCAGGAGCACGACATTGACCCTGCAACAGGATTGCCGGGACGTGGCGTGCTCCTGGAAAAACTGAATGCCTTGCCGCGTGACACCGAAGTGGCGCTGCTTTGCATTGATCTGGACCACCTGGCCTCTCTGAATGAAGCCATGGGACTTTCCGCAGGCGACAACGTCTTGGCTGAAACCGCGAGACGGATTGCCGTGCATGCTGAGAAGGGCAACTTTCTGGCCCGCTATGGCGGTGATGAGTTTGCATTGCTGATAGAGAACGTTACAAACTTTGCGCAGGTCAGCCGCATCGCCTCGGCACTGATCGAAGAGTTGATGCACCCCTATCTGGTTGCGGGGAAGGAAGTTTTTGTAGGTGCCAGCATAGGCATTGCCTGCACTCTGCAAGCGACCACTATCGACCAGGCACTGCACCATGCAAAAGCCGCACTGTCTCGGGCCAAAGTTGTCTCAAGGGGTAGCTGGCTCCTATACGAACCGGGCATGACTCCGGTGTTGGGTGCGCGCCTCCATTTGGAGACCGAGCTGGCGGTGGCTGTGGAGCAGGGCCAGTTTCTGGTTTACTACCAACCCAAGGCCTCCTGTCGCAGCGGCGCCGTCACCGGGTTCGAAGCACTTGTTCGCTGGTTGCATCCCACTAGGGGAATCGTTCCTCCGTCCGAATTCATCCCAATCCTGGAGGAAACCGGACTCATCGACCGTGTAGGAACCTGGGTTTTGAGGACCGCCTGCCAACAGCTGGCGGCTTGGGACCGCCTGGGATATGACAGGTTAACCATGGCGGTCAATGTCTCGCTGCGGCAGCTTGTTGATTTGACTTATCCAGATTCGGTCAAAACCATTCTTTCGGAGTCCGGTTTGGCCGCAGAAAGGCTGGAACTTGAATTGACCGAAAGTCTTTTGATGCAGGACGTTCGACATACTGAGGCACTCTTGTTCCGTTTGAAGGCACTGGGAGTGCGGCTGTCCATCGACGACTTTGGCACCGGCTATTCCAGTCTGGCGTACCTGAAACGCCTGCCTATCGACACGGTGAAGATTGACAGAACGTTTGTTCAGGACATCACAACAAACCCCAACGACGCATCCATTACTCGTGCAATCATAGGAATGGCTCGCAGCCTCAACCTGTCGCTTATCGCCGAGGGCGTGGAGACGGAGGCCCAATTGTCAAAGCTGGTCGCAGAGCAGTGCGACACGGTTCAAGGCTACTTCGTCGGCAAACCCATGCCCGCGACCGACGCTGTTGCGCTACTGGCGTCCGGCTGGTGCCTGTCTCCAGAACTGATTGGGCGCCCCACCAGGACACGCACATTGCTGTTAGTCGATGATGAGGAGAGCATTCTTTCCGCTTTGAAACGCCTTCTTCGGCGCGAGGGATATCGCATTCTCACCGCAAACTCAGGCAGCGAAGGACTGGAGCTACTTGCCAAAAATGATGTGGACGTAATCGTCTCCGACCAGCGCATGCCCAACATGACCGGAGAGGAGTTCCTGCGCCTTGCCAAAGAGCTGTACCCAGACACGTTGCGGATGGTGCTTTCTGGCTATGCAGACATGCAATCCATAACGAACGCCATCAACCAAGGCGCCATCTACAAGTTTTTGAGTAAGCCTTGGGACGACCAAAGTTTGAAAGACAATGTTCTGGAGGCCTTCAGGCGTAAGGAGCTGAGCGATGAGAATGGCCGGCTCACGCGCGAAATTGGGTTGATGAACGAAGACCTCAATCGCAGTAACAAGGCGCTCGCCGTGCTTCTCGACGAGCAGGCACGTAGGTCGCTGGTGGGCCAGACGGCACTTTCGGTGGCCCAGCAAACCCTCCACCTTCTTCCCCTCCCGGTGCTGGGCCTGGATCCAAGCGGGATGGTTGTTCTCCGAAATCAAGCATTTGTGGAGCTGCGCATGGAGGAGGACACTATTTCTTCATTCGCTGAGACACTGCCACCCTGGCCGTCCACTCAGATCAGCTATTCAGACCACATTGATTCGGAAGGACGGCAGTGGACTTTGGCGGGACGCAACTTGTCCAGCAGCGGGCAATATTCTGGAATGGTATTTACCTTTGTCCCGAGGATCAGCACATGAGCGACACACCTCCAAGACAGCTAGTTACAGAAACGGTAGCCACGCAACCAAATGTTGCATCTACTGCACACGTTGATTTGGACAATGACGCACTCAAATTGCAGCGCCGCTTTCGCCTTTCTGGAAATGGGCCGGCTAGCAGAGCACTTCGGTCTGCAATATTGGCATTCCTGAAGCAAAAGGAAAATTGATGCGCCCCAGCCTAGAACAGGCTATTGCTGCCGTTCAGCAGTTGCCCAATTTGCCGAGCACCACGCGAGTGGTCTTGGGATACCTGAATGACGATGATGCAGACATCAATCAAGTCGTGCAATCCATTGCACGCGACCAAGGTCTTGTAGCAAGGGTATTGCGAATTGCGAATTCACCTTTCTTTGGTTTACCCAATCAAGTACAAACCATCCACGAAGCCGTAATCGTTCTAGGTTTTTCAAACCTCCGACTGGTCGTTACGGCTGCCATGATGACCGCGCAGAAGTTCCCCGGACTGACGAGCGGGGCTGAGGTACAAAGGCTTTTTCGCCACAGCATCGCGGTAGCCATATGCGCATCGGCAATTGGACGGAGCAACAAACTCAATCCCAACCTTCTGTTTCTGGCAGGCATCTTGCACGACATAGGGAAGCTGGCGTTGATGGCCACCTACCCTGCACTCTATGCGGAGGTACAGTCACTTCGAGAAGCTGGCAATCTATTGACAACCGACGCGGAAGAGCAAGTATTTGGGTTCCATCACGCAACCATTGGTGCAGCTTTGTGTCGGCATTGGCATCTTCCCGAAGCCATTGTGGTCGCGATCGGTGACCACCACAGCTACGGAGGCAATCACGAATCCAATCCCAACGCGAAAGAGTACAGCGCGTTTGCCGAGGTTGTTCATCTCGCCGACGCGGTGGCGCTTGGACTCAACTTGGAGTCTGATCCGTTAGCGACGGTCCCTCCATTGTCAGAGCGGGGGTGGAGCCGCTGGATCGGATCACGCGAAAAGTTGGAGATCAACTTTAAGGAAATAGAGGGGCTGTACCACGAATTGGTTGTCCTGATCGATAGTCACGCATGACTCAAAGCAACGCCACAGTTTGCGCGTCTTCAAACATGGGTCTAATGCTGCTTATAGTCAGTACCAAATCCCCCAGAGTGCCCCCCAGTCTTTGCTGCACAAATATCGGAAATTCTTCTACGAAAGTGTTGCCCGCAAAACCCAGCTCCAATTTCTTGCTGATCTGGTTGGCGGCAAACACACATGTACCTAGGCTGGTATCCAGAAGCTCTGGTCCATGCTGGTGGCGAATGACCTCGATCAGCTGGTGGGAAAACTGCCATTTCTCAACCAGCATTGCGCCCACGGTGGAGTGGTCTACCCCGATGATTTTCCGCAATGCCAGATGGAGCGACTCTCCGTCTTCCTGGCTATTTCGAAGTGCCAAGCGAAATTCCACAGGCTTGAACTGAGCCAACACAATTTTTCCAAAGTCATGCAGTAGTCCCGCGATGAAGCAGTCCACGGGGTCTGCGTCAGGCAATCTGGATGCCAAGTGCTTCGCAATTCCGGCCGTCGACAAGCAATGCTGCAAATACAGTTGCACGTCAAAGCCTGCAGGGTTCTTCTTGGGTAGTGCGCCGATCGCGGCAATAGCCACGGCTAGGTTCTTGATGGTGTTAAAGCCCAAATAAACCACGGCGTGGTCGATAGAGGAGATTTTCTTTGGCAGGCTGTAGTACGACGAATTGACAATCCGCAGAATTCGGACCGTCACCACAGGATCTTTGCCAATCACCTGAACAAGATCCTTCGGTGTGCAATTGATGTCTTGCGTCAATGCCAAAATTTTACGCACGCTCTCGGGAAATGCCGGCATCGCTTCAACAGCCAAAATCAGCTTCTGCGCCAATATAGTGCTCATCGAAACATCAGTTTCCATCGTTATATTCCGAGAATGGGTACATGATACTCATGACGTTCGCATAGTGCAAAGAACCAAGGCATCACACATTTGCGGGTGTTCAAAGATTTTTCGTGATACATCCCAAGATGGGAGGGCGCGGAATTCTTGGACTACTTGTTGGTAGTGTTACCCCCTAACAGGGGAATGAGTGCCGACCATCTCATTTGCCGTGATCCTTCGATGGCCACAGACCACGTGGACGGGCCAGCATCATGGCGATCATTGATACCGCAATCAACAATTGGCGCAGGATCGCCGGATCAAGGCGACCATCGGTCAGGTCGCGCAGCGGGGCCGCCACATAGCGCAAAACCTCAGGCAATGCAGACAGTAGGATCGCCCCCAAAATTACACCTGGCAAGTGTCCAATGCCACCAAGAACGACCATCGCTGCAATCATGACCGACTCCAATAGCGTAAAGGCCTCTGGTGAAACAAAGCCCTGAAATGCACCAAACATGACCCCCGATACCCCGCCAAACGTGGCGCCCGTCCCAAATGCCAGTAATTTCATGTTGCGCGTGTTGATGCCCATTGCCTTGGCGGCGATTTCGTCTTCTCGAATGGCCATCCAAGCTCGCCCAATCCGTGAGTGCTCGATGCGGGAACACACGAATAGGCTGATAGCAGCCAACGTGAGGAACAGGTAGTAGTAGAGCGTTACTGGCGCCACGTTGAATCCGGCAACCGAAATCGACTTACCCAAATTGAGGCCGAACACAGTAATCGGGTCAATGGGACCTAAGCCTCTTGAGCCATTGGTAATGTTGATTGGCGAATCCAGATTAATGACTAGCACTCGAACAATTTCACCAAATCCAAGGGTGACGACCGCCAAATAATCACCACGCAGACGCAAGGTTGGCGCGCCCAGCAAGACCCCCAAACAAGCGGCCAAGCCGCCGGCCAGCGGAATCATGATCCATATTGGCGTGTGCATGCCATCCGGAAACAGCGCTCGGACGGCGGCGAAAGTTTCGATCAAGTGCGGGGATGTCAGCAGTGCGCAACTGTATGCCCCAATCATGTAAAAGGCCACGTATCCCAGATCAAGAAGCCCGGCGTAGCCGACCACTATGTTGAGACCTAAAGCCAGTAACACATAGAGAAGAGCCATGTCGGCGATGCGAACCCATGCGCTGCCAATACTCTGCAAAAGCAGAGGCAGGACCAAAAGGCCAAGCGCGCAAATTATCAAAATGTTGGCCTTGTACCGTTTCATGTTAGCTTTGCCTGCGTGAGATGCGTTAAACGTACCTGGAGAGGATTGCTTTGCCGACACTGCCAACAGGGTTTCGGTTCAAGTTGCGCCTGGCGTTTGCAGCAGCATTCAGGGTGAATGCAAAACATTTCAAAGCCTACTTGGCTAGGTTCTGCTCACCATCACCACACAATAGCGTGTGAAATGGCTTGTTGGGTTGTAGAAGATAGTGGGTTGCTCAAGCGTCATTGCTAAGCAGTCACCAGTCTTGAGGTGCCACGTGACGTCTCCAGTGGTGAGTGTCATCTCACCGTCGAGTATCCAGACCTGTTGATGGAAGTCAGGTGTAGGCGATACGGACTCGAAGGCTACACGGGCACCGGGTGGGAATTCGACATCAACCAACTGAACTGGCGAAGGAAAATTCATGGGAGATACTGCTCGTCGGACGTAACCGGAGCCCGGGTCAGTCCATGCGATTTGTTCGGCACGACGTGCCAATGGTGTGACGGGCGCACCGTTGGCCCCTCCGCTTTGGCTAAACAATTTCCCCAACGTGATACCCAGCCCTGCGGCAATTTTGTCCAGCACGATGGCAGTAGGGCTGCTCTGCCCACGCTCGATTAACGATAACGCTGACCGACTAACACCACTGGCTTGGGCCAAAGACTCCAACGACAGACCTCGCTCGGCCCGCAGGGTGCGCAATGTTTCGGCGATACGCTCATGGAGGGGGGGGCTGTTGGTCATTTCCATTATTATAGATATAAATCCATTTAAATGGAACTTCAAGCGGTCGGCAAAAGTGCCCAAAGGATGAATCTTGCATTTGTATTGCCGCAACCAAAACCGAGACCATGAAAGGAATTCCATGATCGAAATAGTGCGTTACTCAGCTGCGCTTGAGCGCGGTGTGATTGACCTCATTCTTGAAATCCAACGCGCCGAGTTCTATTTGGAGATTGAAGCAGCAGATCAACCGGATCTTCTGGATGTAGCCAACTACTACCAGACGGGCATAGGTAACTTTTGGGTTGCGCTGTCCGGGCATGAAGTAGTTGGAGTCATTGGTCTTCGGGACATCGGAGGCGGCCAGGGCGCACTGCGCAGGCTATATGTGAAAGCACCCTATCGAGGTCGAGAGCACGCAGTCGCGCAGCAATTGCTGGCGCGTCTACTGCAGTCGGCGACGGCAGCCAAAGTGCTAGATCTCTATCTTGCGACAACTGATAAGTTTGCCGCTGCACTTCGTTTCTATGGAAAAAACGGGTTTATCAGTATTGATCCGATGCAGATTCCTGAGGCATTCCCCCGCATACCACAAGAAACACGGTTTTTCCATCGAATGCTAAAGTAGTGCGAGTTTGGGGATGCAGTGGAAATATTGGACTACCAAGAGGTAGTTCATGTACCGGCAGATGATCACTGAGTGGCAACATGAGATGACCTGTTGGGCACGAAAAAACCACGACCCGACACATCGCATACAAGCGCTTGAGATTGAGCTGCAACAGCGGGGTCGGCTCATGGCCGAGTTGCGTTTCCGTTCTGTCGCAGGTGGCTATGCGCGCCTCGCCAAGACCAGTTTGCCGAGCAATTCTATTAAGATGAAATCCGCTGGGCCTAGCAAGCAAAAGACACACAAGCATGAGGAATTTTTGAACGAGTTTTCGAACATCGTCAGTACGTCCCTGGACAAGTAGATGCGAGCGGCGCAACGGCACTTTCGATAAAGATACGAATGCGCTTCATATCGTGCGCCAATTGGCAAACCCCTCAACTATCTCAAGATAGAACTGCGGCGCCCTATCAAAGCCTTTGAGCATCTGGTTGTACCGCACAGCCTTTGCTCGCCAGGCACCTCGCAGTCGGGGCTCCAAATCTGTCATCATCCAGCCGACCAGCTGAATCACATGGTGCCGTTCTGCAAGCGTCCGAGATTCATAGGACATGTGCCCAGGCGCCAACTCCATAGGTGGCAATGCCAATTCACAGCAGACATGGGCATAGAGTTTCACTGAGGAGTACCGAGATAGGAGAAGTAGCGCCATCTGGCGCATCACATTGAGGGTGCCCAGCATGTTGGTGTCGAAAAGCGCCGCCTTTGAAATCTTGGTCAGCCAATCCATTACGATGGGCTCATAGGACTCCACCGAATCCACCAATTCACTAGCCAGACTGGCCCCGCAGGCAAAACAGTCTGCAATCGATTCCCGATGCTGGCCTTGCGGATTGCCCATATCCCCCCGGTGAAAAGCCACCCCAGCACCACATGCCATACATCGATCTCGCAACATGCACTGGTGGCGAGAGCAGGTGGTTACAAATGCCACACGCCACTCTTTGCGAAAATACGGAATCCGATCTTCCAACAAGCACTGCGGGCAGTATTGCATCCCAAAGCCCTGCCGTGTCCGGTGAAACATCTGCAAGGTGGTAACCCATTGAAGGGCTCCGGATGTCCTGAACACTGGGTACAACCGCCCTTCATAGCTGCGCAGCGTGGTGGCGCGGGCAATTACGATTGGGGTGCCAGTCCGCTCGGCAAGCACATCAACGATCCAGTCAGGGCCCAGGCGATCAATATCGCGGTTCCAGACCTGTAGGTTGTTCCCAAAAATCAAATTGCAAAACGTCTGCACCCGCAATCCGTGCCCCCTGGCCAAGCGCACAAGCCAGGAGGACAGAAGCTCATCTGGGAGCGGTTTGTAGCGAATAGGCCATAACGGTGATGTCAGGCCTTGCATGCTGGCTAAAACCGCTGATGCTCTTTGCGCCTGGATGGGGGCAGCCAGCGCAGCGCATTGATTTGTTTGAGAGTGATTTCTTCTGTACCTGTCCGGATGGCATCAATCGCCAGTTCCTTGAACAGATCGCACATATCGCCCAAGGTCCCTTCGCTGCGGTCATGGATGGCCTGCATTTTTTCGGGCGACTTGAGGTCTGAGGCTTTCTTCAACGGTGTGCGTTTCTCTAAGGTAGCAAGCAAAGTCCCAAAGTTTTCATCGGCCCTCCACAAGGGAAGCACTTCGGGAGTAAACCGACTGGACATCTGGGGATCCGTGTTGAACGCGTTGTAAGCATCCTCTATGCCCGCAGCCACGATGACCACCTTGGTTTCATTGCCAAGGCTCTTCAGCGCATTCCTGAAGTCTCTTTGCTTGTTCATGCTCCCGGCGATCAGGTGATGGATTTCATCAATGATCAGCATCTTGACGCCCATCTGCCTGAACAGCAGCTTGACCTGGGAGTTCTTTTCCTGAGGAGAACTCGTCGGCTTATAGGGTGCCATCAATGCATCCAGGATACGGGTGTAGAACGCAGACACATCTGGAGTCGGCGGCGATTCCACCATCACCACTGGACAGGTCGTCACCTCCGCTGTCGCATCCAGGTCAACCGGATGCAGGTCCAGGAAGCGCTCCAAAATGGACGTCTTGCCGTTGAACGAAGGTGCCACCAGCAGCATATTGGGCATGCGCGTTATGCGCGGATATTCCAACAGTTCCTCCAGGCGCGCCAGTATCTCTTTGGCCCTGCCGTAACCCAACCAGGTTCCGGATTGAATCGCCTTGATGCGCACAGCATCAGTGGCGCCTACCAGTGCCCTGGCAGCGTCGTTGAGATGCGGATAGGCTTGCGTCGCGTCAGTCATCGTCATCCAATGCTTGCACCGCATCGGGGTTGTAGCCGCGGACCGCTGGAGGCGGAGTCACAGACTTCGCTGGTGCCGAAACATTTGGCATGGTTTTCTTCTTCTCAGCCCTGGTCTTCTCATGCTCAGTGCGCCGTTGCGCCTCCCGACGCGCCACCTTGGTCTTGCCTGCAGCATCTTCCTCCAGGGCCCGCTGCTCGTTGATGATGGCAAACACCGCCTTTTCGTTCTCTTTTGAAATTCCACGCTTTTCGGCCAGGCCCTGTGCATTGCGCAACTCCCAAATGCTGACCGGCGGCAAACTGCTGTCGCGGTAGGGAATCGTCACGTATCGCTTTGAAAGCTCGTCGTAAAAGTAGAGCTGGCTGATATCGCGCGGATCGCGATGGAATTTGAACTTGCGCTTGTGCTTGGGAAACTCCGGGTCCATCACGCCCATCCAGGCCCGCAACACGTCGTGGTAGTAATGGACGTCATCAATGACTACACCATAGGCCTGAATGGTGCGTTCGATGAAAGGGGTGAAGTTGATTCTCAGCAGCTCTTCGTCAGTGCGTCTGGCGGGCAAGCCACGACCAGGTTTGTCTTTGGTTCCCAGCAACCCTTGCCGCCACTTCTCCAATGGAGGCATGCCAATACCACCATGGTCTTCCAAGTGGTATCGGGCGAAGAACAGCACAAGCCACTTCTCGATCTCCTCCATGGTCATGCAGGCATTGCCCTCAGGGTCGTACTCATAGAGTTCTTCCGGACCCGAAAATGTTGCGCCCCTCAAGGTCTTGAGTCCTTCAGTGACCGTCCCCATGAGGCGCTCTATGTGTGCCCCATAGCGCGGTTTCTTGACCGGGCGTAGATGGATATCGATGTCATAGACCCGGCAAGCCGACTTCAGCATGTCACCTCGAAACTCGCGGGCGTTGTCCATATGGAGAATGCCCATGACACCCCACATGCCCCAGTCCACGCTGACAATGCCCCTTCGGCGCAACCACTCGTCCTTGGGAAGAATCGCGTGGCTGATGCACATGCCGGCAGACATGGCTGATGGCGCTTCCAACGAAAGGTACATGCCCACACACGCCCGACTGAACACATCGATTGCCAGCGTGATCCAAGCCCGTTTAATGGATTTGCGGTGCTTGTCGTCCACAATCATCACCGGCAGCAAGGTGTGATCGATCTGCACAATGCTCAAAGGCCAATCAGCGTCCGGAATCACGCCCTTAATCGGTTGGTGCTTGGCGTGAGCCACGGCGGCGCCATAGCGCAACAATGTCCTTTCTGGCCCGTTGGTCTGATTCAATCTGATGCGTATCGTATTGACCGCAGGCAACTTGAGTTCTGCGTTAGAGCACAAGCGCCGGATCTCTTTGATGGTCGCAGCGATGGACGCATGCTGGTCAGTGTCGTGAAACTCTGCCAAGGTCTTCGCAATGATGGCCTCAACCTCTAGTGCAATACGCGGCTTTGCTTTACCGCCGCGATTGCGGTACATCGGCAGGAGAGACGAGAGCGTGCCGGTAGCGCGATACGCGGTGACCCAGCGGTAAACCGTTGCCCTGCTGACTTGGGCTTCTGCCGCAATCTTGTCATACAGCGCATTGGATCGCTGGTAGCGACTCAGCAACAAGGGCTCAATCCACTGCCTTCTTTTCTGGGCGATGGACCAGTCAAACTCGGTGACGTCAAGTAGCTCGGGTTCCGTAGTTTTTGCCGCAGGCTTCTCCGCTACAAGCATGGGTGGCCCGATATCGCCCATTTTGAGGAGTACTTTATTGCCAGTCTCAACGTCTCTGGCAAGAACCAGATTGACGTCCGCCAGATTCAAGATGACGTACTCACGCCCGCCATTGGTGACTGTTGCTCCTTTGGTAACCCAATATTGGGTTGGCGTAGTGCGGTCCTTCATAGCGCAGATCCTGGCAAGTGCAACTCGACGTCACCGCCAAAAGGAGTATCCAAGTCCGTATGCAAGCGCCGTTGAAACAGCATGCTCCAGATCACCGGCAACCAGTTCAGTCGTTCCTCGTCGGTCAACGCCAGAGTGGCCAGGATGCGCTCGGAGGACGAAACCCCGTGGCTGTCAGCCATTGCTTGCAGCACACGCATGCAATCCGCTTCCAATGGTTCTACGTTGCGGTACTCACGCAAAAACTTGATGTTGGCCAGCCTGGGCAAGCGGATTTCCGTTTCATCGACTGTCCGGAACTCCCACCCGAGGGACTCGGCATAGACCTGCGCTGCAGCGAACTTCGGTGCGTAATCCGCTGCGTGTTTCTTCAAAAAGTCGCTGCGCTTCACTTCTGCGAGTAGCGGCTTCCGGATCTCGCCCCATTCGAAATCAGGTCGGTATTTCACGAGAACGTCGGGAACATACCCCCTCGGGACACCCTTCACTGGAATACGAACGGGTTGCACCTCGAACGATTCCACAGCATCATCAAAGTCGAGAACCAGCAGGTAGTCTTTTTCAAGCAGAGACTCAAAGGGATCCATCACCTCGCTTTTGCGGCTTGAGTAGGCCCCAGTGACGAACAGGTGGTTTTTGGGAATCTTGCGGACGGGCATGCAGTCAGTCTAGCGATTTAGGAGGTTCTTTCAATTCAGTCTCACTAACTTCTGCACTTTTTCTCGTTATCTATAGATGATTTTGACAAAAGTGCGGGCGTTTTTCTCAAAATCGGTCGACAGTTCACAACTGAGCAGCACACCCCTTTGAATTGCTCCTGAATCAGGAGCTGTTTACCGAAGCTCCGCAGGGCCTACAACCCTGTTGGATGCTTACTTCGGCTTGGCAAACCCGCCTTCCGCCCACGCCACGGCGCTGCTGCGGTTGAGCTTGAAGGAGGGCGTTACACGCACTTCGGCCAGCAGGTCGCTGCCCTCGTCCCTGGCGCTCAACACCGCCGAGGGATTCTCCTCATCCGGCTCGATGTCCAAATGCACGGTGACGCGGGCCGCCCCCACTGTGACAGTAATGCTCTGGTGCAGGGAGGCGTGTAACTGCTGCTCGCTGCGGCGCACAAATTCACTGGCGGTTTTCACCAGCGTGCTGAAGGCGCTGCTGTCCAGCGGCTTGGGGTTCTTCTTGTCACGACCCATAGTCCAGGGCCCGACCAGGGCAGGCTCGGCCTGGCCGTCCTTGGTCATGGCCACGGCCCAGCCGTCGTCGTCCTCGTTTTTGATGACCTGGGCGGTCCAGCCGTCGCCGCTCCAGCGGCGGGGTTCCTGGAGGTGGGTGGGGGATACATCAGTCACAAGCGGGCCACAAACATTGAAGAAGGCTGGATTCTGCCCCCTGCGCTGCAACATATCGCGCAGCCGGGTAGCATAGCGGTGGGCAGCGCTATCCCAGCGCTATCTAATCCATAGCTACCCGCGCAATAACAGCGGGGGCCAGAGACAGATTTATCCACCCAATTCCAGCTCAACACCATGCAATACCACGCCAACGCCGCCCGTTACAACGGCACTGTCCCCTACCGCACCTGCGGCAAAAGCGGCCTCAAGCTGCCCGCCGTGTCGCTGGGCCTGTGGCACAACTTCGGTGACGCCACACCCTTCCAGACCCAGCGCGACATGCTGCGCACGGCCTTCGACCTGGGCATTACCCACTTCGACCTGGCCAACAACTACGGCCCGCCCTACGGTAGCGCCGAGACCAACTTTGGCGAACACCTGCGCCGCGACTTCATGCCCTACCGCGATGAGCTGATCATCTCCAGCAAGGCCGGCTACGACATGTGGCCCGGCCCCTACGGCCAGGGTGGCGGCTCGCGCAAGTACGTGCTGGCCAGCCTGGACCAGAGCTTGAAGCGCATGGGCCTAGACTACGTGGACATCTTCTACAGCCACCGCTTTGACCCCGACACCCCGCTGGAAGAAACCATGGGCGCGCTGGCCACGGCAGTGCAGCAGGGCAAGGCGCTGTACGCCGGCATCAGCAGCTACTCGGGCACCAAAACGCGCGAGGCAGTGGCCATCCTCAAGAGCATGGGCGTGCCCATGCTGATCCACCAGCCGTCCTACAGCCTGATGAACCGCTGGATCGAAGAAGACCTGCTGGACGCGCTGGACGAGACCGGCATGGGCTGCATCGCCTTCAGCGCGCTGGCCCAGGGCCTGCTGACCAACAAGTACCTCAACGGCGTGCCCGCAGACGCGCGCATCAACCGCCCCGGTGGCGGCTCCTTCAACAAAGACCACCTGAGCGAGCAGAACATCAAGCATGTGCGTGCGCTCAACGACATTGCCCAGGCCCGCGGCCAGAGCCTGGCCCAGATGGCCACGGCCTGGGTGCTGCGCGACAAGCGCGTGACCTCTGCCCTGATTGGTGCGAGCAAGCCCGAGCAAATCGTGGATCTGGTGGGTGCCATGAGCAACCTGAACTTCAGCGCTGAAGAACTGGCCACCATTGACCAGCATGCCGTGGACGGCGGCATCAACCTCTGGAAGCGCCCCTCCACCGACCAACGTCTGGCGTAGCCGTCCACACCATGCACGCCGCCCATGGCTCCCTGTCGCTGCGCCGGTACGGCCCATCGCCCGGCAGCCATGCGCACGACCACTTTCAGGTGCTGCTGGGCCTGGAAGGCACGCTGGAGCTGGAAGTGCAAGGCCGCGGCCAGCGCATTGCCGCCGGCAACGGCTGCGTGATTGCGCCGGGCGAGCGCCATGACTTTGAGGCCAACGGCAACGCCCACTGCCTGGTGCTGGACACCGCCGAAGCCGGATGGGCCCATGCTGTGGGCATGCCCGTACAGCCCGCCACCGCACTGGCCCTGGCGCGCTACCTGCAGCTGGCCCTGGCCCGGCAGGACAGCCTGGCCCAGCACTACGGCCCGCTGTTGCTGCTGGACTGCTGGCGCGCGCCGCCAACCGGCCCGGTGCGCACCCAGCGCCGTATTGACTGGAACAACCTGCCCCAGTGGTGCGAACGCCAGTTGCACACGCCGCTGACGGTGGCCGACCTGGCGCAGCAGGTGTTTCTGAGCCCCACGCAATTTGCCTTGCGCTGCCAGCAGGAAACCGGCATGCGCCCCATGCAGTGGCTGCGGGACCTGCGCCTGCAGCGCGCCCGCCAGCTGCGCGCCCAGGGCCTGGCCATGGCCGACATCGCCCGCCGCTGCGGCTACCAGTCCGCATCGGCCCTGACTGCCGCGCTGCGCCAGCACACGCGGCACTGAAACTGGCCCCATGGTCCGGCGCTGAAACCGGTGTTGGGCGACAGCAGGCCGTGGTTTTGCGATAACCCCTGCGGCTAAGCTTGTGGCCCTATGCAAGCCTCCCTCCTCGCCCTCGCCGCCATTGCCCTCTGGGGTTCGCTCGCCCCGCTGGGGGTCTCGCTGAGCCATGTGCCGCCATTTTTGCTCACCGGTTGTGCGCTGCTGATTGGCAGCCTCATCGGGCTGGTGCTCTCCAAGGGCCGGCTGCAACAGTGGATGGTGCCGGCCCCCACGCTGGCGCTGGGGGTGTACGGGCTGTTTGGCTTTCACTTCCTGCTGTTCATTGCGCTGCGCCATGCGCCACCGGTACAGGCCAACCTGGTGAACTACCTGTGGCCACTGGGCATCGTGCTGATGGCGCCGCTGTTCCTGCCCGGCATGCGGCTACACGGCCTGCACATTGCGGCGGCGCTCTTGGGCTTTGCCGGAGCCGCGCTGGCCATCGTGGGCGGGCGTGACCTGCAGGGTGGGTTTGCCTGGGGCTACATCCCCGCGTTGGGCTCCGCGTTTATCTGGGCCAGCTACTCGTTGCTCACGCGACGCGTTCCGGCCTTCCCCAGCGCAGCCATTGGTCTGTTCGGGCTGGTGTCAGGCCTGCTCTCGCTGCTGTGCCACACGCTGCTGGAAAGCCCCGTAGACCTGAGCGCCCACGACTGGGCGCTCTTGGCCGCCATGGGCCTGGGGCCGCTGGGTGGTGCGTTTTACCTGTGGGATGCGGCGCTCAAGCGCGGTGACGCGCGGCAGATTGGTGTGCTGTCCTTCCTCACGCCGCTGTTGTCCACGCTGGCCTTGCTGTGGTTGCGGGGCGAGTGGCCCAGCGCATCGGTGGTGCTGGCGGCGGCCATGATCATTGGTGCCGCGGTGCTGGGTTCGCGCGCCGGCAAATAGGCAATTTACAAGAAAAAGGCCTCTAGCCCTCGTCAACAGTGCACGAGCAGCTCCGCTTTTTATAGCGGCATGGGACGGCTGCTGAGTTCCTCGCCGGGCTCTTCGGCGTCGCACACGCCCTGTGCCCAGGCTTCCAGCTTGCCCGCGTCGGCGCGCAGAATCTCCTGCTTCACCGCAAGAATCTGCGCCGGGTGCATGGAGAAGCTGCGCAACCCCAGGCCCAGCAGCAGGCGCGTCATGCTCACGTCGCCAGCCATCTCGCCGCATACGCTCACGTCCTTGCCCTGGGCACGGCACTCGGCAATGGTGTCGGCCACCAGGCGCAGCACGGCGGGGTGCATGGGGTCGTACAGATGCGCCACGGACTCGTCGGCCCGGTCTATCGCCAGCGTGTACTGGATCAGATCGTTGGTTCCGATGGAGAGAAAGTCGAAGTACTTGAGGAACAGACGCAGGCTTAAAGCGGCGGCAGGAATCTCGATCATGGCGCCCAGCTCCACCGGACCGTAGGCCACGCCACGCCGGTCCAGCTGCGCGCGCGCCTTCTCGATGTGGGCCAGGGTCTGGCGAATCTCGCTGGCGTGGGCCAACATGGGAATGAGCAAGCGCACCTTGCCGTGCGCGGCGGCACGCAGAATGGCGCGCAGCTGCGTCAGGAACATGCCGGGGTCGGCCAGGCTCCAGCGGATGGCGCGCAGACCCAGCGCCGGGTTCAGGTGGGCGTCGTCGCGCACCGAGTCGTCCAGCGGCTTGTCGGCGCCCACGTCCACGGTGCGGATAGTCACGGGCAGGCCCTGCATGCCCTCTACGGCCTTGCGGTAGGCCTGGTACTGCTCCTCTTCGTCCGGCAGGCGCCCCTGGCGGCCCATGAACAAAAACTCACTGCGAAACAAGCCCACGCCCAGCGCCCCGGCCTTGAGGGCCACCTGCGCATCCTCGGGCATTTCAATGTTGGCCAGCAACTGCACCTTCTGGTCGTCCATGGTGACGGCGGGCGTGTGCAGCAGGCGCTGCAGGCGGCCACGCTCGAGCTCGCCCTGGCGCTGCTTGAAGCCATATTCGGCCAGGATGATGGGCGAGGGGTCAACGATGACCACGCCGGCATCGCCATCGATGATGACCCAGTCGTCCTGGCGCACCAGCTGGCTGCAGGTGCGCGCGCCCACCACGGCGGGAATGTCCATGCTGCGCGCCACGATGGCAGTGTGCGAGGTCTTGCCGCCCACGTCGGTAATGAAACCGGCAAACACGCTCTGCTTGAACTGCAGCATGTCGGCCGGCGACAGGTCGTGGGCAATCAGCACCAGCGGTACATCCACCGTGTCGTCCAGCAGCAGGTCTTGCTGCGAGGGCTTGCGCGCGCCACGTTTGATCGGCTGCACGATCGGCGACTGCGCGCCCTTCATGGCGCGCAGGATGCGCTCGCAGATCTGCTCCATGTCGCTTTTGCGCTCGCGCAGGTAGGCGTCTTCCATTTCGTCGAAATGGCGGGCAATGATCTCCAGCTGCGTGGTCAGCGCCCACTCGGCGTTGTAGAGCCGGTCGGTGATCCAGTGCTTCACGCCCGACACCAGCTCCTCGTCCTGCAGCAGCATCAGGTGCACATCCAGCAGGGCCGAGAGTTCATGCGGCGCCTCTTTGGGCCCCATGCGGGTGATGCTCTCCTGCAGGCGGGCAATTTCCTCCACCACCGCATCGCGCCCCGCGCGCACCCGGTCTATCTCAGACGCAACCTCCTCGGGTTTGACAAAGTAGTGCGCCACATCCACGCGGCTCGACGCCACCAGCACCGCACGCCCAATGGCAATGCCGCGCGATACCGCCAGACCGTGGATGGAAAATGTCATTCGCCTTCGCCGAACTTGTCGTTGATCAATGCGAGCAAGGCGTCCATGGCTTCCTGCTCGCGCTCGCCACTGGTTTCCAGCAGCACTTCGGAGCCGATGCCGGCGGCCAGCATCATCACGCCCATGATGCTCTTGGCGTTCACACGGCGTTCGCCACGGGCCATCCACACCTCGCAGGGGAAACTGCCAGCCAGCTTGGTGAGCTTGGCCGACGCTCGGGCATGCAATCCCAGTTTATTGACTATGGTCGTGTTGGTGCTGATCATGGGGTTTGCGATGTTGGTTTTGGGGGGCGGTGACCGCCACTTGCATGATGCTCTGGATACCGCCGGCCAGCGCCCGCGTGACCAGCACGTCCAGCACCTCATGGCGGTAATTGACGGTGCGCAGCAGCATGGGCAGATTGGCGCCGGCCACGAGCTTGGTGGTGATGCCGTCCACCACCTTCTGCGCCACGTTGCAGGGCGTGGCGCCGAACACATCGGTCAGCACCAGGGCCTGCGGTGTGCCCAGCTGGGCCAGCAGCGCCTGGGCTGCCATGCGGGTGATGTCGGTACTTTCGTTGGGTGCCACGTCCAACGCCAGCACACCGGCGGCCGCCTCGGGGTACACGTGCAGGGCCGCCGTGCGCAGCGCGCTGGCCAGCGGTGCATGGGCGACGATGAGAATGCCTGTGTTCATGAGGGGGCGCAGAGCGGGTGAAGAGGGATTATGGCGCCTTTGCCCGCAGGAAATGCACATAGGCCGCGACACACGTGAGGCCATACATCGCGAACGCCGCCTGGTAGGCCGCCAACTCGGCCAAGCCCAGCGCCTTGAAGCCGTCCAACAGTAGCCCGATGCCCCACTGCACCGCGAATACGCCCAGGAAGATCACCAGGTTGTAGGCCGACAGCGCACGCCCCGCCAGTGCGGGCGGAAACGCCATGCCCACGGCCGGTTGCGCCAGCGCGCAAACGGTGCAACTCACGGCTATCAATGAAAATAGGGTTGCAGCCCCGGTCGTTATTGCGCTACCAGCTACCAAAAGAATAGCAAGCAACACGAAGTTCAGTGGCAGGCCGAGCGCAATCAGGCGCGTGGCGGTGTGGCCCTGGCGTGCCAGCCAGGGGTTGGCCCAACCCCACAGCAGGTAGGCCAGCAGCATGGACACGTTGAGCCAGAACAGGCCCGTGGCCGCCTGCAGCGGGCTATAGCCCGCCACCTTGACCATCCACGGCCCGGCCCACAGGGTTTGTAAAGCTACCAACCCGCCGTAGTTGAAAAAGCCCAGCGGCGCCATCTTGCGGAAGTAGGGGTGGCGCCAGACCTCTCGGTAGCCGGCCAGCACGCCTTCTTGCACGGAAGCCCGGGGTGTCTCGGCGGACCAGGCGGGCGACTGCCAGGCAATGGCCAGCACCGCCAGGGCCACCAGCGCGGCCAACAGCACAAAGATGCCACGCCAGCCGATGACCGGCATAAGCCATTGCACCGGCAATGTGGATGCCACCATGCCCAGCGCCCCCACCATCAGCATCCACGAACTGGCCCGCATTTGCTGCTCGGGCGCGTACCAGCGGCGGTAGCCGGTCAGTGGGGCCATCAGGCACGCGCTCACACCGGCGCCGCACAACACACGCGCCGCCAACAGCCCCCAAAAACTGCTGGCCAGTGCAAACGCCAGGCACCCTGCCAAGGCCACCGCCAGGAACCCTATTTCCACACGCTTGGGGCCCAGACGGTCCAGCCAGCGGCCCAGCGGCAGTTGTGTGGCAGCAAAGCCCAGAAAGTAGCCCCCGGCCAGCAGCCCCAAGTCCCGCGACTGCAGACCGAACTCCTGCACCAGCGTGGGCGCCAGCGTGGCGGTGATGGCCCGGATGAGGGCCGACAGGAAGTAAGCCAATCCGAAGGCCAGAAAGACGCCCACAGCCCTGCGCGACGACAGCAGCGTCATGGCTGCGGCACCTCCGCAAAGAAGGGATCGGTCATGTCCGGCCCCAAGCGGTCGGCATAGACGGCCCAGTGAACAATCTGGCGGCCGCGCAGGCGCCACAGCAGTTGGGCCTGTACAGCACTGCCATCCGGCCGTAAGCCCTGGGCCTGCACGCCAGTGGCCCCAGCCGTGGGCTGCTCCTGGACCTGGCTGGCGCGCAACGCGGCCAGCGCCTGCATGCGCCAGGCGGCCAACACCTCAGGGGCCGCCACGCCCTCCGGCAGCTCCACGCGGCTCACCGCAAACAGCGCGCCGCCCGCCTCGCAGCCCACCATGTCCATGACCAGGGTGTGGGGTACCAGCGTCACACTGCGCTGCGCCGTGTCAGGTTTGCAGGGCAACATCACCGGGACAGAGGCTACGCTGGCTTGGCGCCAGTTCAGCGCTGGGCTGCAGGCCACCAGGGTCCAACTACCGACGAGCGCCAGCACGGCGGGCCGCAACGCCCGCAGTTGCGCCACACCCCTCACTTCAGCGCGCCAAAGACCTTGGTCAGAATCGAGCTGCCGTAGGCCACCGGGTTTTGGCGGATCTTTTTCTCTTCTTCCGAAATCATGAAAAACAGTCCATCCAGCGCCTTGCCGGTCACGTACTGCTGGATGTTCGCGTCTTCTTTCTTCATTAGCCCCAGGTCAGAGGCCTTGCTGGCGAGCTGGTTGTATTTGTCGGCCAGGCCTACCTTTTCGGTGGCCTTGGTCACGATAGGCAGGAACTTGACGCCCAGCGGAGAGCGGGTTTTCTCTGCAAAGAACTGGGTCACTGCGGTGTCGCCGCCCGTCAGAATGCCTTTGGCGTCGTTCACTGACATGGTTTGCACCGCCTTGACCAGCAGGTCCTTGGCCATGGGCACCGCGGCCTCGGCACCCCGGTTCATGGAGGTGACTAATTCGTCCACCCGGGCGCCCTGGCCGAAGGTGCGCAGCAATTTGGCCGCTTCTTCCAGATAACTGGGCAAAGGAATGCGAACTTTTTCGTTGCCCAGGAATCCATCCGTGGTGCCCAAAATGCTGACGGCCGCCAGTGCGCCTTTTTCCAAGGCGGCTTTCAGGCCCTTGGAGGCGTCGGCATTGGTCAGATCGGCCAGGCTGAGGGCGTAAGCGGGCTGCAAATTGGCCGCTGCCCACAGGGCTGCACTGGTGAGCGAGAAAGAATTAAACTGTCGACGGTCCATGCGGGGTACCTACTAAGATGAAAAAACAAATCGTGATCGCCAGCATCGTAGCGGCTTGTGCCGTGCTTGCTGGCTCTTATTTGCTGGGCAGCGCCAACGCAGCGCCGGCGTCGACCTTCGTCTTACTGGACGGCTCGCAGAAGCAAACCACCGACCTCAAAGGCCGCGTCACCCTGGTGAACTTTTGGGCTACCAGCTGCGTCACCTGCGTGGCGGAAATGCCCAAGGTCATTGCCACCTATGAAAAATACAAAGGCCAGGGCTACGGCACCATGGCCGTGGCCATGTCTTACGACCCTCCCAGCTACGTCGTGAACTATGTGCAGACCCGCAAGCTGCCGTTTGATGTGGCGATTGACAACACGGGCGCCGTGGCCAAAGCCTGGGGTGAAGTGGGCATCACCCCCACCAGTTATCTCGTCAACAAACGCGGCGAGATCGTCAAGCGCTATGTGGGCGAGCCCAATTTCACCGAGCTGCACCAGCTCATCGAAAAACTGCTGCAGGAAACCTGAGCGGTCTCCTGCAAGTCCGCGACGGGCGGATGCCTAGCTGCGGAAGGCGTCGTGGCAAGTTTTGCAGTTGCCGCCCACGGCCCCCACTGCAGCCTTGATGGTGTCCAGGTTGCCGGTTTTGGCCGCGGCATTCAGCTTGGCCATATCTGCTTGCAGCTTCTCCGCGTTTTCATTGAACTTGGCACGGTCGGTCCAGATTTCGGCCTTGGCCTTGGTATCGCCCTTGTCGGAGCCCTCTACAAACGCGCTCCAGGGCAGCTTGCTCATGAACGCAGCCACCTCGGCGCTCTCGGCCGCGACCTTGGCGTCGAACGGCGCTTTGCCTGCCGCCATCGCTGCCACACGGCCAAAGTTCTGCTGCATCACAAACATCACACTTCTGCGGTATTTGATGGCATCTTCCGTTTTCGCGAACTGCGCGGAGGCAGGCGCGGCCAGTGCCAGGGTCGTCACCGCCAGAGCCAGGGAAACAAGTTTTTTCATGGGTCGTCCTCTAAGGGGTGGATGGAAATCTCCGGCAGGTAGAGTAACGCCAATTCGCAAAAGTTCTGGTCGGTACCGTAACCGAGGGTAAGTACCGAGCGCCCTCCGGTAGCTGCCATCGCAGTGCTACATTGCTGCGTAGCGGGGTTCCGCGCCCCCCGTATCGGGAGACAAACTATGCAAACAACCAGGGTGTGGGACTTGCCCACACGAATCTTCCACTGGGCCTTGGCTGCGTGCTTTGTGGCGCTGGTGGTTACCGGGCAAACCGGTGCGTTTGACTGGCATTTCCGGCTGGGCTACTGCGTGTTGACCTTGTTGCTGTTCCGCTTGGCCTGGGGTTTTGTCGGTGGGCACTGGTCGCGCTTTTCCAGTTTTTTTTACGCTCCGTCCGCCATCCTGCGCTACGTGCGTGGCAAGGGGCCAACGCTGCACAACGTGGGGCATACCCCGCTGGGCTTCCTGTCGGTGCTGGCGCTGCTGGGGTTTAGCCTGCTGCAGGTATTCACCGGGCTGTTCAGTGACGACGAAATCGCCTCCTCCGGCCCGTTGACCAAGTTCGTCAGCGGCAAATGGGTCAGTCTTGCGAGCAGCTACCACGCGGACATTGGCAAAGTCATCCTCATCGTGCTGGTGCTGTTGCACATCGCGGCCATCGTGTTTTACCGGTTCAAAAAGGGGCTCAATCTGGTGGCACCCATGCTCCATGGCGACAAACAGCTGGCTGAGCCTGTGCCAGCCTCGCGGGACGATATGGCATCCCGGGTCCTGGCCCTGCTCATACTTTTGGCGTGCGGGGGCTTGGTGACTGCCCTGGTATGGTGGACAGCATGAGTGCAGATTCTGTTGTGCAAGTGCCCGAGAGAGCACGGCTGCTGCAGCCCCAATCCCCCTCCGACCTGGACGACGTGCGCACCCTGTTTCAGGAATATGCCCATAGCCTGGGGGTGGACCTGTGCTTCCAGAATTTTGAGACCGAACTGAGGCAGTTGCCCGGTGAATACGCAGCGCCCCGGGGCACCTTGCTGGTGGCCGTGGTGGGCGATGCATTTGCCGGCTGCTGCGCCCTGCGCCCGCTGGACAGCGTCGACTACCCCAATGCCTCGGAAATGAAACGCCTGTACGTGCGCCCCCAGTTCAGGGGCCTGGGCTTGGGACGCATGTTGGCCGAGGGCATTCTGGACGCTGCGCGGCAGTCGGGCTACAGCTGTGTGCTGCTGGATACCCTGGATGACATGGAGTCCGCCCGTGCGCTCTACGCGGAGTTGGGGTTTGAAGAAGTGCCACCGTTCTACTACAACCCGATTCCCGGCGCGCACTATCTGAAGGCCGCGCTTTAGGCGTAAAAAAGCCCTGCCGCACAAGCAGGCAGCAGGGCTTTGGGCTGAAGGGCTGTTACGCCTTGGCTTGGGCAAGCAACGTGGCTGCGTCGCTCACTTCAAACTTGCCAGGAGCTTCCACGTTCAGCGAAACCACCTTGCCGTCTTTGACCAGCATGGAATAGCGGTTGCTGCGCAAACCCATGCCACGTCCAGTCAAGTCCAGCGTCAAACCGGTGGCCTGGGCAAATGCCGCGCTGCCGTCTGCCAGCATGCGCACCTTGCCGGCGGTCTTCTGGTCACGCGCCCAAGCGCCCATCACGAAAGCATCATTCACGCTGACGCACCAGATTTCGTCCACGCCAGCTGCCTTGAACGCTTCCACGTTTTGCACATAGCCGGGCACGTGTTGTGCCGAGCAGGTGGGCGTGAATGCGCCAGGCAGTGCGAACAGCGCGATGGTTTTACCCGCTGTGGCCTTGGCCACATCGACTGCATTCGGGCCCAGGCTACAGCCTTCGCCTTCAACTTCTGAGTATTCCATCAATGTGGTGGCGGGAAGGGTTTGGCCGACTTGAATCATGTGTGCTCCTGAGAATGAAAGTACGTTTTGAAAGTACCAATGAAAACGGCCCACATTGTGGGCCGTTTTGAAGTCACTTGCAGTGAACGAAGCCGATGGGCTTAGACTGCAGCAGCCTTTTCCACCAAACGGGTCGCAACCCAGTTCTTGGTTTTGGAAATGGGCTTGCTTTCGGTGATTTCGATGACATCACCCAACTTGTACTCGCCCTTTTCGTCATGGGCGTGGTACTTGCTGGTTTTTGCCACGATTTTGCCGTAAAGCTCGTGCTTCACGCGGCGCTCGATCAGTACAGTCACTGTCTTCGAACGCTTGTCGCTGACCACCTTGCCAATCAAGGTGCGCTTGAGGGATTTTTTAGCTTCCGTCATTTATCGCTCCTTATTTGGCGGATTTTGCAGCGCTTTGCTTCTCGACAAGAATAGTCTTGGCGCGAGCAATATCACGGCGCGCAGAGCGCAGCGTTGCAGTGTTGTTGAGTTGTTGCGTGGCTTTTTGCATACGCAGGCCAAAGTGGGCTTTTTGCAGCTCTTTGACTTCCGTAGTCAGTCCGGCGATGTCTTTGGTGCGCAGTTCAGCAGCTTTCGTCATGTCGATATCTCCTGAATTACTGACCAATCATGCGTGCCACGAACGTAGTACGCAGAGGCAGCTTGGCCGCGGCCAAACGGAATGCCTCGCGTGCCAGCTCTTCAGGCACACC
The DNA here is from genome assembly GCF_059416145.1 of Rhodoferax sp. GW821-FHT09E07. NCBI lineage: Bacteria > Pseudomonadati > Pseudomonadota > Betaproteobacteria > Burkholderiales > Comamonadaceae > Rhodoferax > Rhodoferax sp. GW821-FHT09E07. The sequence goes on along the minus strand of NZ_JBWKOP010000012.1, from coordinate 4,965 downwards.
GACGATTTCAAAAACGATCTTGCCGGGCTGGATTTCAGCCACGTAGTACTCGGGGTTACCTTTACCGTTACCCATACGCACTTCAGCAGGCTTCTGGGAGATCGGCTTGTCAGGGAACACGCGGATCCAGATACGGCCGCCACGCTTCACGTGACGGGAAATTGCACGACGTGCAGCTTCAATCTGGCGAGCCGTCAGACGGCCGCGGTCAGTACATTTAAGACCGAAGTCACCGAATGCGACCGAGCTGCCTCGGGTCGCAATGCCAGTGTTACGGCCTTTTTGCTCTTTGCGGTATTTCCGGCGAGCGGGTTGCAACATATTTATTCTCCTTTACCGTCTGCTGCTGCAGCAGGCGCGGCGACTTTGCGAACGCGCTTAACGGCGGGTTTAGCGTCAGCACCAAGTGCTTCTGCGGGCTTGTCGCTGCCATCAGCAGGCGCTGCGTTGCCACCCACGGGGCGACGGGCGCCACGGGGAGCGGCGCGGTCAGCACCAGGACGGGCACCACCGCGGTCGTCGCGGCGGGGACCACGTGGGCGACGCTCTTCTTCAGCGCGAGGCTCCACAGCTGCGGGCAGGTCGTTACGGCCCAAGGTATCACCCTTGTAGACCCATACCTTCACACCAATAATGCCGTAGGTGGTCTTGGCTTCGGAAGTTCCGTAGTCAATATCGGCGCGCAGGGTGTGCAATGGCACACGACCTTCGCGGTACCACTCGGTACGGGCAATTTCGATGCCGTTCAGACGACCCGACGACATGATCTTGATACCCAAGGCGCCCAAACGCATGGCGTTTTGCATGGCGCGCTTCATGGCACGGCGGAACATGATGCGTTTTTCGAGCTGCTGGGTGATGCTGTCAGCGATCAGCTTGGCATCGATTTCGGGCTTGCGCACTTCTTCGATGTTCACTGCCACTGGCACGCCCAATTGCTTGCCCAGATCGCGCTTCAGGTTTTCGATGTCTTCGCCCTTCTTGCCGATCACCACGCCCGGACGTGCCGAGAAAATGGTGATGCGTGCGTTCTTTGCAGGACGCTCAATCAGGATGCGAGAGACCGAAGCGTTCTTCAGTTTGGCCTTCAGGTACTCACGCACCTTGATGTCTTCGGCCAGCATGCCCGCGAAGTCGCGGTTGCTGGCGTACCAACGAGAAGACCAATTACGGCTGATCGCCAAGCGAAAGCCGGTTGGGTGGATTTTTTGTCCCATATCTTCCTGGCCTCTTTCAGTTACCAACCGTCACGTACACATGGCACGTGGGCTTGCGGATTTGATTGCCACGGCCCTTGGCACGTGCTGTGAAGCGACGCAGAGAGGCACCTTGCTCAACGTAGATGGTTTTCACCTTCAGTTCGTCGATATCGGCGCCGTCGTTGTGCTCAGCGTTGGCAATGGCGGACTCCAGAACCTTCTTGATGATCACAGCAGCTTTTTTCTGTGTGAATTGCAAAATGTTCAGAGCTTGGTCAACTTTTTTGCCACGGATCAGGTCCGCGACCAGACGACCCTTGTCAACCGACAAGCGGACGCCACGAAGGGTTGCACGAGTTTCCATGGTGCCTCCTTATTTCTTCTGGACTTTTTTGTCCGCAGGATGGCCCTTGAAAGTACGGGTCAGAGCGAACTCACCCAACTTGTGGCCAACCATTTGGTCAGTGATATAGACAGGTACGTGCTGTTTGCCGTTGTGCACAGCAATGGTCAAGCCGATGAAATCGGGCAGGATCATGGAGCGACGCGACCAGGTCTTGATCGGCTTCTTGTCCTTGGTAACAACGGCCTTTTCGGTCTTGGCTACCAGGTGGTGGTCCACAAAGGGACCCTTTTTGAGAGAACGAGTCATTTACCTACCCCTTACTTCTTGCGACGCGACACGATCATGACCTGCGTGCGCTTGTTGTTACGGGTACGGTAGCCCTTGGTCAGATTACCCCAAGGATCGACTGCATGACGGCCTTCACCAGTCTTGCCTTCACCACCACCGTGCGGGTGGTCGACCGGGTTCATCACCACACCGCGAACGGTCGGGCGAATACCCATCCAGCGCTTGACACCGGCTTTACCCAGGCGGCGCAGGCTGTGCTCTTCGTTGGCCACTTGGCCAATGGTCGCACGGCAGTCAATGTGGATCTTGCGAACTTCACCGGAACGCACGCGCACTTGGGCGTAGGTGCCTTCGCGGGCCAGCAGCGTAGCGGAAGTACCGGCAGAACGGATGATCTGCGCGCCCTTGCCCACTTGCAACTCCACGCAGTGGATGATGGAACCCACGGGGATGTTGCGGATAGGCAAAGTGTTGCCCACGCGGATGGGAGCTTCGGAACCATTCATGATGGTTGCGCCGACTTCCAAGCCACGGGGGGCAATGATGTACTTGCGTTCACCGTCGGCGTAGCACACCAGAGCGATGTGCGCAGAGCGGTTGGGATCGTACTCAATGCGTTCCACTTTGGCAGGAATGCCGTCCTTGTTGCGCACAAAGTCGACAACGCGGTAGTGGTGCTTGTGTCCACCGCCCTTGTGACGGGTGGTGATATGGCCGTTGTTGTTACGACCGGCTTGCTGGAATTGAGGCTCCAGCAATGCTGCGTGAGGGGCACCCTTGTACAGGTGGTCACGCGAAATCTTCACCACGCCACGACGGCCTGGAGAAGTAGGTTTCATTTTAATGACAGCCATGATTACGCGGCCTCCCCACCAAGGTTCAGCTCTTGACCAGGCTTGAGCATCACGTAGGCTTTGCGAACATTGTCGCGACGGCCAACAGACTTGCCAAAGCGCTTGGTCTTGCCTTTTGTGTTCACCACAGAAACGCCTTGCACCTCAACCTTAAACATCAATTCCACAGCGGCCTTGATTTCGGGCTTGGTAGCGTCTTGCAATACCTTGAACGTCACAGCATTGGATTTTTCAGCAACCATAGTGGCCTTTTCAGACACGATGGGGGCAACCAGAACCTGCATCAAGCGACCTTCGTCGTACTTGACCTTCGACGTGTTGTTCATACGGGCGCTCATGCGAACATCTCCTTGAGTTTGTCCATGGCGGCCTTGGTCACCAGTACCTTGCGGTAGTGCACCAACGACAGGGGATCCGCATAACGGGGCTCAACCACCAGGATGTTCACCAGGTTGCGAGACGCCAAATACAGGTTTTCATCCACTTCGTCAGCGATCACCAGCACGGACTCAAGGTTCATCGCCTTGAACTTAGCTGCCAAAGGCTTGGTCTTGGGAGAATCCACCTTCAGGGAGTCAACCACTGCCAAACGGCCTTCGCGGGCCAGCTGGGACAGGATGGAAGCCATACCTGCGCGGTACATCTTCTTGTTGATCTTTTGACCGAAGTTTTCGTCGGGCATATTCGGGAAAATGCGGCCGCCTCCGCGCCACAGTGGCGAGGAAGTCATACCGGCACGGGCGCGGCCCGTCCCCTTTTGCTTGAACGGTTTCTTGGTCGAGTGCTTGACCTGCTCGCGATCCTTCTGGGCGCGTGTGCCTTGACGGGCATTGGCCTGGAACGCTACCACCACTTGGTGGACGAGGTCTTCGTTGTATTCACGACCGAACACGGTTTCAGGCGCGTCGTACTTGGACGTCGCTTGACCTTGGTCATTCAGGAGTTCGAGCTGCATCAGTTCGCTCCTTTCGCTGCTTTGGCCTTGACGGCGGGACGGACGGTCACGAAACCACCTGCTGCACCGGGGATTGCACCCTTGATCAGCAGCAGTTGACGCGCTTCGTCAATGCGGATGACATCGAGGTTTTGCGTGGTTTTGGTGACATCGCCCAAATGACCCGTCATGCGCTTACCGGGGAACACGCGACCGGGGTCTTGTGCCATACCGATGGAGCCGGGAACATTGTGCGAACGGCTGTTACCGTGCGAAGCACGTTGCGAGCTCATGTTGTGGCGCTTGATGGTACCGGCGTAGCCTTTACCGATGGAAGTGCCTTGCACGTCCACTTTTTGACCGACAACGAACACATCAGCAACGGGCACAGTGGCGCCAGCGGCGTACTTTGCGGCTGCATCAGCGGTTACGCGGAATTCCTGGATGATTTCACCGGCTTCCACACCTGCCTTGGCAAGGTGGCCAGCGATGGGCTTGGTCACACGCGAAGCTTTGCGTGCACCGAACGTTACCTGCAAGGCAACGTAGCCGTCGTTCTCCTGGGTTTTGACCTGCGTCACGCGGTTGTTAGACACGTCTACCACCGTAACAGGAACTGCATCCCCGTCATCGGTGAATAGGCGCATCATGCCAACCTTGCGACCCAGCAACCCTAAGTGATTGCTAAGACTCATTGTTTTCTCCGTAACTCCCACCGCTGCAACTTCAATTGGCCACAGCGTTTTTGCGTGAGAGACTGTTAATAAAACTCCACCCGCGCACAAAAGCGCGACAAGCAGAGCCAGCGAGTATAGCGCGGGCCTTTGATTAACACAAGCCCCTGCTTTCCCCCGCCAGTCAGAAGCCCCGGATTTGCATCCGGGGCCGCTATTTCTTACTGCAGCTTGATTTCAACATCCACGCCAGCAGGCAGATCGAGCTTCATCAGCGCGTCTACGGTTTTGTCTGTGGGATCAACGATATCCATCAGACGCTGGTGGGTGCGAATTTCAAACTGGTCGCGACTGGCCTTGTTCACGTGGGGTGAACGCAGGATGTCAAAACGCTTCATGCGGGTTGGCAAAGGCACGGGGCCTTTGACAATCGCGCCGGTGCGCTTGGCGGTGTCAACGATTTCAGCAGCCGATTGGTCAATCAGCTTGTAGTCAAACGCCTTCAGGCGGATGCGGATTTTTTGCTTGGCAGCCATCGTAATTCCTCAGTTCTTGCGAATTACGCGATGATTTTCGCAACCACACCGGCGCCGACGGTACGACCACCTTCGCGGATGGCGAAGCGCAGGCCTTCTTCCATGGCGATGGGGTTGATCAGCTTCACAGTGAT
>NZ_JBWKOP010000011.1:0-88619 GCF_059416145.1 Rhodoferax sp. GW821-FHT09E07 | reverse complement strand
CTCAGTCCCATCGAATACCGAGAGAGCCTTGGACTCACGGCATAAATCCAGTCCAAGTTTTTATCCGCACCCCCGAGTGCTTGGAGTCACTTTTCGGCACGCAACTGTCTTCTCAGGATCTTGCCAACATTGGATTTCGGAAGATCGTCCCGAAACTCGATGTATTTGGGGCGCTTGTAACCCGTAAGGTTGGCTTCGCAGTATTTCAATACATCCGCTTCAGACAGCGTTGGCGAGTTGCGGACGATGAAGACCTTGATAGCCTCACCTTGCTTTGCGTCCGCGACGCCGATAACGGCGCACTCCAGTACGCCGTCGCACAACGAGATCACATTTTCCAGTTCCGAAGGAAAGACATTGAAACCACTGACCAGAATCATGTCCTTGATGCGATCCACGATGCGTGTGTAGCCACGTTCGTCCATGATGCCGACGTCGCCTGTGCGCAAGAAGCCGTCCGCCGTAAAGGCTTTGGCGTTCTCTTCGGGCTGCTCGTAATAGCCAGTCATGACGTTGGGGCCGCGGATGCAGATTTCCCCGGAGGATCCTGATGGCAGCGAGTTGCCGGCGTCGTCCTTGATCGCGATGTCGATGCTTGGTAAGGGCAGGCCAATGGTGCCTGAAAACGTTTTGGCGTTCACTGGATTGTTGGTACCAATCGCACAGGTTTCGCTCATGCCCCAACCCTCCACCATGGGGCAACCCGTGATTTCCATCCAATGTTTGGACGTGCCCTCGGACGCCGCCATGCCTCCCGCTTGGGTCACGCAGAGGTTGGAAAAGTCCAGGTTCTTGAACTGGGGTTGCTGCAACAGGGCGTTGAACAACGTATTCACCGCGGGAAGGATATGGAACGGGCGCTTCTTCAACACGGCCACAAAACTGGAAAAATCCCGCGGATTGGGGATCAAAGTCATGTGCGCGCCAAAGCGTATGGACAGCATGCAAAGGCCCAGCGCGAAGATGTGATACAGCGGAAGCGCTGCAACCAAATTCAGCTGACTGGGGTTTCCCACGCGGGCAAGCGCGGGTTTGAACCAGGCTTCGGACTGCAATACGGATGCAACGATATTGCGATGGGTAAGCACGGCGCCTTTGGACAGACCCGTGGTGCCACCTGTGTATTGCAGAAAAGCAATCGAATCAATGGTGACTGGCGCACTCTGCAGCCGCATCTTGGTACCTTCGGCGAGACAGCGGTTGAATGCTGTGACCGTACGGCCAGGCGGCAATGCGAACTTGTAAGCAGGCACCATCTTGGCAAGATGGCGGATGGCAAAGGTGATCCAGTTGCCGTACCAAAAGCCCAGCAAGTCTCCCATAGACGCGACCACCACGTGTTGGATCTTCGTGCGGTCTATGACCTCCTCCAACGTGTGGGCGAAATTCTCCAAAATGACGATAGCACTGGCACCGGAGTCTTTGAGTTGGTGCTCCAGCTCGCGCGCGGTGTACAGCGGGTTGACGTTCACGCAGGTGTAGCCGGCCCGCAGGATGGCGGCCATGCTCACGGCGAATTGGGGGATATTGGGCAGCATCAATGCCACGCGGGCGCCGGGTTCTAAGCCTTTGCTTTGCAGCCAAGCTCCTAGAGTGCTGGATAGCTCGTCGAGCTGACCATACGTCATCCAGCGGTCCATGCAGACCGAAAATGGGTTTTTGGCATTGCGCCGGAAGGACTCCTCCAGCAGTTGGGTCAGCGACTTGAAGGGAGACAGGTCAATGTCGTGGGGGACGTCGTCGGGATAGCTCATTAGCCAGATTTTTTCCATGGGTGCTCCTGTTCGAACCATTGTGCCGATGGCGGCACAGGCGGTTCACAGGGCTTTTCCTAGGCACTGGTGCAATTTGGTCTCGCAGGCGACAAGCGGGTCGTTGAAGAGGGCATCAATCCAGTGGGTCTCGCGTCGTGCGATGGTGCTTAAAAACTCACGTGCCTGTGAACCCTTGCCGCCCATGTCTGCAAAAGTGTCAAAGCCAGCTTCCAGAAATGCTTGCAATGACGACAGGCCGGCCACCTTAGCCGGCCCGCGCATCATGCGCAAGGTCATGCGCAGCCCCGGGGTTCGCGTCAAGCGGTCCAGCTGAGCGCCTATATCCAGTACCGCCTGCAGCTGAGCTTGGCGTGCGACTTCGGAAGCCACGGAGCGCCAGGACTTCAAGTACCTTGACACGTCCTCGCCTTCCGAGGCACCCCAGGCTTGTGCCATGGCCAAGTCCAGCGCCTCGGTTTCTGCATGCAGCTCTGCAAGCGCAACCGCAGTGGACACTACCTGCGCGGGGAAAAAAGTCTGCAAAGCGCTGGCAATGCGCGCAAACTGGTGGTCCCGATCCGAGAAATCGCGCTCACTGTACAACTCATGCAGAAAGAATCGCGTGGGCCCCGCAAATGCTTTGGTGGTCAGCAGATCGCCATAGGTTCCGGCAAACCGTTGTGCCTGAAGCCGTTTGACGGCCTGCAGGCTCTGCCGCAAGCGGGCATCGCCGGCCGCCTGGCTTCTCAAGGCAGCAACGCGGTCCAGTGCATGGCGGATGGTGTCGGCAGGGCTCATAGGGCGTAGTTAGCACGAAGTGTATCGGGCGAGACTGGGGCTGCAGAAAGCCGGTGGCACACCGGGCTTTACACGATTGGGGTGAAAATACTAGGGAAAACCCTTACATTACTGCCATGGTTGATACAAAGAGTCTGATCAGAGCTTCGTTGGAGGCTGGGCGCGAGTTTTTGCGCCCGCCTTTGGAATCTGACGACACCGGCACGCCCCGGGCCGCACCGACGCTGGTGCCTATCCGTTCGCTGGGTGAAAACCACCGCGGGCGCATCGCCCAACATTTGCTGGCGTTGGAGCCGCACGACCGCTATCTGCGCTTTGGGCAGTGGACGCGGGATGAACAAATCCACCAGTATGTAGATGCGTTGGATTTCGAGCGCGACGAGATTTTTGGCATTTACAACCGCAAGTTGGAGCTGATCGCCGTGGCCCACCTGGCCTACGCCAAAGACCAGCGCTATGACAGCTGTGCGGAGTTTGGTGTGTCCGTGCTGCCCAGTGCACGCGGGCGCGGCTACGGGGCGCGCCTGTTCGACCGCGCCGCCATGCACGCCAGCAATGACGGTGTGAGCCTGATGTTCATCCATGCCCTGAGCGAAAACGCCGCCATGCTGAAGATCGCCCGCAACGCGGGGGCCCAGGTGGAGCGCGACGGCTCGGAGTCCGAGGCGTATCTGCGTCTGCCACCGGCCACGCTGGATTCGCGCATGACGGAAATGATTGAAGAGCAGATTGCCCAGACGGACTACAAGCTCAAGTCCCAGGCCAAAAGTTTTTGGAGCTTTTTGGCCGACATCCAGGAAATTCGCCGCAGCGTGATCGACGCGAACCAGCGCAGTTCGCCCTGACATCCAAATCCGCTATCCTTAGCGCTCCGCAACCACGGCATTTATTGCCCCACACGAGTGTCCGACCCCCATCCTGCGCGTTTTTCCGACAAAGAAGACAAGCGCACCTTTCTCCAGAAGCTGGCCGAATTCATCCACCCGGGTCCGGACTCCACGGCCGAGCTGATCGAGACGCTGGCCGAGGCGGAAGACAACAACATCATCGGCGCCGAGTCGCGGGTGATGCTGGAAGGGGTGATCCGCATGGCGGACATGACCGCTGGCGACGTGATGGTGCCCGCCACGCGCATGGACCTGCTCAACATCCAGGAACCCCTGGATGTGCTGTTGCATATGGTGATTGACACCGCCCACTCGCGGTTTCCGGTGTTCGATGGCGAGCGTGAGAACATCATCGGCATCCTGATGGCCAAGGACCTGCTCAAGCTGCAGCGGGCCCCCGAACTCAACATCCGTGCACTGCTGCGCCCGGCCGTGTTCGTACCTGAGTCCAAGGGCCTGAACGACCTGCTGCGCGACTTTCGCGGCAACCGCAACCACCTGGCCATCGTGATCGACGAATTCGGCCGTGTGGCCGGCCTGATCACGATTGAAGATGTGCTGGAGCAGATCGTCGGTGAAATCGAGGACGAGTTTGATATTCCCGAGGACGAGGGCGACATCTTTGCCCTGGCCGACCGCACCTACCGCGTCAGTGGCGACACGCCGTTGGAGCGCGTGAACGATGCCTTCTCGGTCACCCTGGCGGGCTCCGACCCGGAGGACCACTTTGACACCATAGGCGGTCTGATCGCCCATGAGATGGGCCACGTGCCCAAGCGCGGCGAGCACCACACGCTGGGCGGGCTGGACTTTGTCGTGCTGCACACCAAGGGCGGCGCGGTCAAATGGTTCAAGGTCTCGCCCACGCCAGACCCCTCCGCAGAGTGAGCGCGCGGCCCGCCACGGCTGCCAGGGCGCTTGCAGCGCCTTCTTCTCTGTTCTGGTTTGCTACGCTTTTTATAGCTGCCTGCTCCCAATCGACGGGGGCTAGCTGGCCATTTGACATATTTTTCGCACGCGGCGCCACCTTGTGGTGGCTGCAGCTTGCGGCCCTGGCCGTGCTGGTCGTGGCGCTGTTGCAGGCGCCCACGGCTCGCATTGCGGCAGGCCGGGCCTGGTGGTTTGTCACGGTGTGGCTCAGCACCACGTTTTGGTGGTTGTTCATTGCGCTGCACACCTATGGCGGCTTGCCCGCCCTGCTGGGTGTGGTGGCCATCGTGGCACTGGCTGCCGCGCTGGGGTTGTATTACGTGGCGGCGGCCTGGCTGTTCTGGCGCTGGCGGCAGGTGCAGCCTCTGGTGGCTGCGCTGGGCTTTGCCGCTCTGTGGACTATGGCGGAGCTGGCGCGCGGCACTTGGTTGACCGGCTTTGGCTGGGGTGCCGTGGGCTATGCACACCTGGACGGTCCGCTGGCTTGGTACCTGCCGTGGACGGGCAGTTATGGCGTAGGCCTGCTGGCGGCCTGGGGCGCAGCGTCCATCGCGCTGCTGGCCGCGCGCCGAGGCCTGTTGAATTTCGCCCTGGCGGCCGGTGTGTGTGTGCTCCCGCTGCTGGCGCCCCCCGCATGGAACACTTGGACGCAGCCCAGTGGCACGCTGAGCGTCACCTTGCTGCAAGGCAATATCCCGCAGGACGAGAAGTTTGAACCCGGCAGCGGCGTGCCCCTGGCCCTGCAGTGGTACGCCGAACAGCTGCAACAGAGCAACACCGCGCTGGTGGTAGCCCCTGAAACGGCCGTGCCCCTGCTGCCGCAGCAATTGCCCGGGGGGTACTGGTCGGCGCTGGAACAGCACTTTGTGAACAGCAAGTCGGCCGCGATCATCGGCATCCCGCTGGGCAGCTACACGCAGGGCTATACCAACTCAGTGCTGGCCCTCGCTCCCGGCCAGACAGAACCCTGGCGCTACGACAAGCACCACCTGGTGCCGTTTGGCGAGTTCATCCCGCCCCTGTTCAAGTGGTTCACCCGCATGATGAACATCCCGCTGGGCGACTTCAACCGCGGGCCGCTGGGCCAGCCGTCCTTGCCCGTGGCGGGCGAGCGCGTGGCACCCAATATTTGTTACGAAGATTTGTATGGCGAAGAACTGGCCAGCCGCTTTGCCGATGCGGCGCTGGCGCCCACGGTGTTTGCCAACGTGAGCAACCTGGGCTGGTTCAACGACTCGGTGGCACTGGACCAGCATCTGAATATCTCACGCGCCCGGGCGCTGGAGTTCCAGCGGCCTTTTGTACGCGCCACCAACACGGGCGCCACGGCCATCCTGGACCACCAGGCCGTGGTGCAAAAAGAGCTGCCACGCCTGACCCGCGGCGTGCTGGTGGGCGAGGTGCAGGGCCGCACCGGCGTGACACCGTTTGCCTGGTGGGCGGCGCGCTTTGGGCTGTGGCCTTTGTGGGTGCTGTGCCTGCTGCTGATTGCCGGCGCCTGGCGCTTGGGCCGCGGCCAGCGCTGAGGGCCTGCAGCCCCGTAAAATGCGGGGTTTACTCGAACGAACGTTCTTGCACCGGCCCCTGCCGCGCACCAGCCCACGCACCATGCTTACTTTTCAGCAAATCATTTTGAAACTGCAGTCCTACTGGGCTGACCAGGGCTGTGCCCTGTTGCAACCCTATGACATGGAAGTAGGTGCCGGTACCTCGCACACCGCCACCTTCCTGCGCGCCATCGGCCCCGAGCCGTGGAAGGCCGCCTACGTGCAGCCCAGCCGCCGCCCCAAGGACGGCCGCTATGGCGAGAACCCCAACCGCTTGCAGCATTACTACCAATACCAGGTGGTGCTCAAGCCCGCGCCCAGCAACATCCTGGAGCTGTACCTGGGTTCGCTCGAAGCGCTGGGCTTTGACCTGAAGAAGAACGACATCCGCTTTGTGGAAGACGATTGGGAAAACCCAACGCTGGGTGCGTGGGGCCTGGGCTGGGAAGTCTGGCTCAACGGCATGGAAGTGACGCAGTTCACCTACTTCCAGCAGGTGGGCGGCATTGACTGCAAGCCCATCACCGGCGAGATCACCTATGGCCTGGAGCGCCTGGCCATGTACCTACAGGGCGTGGACAACGTCTACAACCTGACCTGGACAGAGGGCTTGAGCTACGGCGACGTCTACAAGCAAAACGAAGTGGAGCAATCCACCTACAACTTCGAACACAGCGATGCCGACTTCCTGTTCACTGCGTTCAACGCGCACGAGAAGCAGGCCAAGCACCTGATGGAAAACCAGCTGGCGCTGCCCGCGTATGAACAAGTGCTCAAGAGCGCGCACAGCTTCAACCTGCTGGATGCGCGCGGCGCGATCAGCGTGACCGAGCGGGCTGCCTACATTGGCCGCATCCGCAACCTGGCGCGCAGCGTGGCCCAGAGCTACTACGAGAGCCGCGAGCGCCTGGGCTTCCCCATGGCACCGCGTGAGTGGGTGGAACAGATGACGAAGAAGGCCGCGTGAGAGCAATGACGATGACAACCCAAAACCTGCTCGTTGAACTGTTTGTGGAAGAGCTGCCGCCCAAGGCGCTGAAGAAGCTGGGCGAGGCGTTTTCCTCGGTACTGGCCGATTCGCTCAAGGCCCAAGGCCTTGCCGCAGCGAATGCCGCCGTGACCCACTTTGCCTCGCCCCGCCGTCTGGCGGTGCATGTGGCTGCTGTTGCATCCCAGGCTGCCGACAAAGCCGTGTCGCAAAAGCTGATGCCCGTAGCCGTGGGCCTGGATGCGTCCGGCAACGCCACTCCCGCATTGCTGAAGAAGCTGCAGGCTCTGGGCGCCGACGCGTCTGCCGTGGCAGGCTTGAAGCGCGCCCCGGATGGCAAAGCAGATGCACTGTTTTACGACAGCACCGTCAAGGGCGCCACGCTGGCCGAAGGCCTGCAAAAGGCGCTGCTGGACGCGATTGCCAAGCTGCCCATCCCCAAGGTCATGACCTACCAGCTGGAAAGCGGTTGCGAGCTGCCAGGCTGGAGCAGCGTGAGCTTTGTGCGCCCTGCGCACAGCCTCATCGCGCTGCACGGTACCGACGTGGTGCCCGTGCAGGCCTTGGGCCTTAACGCAGGCAACACCACGCAGGGTCACCGCTTCGAAGCGGCCGTGTCGCCCGTGGTGGTGTCCGATGCGGATGCCTATGCCGCCGTGCTGGCCATGGACGGTGCCGTGATCGCCAGCTTTGCCGATCGCCGTGCAGAGATCGTGCGCCAGCTGGCGGCGGCTGCGGCCAAAGTGGGCGGCGGCTGCAAGCCGATTGACGACGACGCGCTGCTGGACGAAGTGACTGCCCTGGTGGAGCGCCCCAATGTGCTCATCTGCGAGTTTGAAACCCAGTTTCTGGACGTGCCGCAGGAATGCCTGATTCTCACCATGAAGGCCAACCAGAAGTACTTCCCGCTGCTGGACGCGAACAACAAACTCACCAACAAGTTTTTGGTGGTGAGCAACATCAACCCCGACGACGCCAGCTTCGTGATCGGTGGCAACGAGCGCGTGGTGCGCCCGCGCTTGGCCGATGCCAAGTTCTTCTTTGACCAGGACCGCAAGAAGACGCTGGCTTCACGCGTCGACGGCTTGGGTAAGGTCGTGTACCACAACAAGCTGGGCACGCAGGGCGAACGCGTGGAGCGAGTGCGTGCGATTGCCAAGGCGATTGCGGCCCAACTGGGCGACGCGACGCTGGTGGCGCAGGCCGACCAGGCCGCGCAACTGGCCAAGACCGATTTGGTGACCGACATGGTGGGCGAGTTCCCCGAGCTGCAGGGCATCATGGGTGGCTACTACGCGCTCAACGATGGTTTGCCCGAAGCCGTGGCGCACGCGATTGAAGACCACTACAAGCCGCGTTTTGCGGGGGACAGTCTGCCGCGAAACTCTGTGGGTCTGGTAGTGGCGCTGGCCGACAAACTGGAAACGCTGGTGGGCATGTTCGGCATCGGCAACCTGCCCACGGGCGACAAGGATCCGTTTGCGCTGCGCCGCCATGCGCTGGGTGTGATCCGCATGCTGGTGGAGAGTGATTTGCCCTTGCCATTGGCAAATTTGATTGAAATGGGGCGGTCTGCCTGGCCTCGAGTGGAGGCCCCATTGGGCGGCGTAGAGCCTACCAAGCAGCCATTATTGAGAGATACAGAAACCCAATTGGGTGACTTCATCTTCGACCGCCTGGCCGGCTCCCTGCGCGAGCAAGGCTACAGCGCGCAAGAGGTCGATGCTGTGCTGGCACTGCGTCCGCAAGGCTTGGGAGATGTGGCCAAGCGCCTGGCCGCCGTCCGCGCCTTCGCCGCACTGCCCGAAGCCCCGGCCTTGGCCGCCGCCAACAAGCGCGTGGGCAACATCCTCAAGAAGGCTGAGGGCGTTGTGCAGGCTTCTATCAATGCCAGCCTGTTGGTGGAGCCTGCCGAGAAAGCCTTGGCAGATGCTCTTAAAACCGCTGCGCCTGCTGCAGATGCGGCGTGGGCTGCAGGCAATTACACCGAGAACTTGCAGGCACTGGCTGCTTTGAAGGCGCCTGTGGATGCGTTCTTTGACGGTGTGATGGTGAATGCCGAAGACCCCGCACTCAAGGCCAACCGCCTCGGGCTGCTGGCAACGCTGCATGCCGCCATGAACCGTGTGGCCGACCTCTCCAAGCTGGCCGCTTAAACCGGGCAACACCCATGAAACTCTGCGTCCTCGACCGCGACGGCACCATCAACATCGACAGTGCGGAGTTCGTTAAATCGCCCCACGAATGGCGGCCCTTGCCGGGAGCGCTGGAAGCCATCGCCAAGCTCAACCACGCGGGCTGGCATGTGGTGGTGGCCACCAACCAGAGCGGTCTGGGCCGGGGGCTGTTTGATGTGGTGGCGCTCAACGCCATGCACGCCAAGATGCACACCATGCTGGCGGCAGTGGGTGGCAAGATCGACGCGATTTTTTATTGCCCGCACGCGCCGGATGACAACTGCCGCTGCCGCAAGCCCGAGCCGGGCTTGTTCGAGCAGATCAGCGAGCGCTTTGGCGTGGATCTGCGCGGCATGCCCGGCGTGGGCGATTCGGCGCGCGACCTGATCGCCGGTGCGGCCGTGGGCTGCGTGCCGCACCTGGTGCTGACCGGCAAGGCCGCGGCGTACAAGGGGCGCGAGCTGCCTGACAGCTTCCCGGCTGGCACCATCGTGCACGACGATTTGGGCGCCTTCGCCGACCACCTGGTGGCGCAGGCGTGAGCGGCATGCCTCCTGTGGTGCCGCTGCAGAAGCGCCCCAACTGGCTGATGGCGGTGCTGCGCTCGTGCCTGCACATGCTGTGGATGCTGGTGACCGTCATGCCCTGGGCCATCATCATGCTGGTGGCGTCCATCCGCGTGCACGGCAAGCCGCTGTGGTGGATGGCGGTGCGCTGGCTGGGCTGGGCCATTGGCGGTGCGCGTGTGTTGCTGGGCATCCGTACCCACGTGATTGGCTGGGAAAACCTGCCCACGGGCGACACCGCGCCAGCCATTTTGCTGGTCAAGCACCAGTCCACCTTCGAGACTTTTTTGATGCCCACGCTGATGCCGCATCCGCTGGCCTATGTGTTCAAGAAAGAGCTGCTCTATGTGCCATTTTTCGGCTGGGCCATGGGCCGGCTGGACATGGTGCACATCGACCGCAGCCAGCGTTCGGAGTCGTTCTCCAAGGTGGTGGAGCAGGGCAAGCGCCTGCTGGCGCAAGGCATCTGGGTCATCATGTTTCCCGAAGGAACGCGTATTCCGCGCGGGCAGACCGGCACCTACAAGCTGGGCGGTACGCGCCTAGCCGTGGCCACGGGCGCGCCGGTGATTCCGGTGGCGGTGACGTCCGCCAAGTGCTGGCCGCGCAAGGCCTTCATCAAGACCCCGGGTGTGGTGGAGGTGTCCATCGGCAAGCCTATTCCCAGCGAGGGACGCGAGCCCAAGGAGCTGATGGAAGAGGTGCAGACGTGGATCGAGGCCGAGATGCGCCGCCTGGACCCCGAGGCTTACCCAGCCGCCTAGTGACCCGCTGTAATGTTGCCGCTGCTGCGCTTCACCCTGGATCTTTTTGAGTCTTTCGAGGCTCCAGCCCCCGTCAAGCCTGCATCTTCTGCTCCTAAAAAAGTAGTAAATCCCTTGCCCAGCCAGCCCTTCGTGGCCGGGCAGCCGCTGCACAACGCCATCGCCCCGGTCAACTACGCCCACCCCAAGGCCAACCGCGAAGTGCGGCTGGACGGCGCCGTGGTGGCTTACGCCTTTGCGCGTGGCAAGCGCCGCACGATTGGATTTGTGGTGGGGCCTGACGGCCTGAGCGTACGTGCGCCGCGCTGGACGCCTTTGTATGAGGTGGACGCCGCACTGCAGGAAAAAGCGGGCTGGATTCTGCGCAAGCTGGACGAAACGCGCGAGCGCCAGACCCGCCAGGAACATGCGCAGGTGGCGTGGCAAGACGGTGCGGTTATTCCTTACCTTGGCGACTCCATCCGCATTGCGCTGGACGGCGCCCACGGCTTTGCTGCCAAGGGCGCACAGCTGGACGAGGTGCCGCAGCAGGACGGCGTGCGCTCTTTGCGCATTGCGCTGGCGCACACGGCCACCGAGGCACAGATCCGCGATGCGGTGCAAGCCTGGCTCATGCGCCAGGCCAAGGCCCTGTTTGTGCAGCGCCTGGAGCACTTTGCCCCGCAGCTGCAGGTGCGCTGGACCAAGATGAGCCTGAGCAACGCTGGCACCCGTTGGGGCAGCGCCAAGAGCGACGGCTCCATCCGCCTGAACTGGCGCCTCATTCACTTCCGCCTGCCCGTCATCGACTACGTGGTGGCTCACGAACTGAGCCACCTGCGCGTGATGGACCACAGCCCCCGCTTCTGGGACACCGTGCGCTCGGTGGTGCCCGACTACGCCGAGCTGCGCGGCAGCCTCAAGGACCCGGCGATTCCGAAATGGTGAGGTTTGCTATGGAATCAGGAGCTATTGGAACAGATTCCACGGGGGCTTTGGGCGAGTTTCTTATCTGACCGTGCTCGCATCCTGTCCAAACAAAATCTTCTTGGCTGCTTCGTCCATGCCGGGATTCCGGATGCCTTCGGCAATGGCGTAGGCTTTGACTGTGGCGGGGCGGGCTGCCACGCGGGCGAACCAGGCGGCCAAGTGGGGGAAGTCTTCCAGCTTCTGGCCTTGGCGTTCGTAAGGCACCACCCAAGGGTAGCTGGCCATGTCGGCAATGCTGTACTCGCCCGCAATGTACTCGCGGCCATCGCTCAGCTGCTTGTTCAGCACGCCGTACAGGCGCGAGGTTTCCTTGGTGTAGCGCTCGATGGCGTAAGGCAGTTTCTCAGGGGCGTACTGGCTGAAATGGTGGTTCTGCCCGGCCATGGGGCCCAGCCCGCCCATTTGCCAGAACAGCCACTGCAGTGCCACATTGCGCCCGCGCAGGTCCTGTGGCACAAAGCGGCCAATCTTGTCGGCCAGGTACAGCAGGATGGCGCCAGACTCGAACAGGGGGATGGGCGCGCCACCATCGGTAGGCGACCTGTCCACGATGGCCGGGATGCGGTTGTTGGGGGCGATGGCCAGAAACTCGGGCTGGAACTGCTCGCCGCGGCCGATGTTGACGGTGTGTAGCTGGTAGGGCAGGCCGGCCTCTTCCAGAAACATCGTGATCTTGTGGCCGTTGGGCGTGGTCCAGTAGTACAGGTCAATCATGCAAAGGGCTCCCTTGGGTGAAGGGCTGCACCTTAGCGGAATTCAGGAAACCCTGCTGGCCGCAGAAAACCGCAGCACCCCGTCCGCACCGCGCGTACGCTGCAGCTGCCCGGCGTACCAGAGCGCGTGCAGGTGAGCAACAGATTCGCCCAGTGCGAAGGTGGTCTGGTGAAAGTCCATGGCGCGGGTGAACAACACGGGGATGATGTCCGCCGCGCTGCGGGGCTGCGCACGGCAGGCCTTCAGCACCTGGTCCAGGTGGGCGCGGTGGTGGTCGTGCAGCTGGCGGATGCGTTCGTGCAGGCCTGTGAAGGGCTTGCCGTGGGCGGGCAGCACCAGCGTGGATTCGGGCAGGGGCAGAAACTTGTTGATGGAATTCAGAAACAGGACCAATGCGTTGGCTTCCGGCTCGGACTCGTAGACGCTCACGTTGGTGGAAATGCGCGGCAGCATCATGTCGCCGCCGATGAGCACGTTCAGGTCTTCGCAGTACAGCGCCATGTGCTCCGGCGCATGGCCGTAGCCGCTGATGCAGCGCCAGGTGTGTGCGCCAATCTGCACGGTCTGGCCATCCAACAGGCGGTGGTGCTCATCGGGCACCGAGGGCACCAGGGTGGTGAAGTAGTCGCGCCGGTTCAGCAGCTTGGACTGGGTCTCGGCATCGTTGAGTCCGTGCTGCGCAAAGAAGGCCGCCGTGCGTGCGCCGCCAAAGCTGGTGGGTGCCAGGCAGGCCAGGCGCGCCACCTGGTAGTCCAGCCCGCTGATCCATAGCGGGGCATTCCAGCGCTCGCACAGCCAGTGCGCCAGGCCAATGTGGTCCGGGTGCATGTGGGTGACGATGACGCGCAGGATGGGCAGGCCCTCCAGCTCGTGGGCGAAGATGGCTTCCCACTGTGCTTTGGCTTCGTCCCGGTGGATGCAGGTGTCCACCACGCTCCAGCCCGCCACACCGTCCATCTCGTCGCGCAGCAGCCAGAGGTTGATGTGGTTCAGCGCAAACGGCAGCGCCATGCGGATCCACTTGATGCCCGGTGCCACTTCGATGCAGCGACCGCTCTCGGGCAGGGCGTCGCCCAGGGGGTAGTGCAAGCGCTGTTCCAGGTCGTTCATAGGCCCCAATCGTTTTGCTCCATAATTGACGTTTACGTAAACGTCAACCATTGAGGCATTGTAGACAGGCCCAATCCGCCCGTCTGTCGCCTCCATTACCGCCCATGAGCACCACCTACAGCATCAGCGATTTGGCCCGCGAGTTTGACCTGACCACCCGTGCCATCCGGTTTTACGAGGATTTGGGCTTGCTGCAGCCCGAGCGCACCGGTCCGGGCGGGCGCAACCGTGTCTACAGTGGGCGTGATCGTACCCGCCTGAAGCTCACCCTGCGCGCCAAGCGCCTGGGCCTCTCCCTGACCGAGGCGCGCGACATCATCGAGATGTACGACAGCCCCCGTGACACCGGCGCACAGCTCAAGAAGTTCCTGGACGTGCTGGCCGAGCACCGCAAGCAGGTGGAGGAGCAGATGGCCGAGCTGCAGGCCAACCTGGACGAAATCAAGGTGCACCAGCGCGAGGCCCGCGCCCTGCTGGCCGCCAGTGAAGCCAAGGCCGGCAAGCCGGCTGCCAAGACCCCCAAAAAGAGTGCCGCCTGAGCGGTCACCGCAATACCAACCCGAGGAGACACCATGAATACCTTGCCCGGACTGAACTTCCAACTCGGCGAAGACATCGACGCGCTGCGCGATGCAGTGCGCGAATTTGCCCAGGCCGAGATCGCACCCCGCGCCGCAGAGATCGACCGCAACGACCAGTTCCCCATGGACCTGTGGCGCAAGATGGGCGACCTGGGCGTGCTCGGCATCACCGTGGGTGAGGAATACGGTGGCGCCAACATGGGCTACCTGGCGCACATGATTGCGATGGAAGAAATCTCCCGCGCCTCGGCGTCGGTGGGCCTCTCCTACGGCGCGCACAGCAACCTGTGCGTGAACCAAATCAAACGCAATGGCAACGACGCCCAGCGCGCCAAGTACTTGCCCAAGCTCATCAGCGGCGAACACGTGGGCGCACTGGCCATGAGCGAACCCGGGGCTGGCTCCGATGTCTTGAGCATGAAGCTCAAAGCAGAAGACAAGGGCGGCTACTACCTGCTCAACGGCAACAAGATGTGGATCACCAACGGCCCCGATGCCGACGCGCTGGTGGTCTATGCCAAGAGCGAGCCCGAGCTGGGCGCGCGTGGCGTCACGGCCTTCCTGATCGAGAAGGGCATGCCGGGTTTCAGCATCGCACAAAAGCTCGACAAGCTGGGCATGCGCGGCAGCCACACCGGTGAACTGGTGTTCAACAACGTCGAAGTGCCCCATGCGAATGTGCTGGGCGCAGTCAACGGTGGCGCCAAGGTGCTGATGAGCGGGCTGGACTACGAGCGCGCGGTGCTGACCGGCGGACCGCTGGGCATCATGCAATCGGTGATGGACAACGTCGTGCCCTACATCCACGACCGCAAGCAGTTTGGCCAGAGCATTGGCGAGTTCCAGCTGATCCAGGGCAAGGTGGCTGACATGTACACCGTGCTGCAGGCTGGCCGCAGCTTTGCCTACACCGTGGCCAAAAACCTGGACCTACTGGGCAGCGAGCACGTGCGCCAGGTGCGGAAGGACTGTGCCTCTGTCATTTTGTGGACCGCCGAGAAAGCCACCTGGATGGCTGGCGAGGGCGTACAGATCTTCGGCGGCAACGGTTACATCAACGAATACCCGCTGGGCCGCCTGTGGCGCGACGCCAAGCTCTACGAAATCGGGGCGGGCACCAGTGAGATTCGCCGCATGCTCATAGGCCGGGAGCTGTTCGCTGAGACAATGTAGGGGTATGAACCCTGCCATTGCCCGCACCCTGAACTCTTTCCTCCATGGCATCCTGCGCGGCCTGCTGCGCGCCTGGGTGCTGGTCGTGCCGCTGGTGGTGGCGATGAGCCTCATCCGGTGGGGGCAGCTGGCGTATTTCTGGCCCAGCGGCTACCAGGCGTCGGCCAGTGATCTCGCTTCGGTGGCCCTGCAGGGGTTTCGCTTTGACCTGAAGGTCAGCGCCATTGCCGGTTTCCTGTTGTTGCTGCTGTTGCCCTGGGTTTCGGGCAAGGCGCATGGGCGCATCGTGGCGGGGCTGGCGCTGCTCTATGTGATGCTGTCGTTGGTCAACCTGCACTACTTCGGCTTCTACAAGACCCCCATCGACTCCCTGGTGTTTGGCATCGTGGAAGACGATACCAACGCCGTGCTGCAAACCATCTGGCACGACTTCCCCGTCATCTGGACCCTGCTGCTGGCCGCTGCGCTGACCTGGGGTGCGATTGCGCTGCACCGCGCACTGGTGGGGCGGATACAGCCCGATACCCTGCTGCACACCCGCCACGCAGTGGTCAAGCTGGTGGCGATTGTTGTGGCGTTTTTCGCGCTGGTCTTTGCAGGCAAGGGCACCATCCGCGAGATGGCGCTGCAGCGCCAGCACTTGACGGTGACCACCTCGCAGTTCCTCAACGACATGGTGCCCAATGGGGTCATCGCGCTCAAGTACGCGTGGGACAGCCGGCGGGAATCGCAAAACCTGGGCGACCCGCTGGTGGGTCTGAAGGCCATGGGCTTTCCCACGGCCCAGGCGGCGGCGCAGGTGCTGGGCCTGCCGCACGGCTCGGAGGCTGAGGTGAAGGCTGCGCTGTACCAGCACGACGTGCTGCCACCCGGTGCGCCCAAGAAAAACCTGGTGTTCTTTCTCATGGAGTCCTGGAGCGCCGAACCCATGCTCTACCAGAGCCCCTCCTTTGACGTGTTGGGCCGCATGCAGCCCACCTTGGCCAAGGCCTGCCATTTCTCGAACTTCGAATCGGCCCAGCCCGGCACCCACCCGTCGCTGGAAGCCATCCTGTTTTCCACGCCCATCACGCCGCTGACCATGGGCGATGCGGGGCGCAAACCCCTGCCATGGTCCGAGGCCCTGGTGGCCAAGCGGGCGGGCTACGACACGCTGTTTGTCACCTCCGCCCGCTCTGGCTGGCGCGACCTGAACCGTGTGCTCAAGGTACAGGGCTTTGACGAGGTCATCGACGCCAACAACTTGAAGGAAAGCTACCCCGATGCCGTGGTGGGGCTCTGGGGCGTGTGGGACAGCTATGTCTACAAGTACCTGGAAAAGCGCATGGCCGCCCAGCCCAAGGACAAACCCTTGTTTGTGTTTGTGCTCACCTCCACCAACCATCCGCCCTACGACCTGCCCAAGGACTACCAGCGCCCGCCGCTGGACATGAAGCAGTGGAAAGGCGAGACCAGCGAGGCCACGCTGGTGCCCAACCTGGACACCTACCGCTACGCGCATGACCTGTTGGGCGCCTTTGTGCAGCAGGTGCAAAAAGGGCCGTTGAAGGACACCACCATCGTCGCCGCCACGGGCGACCACAACGTGCGCTCCTTTGGCGTGTACGCCGACCCGCACCGCCGCTACCTCATGCGCCAGGTTCCGTTTGTGATCTGGGGTGAAGGGCTGCAGTGTGGCAACCAGCTCACCCAGCCCGCCAGCCACCGCGACATGTTTAGCACGTTGTTTCCCTTGGCGGGCATCGACGGCAGCTATGTGAATGCGGGGCGTAACCTGCTCAAGCCCCTGTCGGCCCAGCCCGATCCCATGAATGCGCCACGCGGACTGTTCTTCACGGGGGACGCGCGCAATGCCCAGGGCATGTGGCAGCTGGGCAACCCCAAATCCTTTGTGTGCACCTCTGCGCACATGGATGCTGGCAAGCCTTGCGAGTTCAATGCCCTGGACGATTTGCAGGAACGTGCCCGGTACGGACTCCTGGACTGGAATATTCGCATCTCACTTAAGAAATAATCACGGCCATGACTGACAAACTCAACGACCTCTTTTCCCGCAACCGCGCATGGGCCGCCGAGATGGAGCGTAGCCGTCCCGGTTTCTTCACCGGGCTGGCCAACCAGCAAAAGCCCAAGTACATGTGGATCGGCTGCTCCGACAGCCGCGTGCCGGCCAACGAGATCATCGGCTTGGCACCGGGTGAAATTTTTGTCCACCGCAATGTGGCCAACGTGGTGGTGCACTCCGACCTCAATGCGCTGTCCACCATCCAGTTCGCGGTGGAGCGGCTCAAGGTCAACCACGTGATGGTGGTGGGGCACTACGGGTGTTCGGGTGTGCAGGCGGCACTGGAGGGCGCGCGCATTGGCCTCGCCGACAACTGGCTGCGCCATATCCAGGACGTGCGTGACCGCCACCGCGACATCCTGGACGCCATCCCCGAGCACGGCAAGGCCGCGGCCCTGTGCGAGCTGAACGTGATTGAGCAGGTCATCAATGTGGCGCAAAGCACCGTGCTGCAGGACGCCTGGGCCGCGGAGCAGGATGTGACGCTGCACGGCTGGGTCTATGGCGTGCACGACGGCCTGGTGCAGGACCTGCACATGACGGTGGGGCGCCACGACAACCTGGACGCCCTCTACCGCGAGGCCATCTCCGGCGTGCGCCTCATGCCGCGCCATCCACGGTAAAAACTGCCTCCAGCCCCCGTGGAATGTGCGCAAGCAGCTATTGAAACCATAGCACGCTGACGCCATGTTCCCCACGCGGCTGGACTCTTCGATTGCCTACGACATCGCCCGCGCGATGCTTGATGGCTTCAACCGCCACTACCAACTGTTCCGCACCGAGAGTGCGCGCGCCAAGCACCGCTTTGAGGTGGCCGATTGGCACGGCCAGCAGCGCGCACAGCGGGAACGTATCGAGTTTTACGACCTGCGGGTGAAGGAATGCTCCAAGCGGCTGGAGCGCGAATTCAAGGCCGGCGAGCAGGGGCGGGAGGTCTGGCAGCAGATCAAGCTGCACTACATCGGCCTGCTGGTGGACCACCACCAGCCCGAGCTGGCCGAGACCTTCTTCAATTCGGTCACCACCAAAATCCTGCACCGTAGCTACTTCCAGAACGACTTCATCTTTGTGCGACCCGCGGTCAGCACCGAGTACATCGAGAACCTGGCCTCCGCCGGCCGGCCCAGCCACCGTCCTACCTACCGCTGCTACTACCCCACGCAAGACGACCTGCAGCAGCACCTGGTGCGCATGGTGCGGGACTTTGACCTGCGTGTGCCGTTTGAAAACCTGGAGCGCGATGCTGGCCGGGTGCTGGGGGTGATGCAGGCGCTGCTGGGCGAGGTGAAGCTGCGCGCCAACTTCCAGGTGCAGGTGCTCACCGGCCTGTTCTTCCGCAACAAGGGCTGCTACATCATCGGCAAGCTCATCAACGGCTTCTATGAGCATGGCTTTGCACTGCCCGTGCTACACGGCCGCGAGGGTCTGCGCATCGACGCGGCGCTGTTTGGCGAGGATGACCTGCTGCGCCTGTTCAGCTTTGCGCGCGCCTACTTCATGGTGGACATGGAGATTCCCAGTGCCTACGTGCAGTTTCTGCGCAGCATGATGCCGCGCAAACCCCGCAACGAGCTCTACAACGCGCTGGGGCTGGCCAAGCAGGGCAAGACCCTGTTTTACCGCGACTTTCTGCACCACCTGCAGCACAGCACGGACCAGTTCCGCATCGCTGCCGGTATCAAGGGCATGGTCATGCTGGTGTTTGATTTGCCCAGCTACCCCTATGTGTTCAAGCTCATCAAGGACTACTTTCCGCACCAGAAAGAGACCACGCGCGAGCAGGTCAAGGCCAAGTACCAGCTGGTCAAGCACCACGACCGCGTGGGCCGCATGGCCGACACGCTGGACTATGGCGATGTGGCGTTTCCGCGCGAGCGGTTCAGTGATGCACTCATCGCCGAGCTGCAGCAGTTTGCGCCCAGCCAGGTGGAGATCAGCGACCGCGATGCAGATGGCCAGACCGAGGTGATCATCAAGCATCTCTACATTGAGCGGCGCATGATCCCGCTCAATATTTATCTGCAAGAAGCCTTTGATGCCGGTGGTGCCGACCCCGCCAACACCAGCCCGGCCGCGCAGCGCGCGCGTGACCAGATCACGCGTGCCGTTATCGACTACGGCTACGCCATCAAGGACATGGTGGCCGCCAACATTTTCCCCGGCGACATGCTGTGGAAGAACTTCGGTATCACGCGCAACAGCCAGGTCGTGTTCTACGACTACGACGAGATCGAGTACCTGACCGACTGCAACTTCCGCAAGGTGCCTGAGCCGCGCAACGAGGAAGAGGAAATGTCCGGCGAGATCTGGTACCGCGTCGGCCCGCACGACGTGTTCCCCGAAACCTTCGCTCCGTTTCTATTGGGGAACCCGCTGGTGCGCGAAGTCTTCATGCAGTACCACGCCAACCTGCTGGACCCCGCCTTCTGGCAGACGCAGAAGGAGCGCATTGCTGCGGGCTATGTGCACGATGTGTTTCCGTATGAGAAGGGCAAGCGGTTTCCACGCCATTGAAGTCGTCAAGCACTTTGTCGTACACTGCGCCCTGCCCGGGGTGCGCAATGGTTGCGCTGAGATGGATACCGAACCCGCGAACTTGATCTGGTTCATACCAGCGTAAGAAGTGCAGCGCAGCCGACGGCCGAATGCCGTTCGGGCGGCGTCTTTTTTCATCAGTTTGCGGGGCCGTGTTTTTTCTCTGAGTCTTCGGGTCTTAACCGGAGAACTCCAGTGAACGCACCCGACAAACTCGCCCAGTTCATTCGCCTCACGCGCGAACCGCTTCCCGCCTCCACCAAACGTTATCTGCAAGGCAGCCGCCCTGACATTCAGGTGCCGTTGCGCGAAATCATGCAGAGCAATGGCGAGGCCATCACGGTGTACGACACCTCCGGTCCCTACACTGACCCGCGCGCCGACATCGACGTGCGCCAGGGCCTGCCGCTGGTGCGCCAGGGCTGGGTGGATGGCCGCGGCGACACCGAACTCTACGCAGGCCGCAAGCCCTTTGCCCTGGACGATGGCCTGAAGAATGGCGAGACCGATGCGCTGGCCGCTCTGCGCGCCCAGGCCGCCGGCCTGCAGCGCCAGCCGCGCCGCGCCAAGAGTGGCGCCAACGTCACGCAGATGCACTACGCCCGAAAAGGCATCGTCACGCCCGAGATGGAATACGTAGCCCTGCGCGAGAACCAGAACCTGGAGTGGCAGGCGCAGTACCTGGGCAACGCCGAGCGCGAAGCGCGTCTGGCCGGCAACAGCTTTGGCGCCAGCATCCCCAAGGTGGTGACGCCCGAGTTTGTGCGCGACGAGGTGGCGCGCGGGCGCGCCATCATCCCGGCCAACATCAACCACACCGAGCTGGAGCCCATGGCCATCGGCCGCAACTTCCTGGTGAAGATCAACGCCAACATCGGCAACTCGGCAGTCACGTCCAGCATCGAAGAGGAAGTGGAAAAACTGGTCTGGTCCATCCGTTGGGGCGCTGACACGGTGATGGATTTGTCCACCGGCAAAAACATCCACACCACGCGCGACTGGATCGTGCGCAACAGCCCCGTGCCCATCGGCACCGTGCCCATCTACCAGGCGCTGGAAAAAGTGGGTGGCATTGCCGAAGACCTGACCTGGGAAATTTTCCGCGACACGCTGATCGAGCAAGCGGAGCAAGGCGTGGACTACTTCACCGTGCATGCCGGCGTGCGCCTGCCCTTCATCCACCTCACGGCGAATCGTGTGACCGGCATCGTCTCGCGCGGTGGCTCCATCATGGCCAAGTGGTGCATTGCCCACCACAAAGAAAACTTCTTGTACACGCACTTCGATGAGATGACCGAGATCATGCGGGCGTACGACGTGAGCTATTCGCTGGGCGATGGCCTGCGCCCCGGCAGCGGTGCCGATGCGAATGACGAAGCGCAGTTTGCCGAGCTGCGCACATTGGGTGAACTCACGCACAAGGCCTGGCAGCAGGACGTGCAGGTGATGATTGAAGGCCCCGGCCACGTGCCCATGCACATGGTGCAGGCCAACATGACCGAGCAGCTCAAGCACTGCGGCGAAGCCCCGTTCTACACCCTCGGCCCGCTGACCACCGACATCGCGCCAGGCTACGACCACATCACCAGCGGTATTGGTGCCGCCATGATTGGCTGGTTCGGCACGGCCATGCTGTGCTACGTGACCCCCAAGGAACACCTGGGCCTGCCGGACCGCGAGGACGTGAAGGTCGGCATCATCACGTACAAGATTGCCGCCCACGTGGCTGACGTGGCCAAGGGCCATCCCGGTGTGCGGGCACGCGACGATGCGTTGTCCAAGGCGCGCTTTGAGTTCCGCTGGATGGACCAGTTCAATCTCTCGCTGGACCCGGAAACTGCCAAGCAATTCCACGACGAAACCTTGCCCGCCGAAGGTGCCAAGGTGGCGCATTTCTGCTCCATGTGCGGCCCCAAGTTCTGCTCCATGAAGATCACGCAAGAAGTGCGCGACTACGCCAAGAACCTGGGTGTGAGTGAAGAGCAGGCGCTGCAGTCGGGCATGGATGTGATGTCCGACGAGTTCAAAAAAGTGGGCGGGGAGATCTACATCCCCATCAACCCGGTCTCCACGAAGGCCTGACCGTGGCTACCCTGCGAATAGGCATTGCCGGGGCGGGCGTGTTGGGACGCCTGCTGGCCGTGCAACTCAGCCGCGCCGGGCATGCCGTGCAGGTGTTTGATCCGGCCGATGGGTCGGGGCCACACGATGTATCTGGCGCGCGTGCTGCGGGCTGGACGGCTGCGGGCATGCTCAGCCCCGTGGCCGAACTGGAGCGTGCAGGTACCGACGTGTTTGCCTTGGGCCTGCGCTCCTGTGCGCTATGGCCGCAGATCGTGCGGCAGCTCGTGCAACCGGTGGACCTGCGCATGCAGGGCAGCCTTCTGCTGGCGCACCGCAGTGACGCAGGCGCCGCCCAGCGCGTGGTCGGGCTGCTGCAGGCCAAGGCCGATGCTTCGTACCAGCCGCAACCGCTGACCCTGCCGCAGCTGCGCGAACTGGAGCCCTCCATCAGCGGCCCGGCACTGGCGTGGCTGCTGCCCTGCGAGGGGCAGATCCACCCGATTCAGGCACTGCAGGCACTGGCCACCCAAGCCACCGTGCAGGGTGTGCAGTGGCACTGGGGCGCGACCGTGAGCGCGGTGGAGGCGGGTGCATTGCACGTAGGCGATACACAGCACCGCTTCGACCACGTCTTTGACGTGCGCGGCGTGGGCGCCAAGCCCGCGCTACCCGTGCGTGGCGTACGCGGCGAGGTGTTCTGGTTGCACGCCCCCGACGTGCCGCTGCACCGCCCGGTGCGCCTGCTGCACCCGCGCCATTCGGTCTACCTGGTGCCGCGCCCCGGCGATGTCATCGTGGTCGGCGCCAGCGAGATCGAGAGTGAAGACCGCTCTCCCGTGTCGCTGCGCAGCACGCTGGAGCTGCTGAGCGCCGCCCACAGCGCCATCCCCGCATTGGCCGAGGCGCGTGTACTGCACACCGAGACCAATCTGCGCCCCGCATTGCCCGACAACCTGCCCGCGCTGCGTCATGCGCCGGGCCTTACTGTCATCAATGGCCTCTTCCGCCACGGCTGGCTCATCGCCCCCGCCCTCGTGGAACAGGCCCTGCACGAGTTATCGCTATGAGTACCCCAGACACTGCGCTGCACACCATCACCGTGGTGGTGAACGGTAACCCGGAAAGCACCACGGCTACTACGCTGCAAGCCTGGGTGGAAGCGCGTGGCGTGCTGCCCGCGGCCCTGGCCACCGCAGTCAACGGCAACTTCGTGCCACGCAGCCTGCGCGCGCAGCAGCCGCTGACGGAGGGCGACTTCATCTTGACCTTCCAACCCATTGAAGGAGGTTGATCCATGTCCGCATCGCTAAAAGACAGGGGGGCTGAGGGCTTTGCGCAGGTTAAGGAGGAGCCCGCGCAGCGGGCGGGGGACACGGAGCAAAGCGCTCAGGCCTCCTGTCGCCTCGATCAAAGTCAATGGAATATTGGTGGTCGTACCCTCACCAGTCGCTTCTTTCTCGGCACCGCCAGCTACCCGTCCCCGCAGGTCCTGCAAGACGCCATCGCAGCCTCTGGCGCCCAAGTCGTCACCATGGGCCTGCGTCGCCAACTGGCCCACGGCGCAGAGGCCGGCGACTTCTTTGCGTTGATCAAAGCCACCGGCGCCCACCTGCTGCCCAATACCGCCGGCTGCCATACCGCCCGCGAAGCCATCACCCTGGCCCACATGGCGCGCGAGTTGTTCGACACCACCTGGATCAAGCTCGAAGTGGTGGGCGACGCCCATACCCTGCAGCCCGATCCGTTTGAACTGCTAGCTGCCGCCACGCAACTGGTGAAAGACGGCTTCGAAGTCTTCCCCTACTGCATGGACGATTTGGTGAGCTGCCAGCGCCTGCTGGACGCGGGTTGCAAGATCCTCATGCCCTGGGGCGCGCCCATCGGTTCGGGCCAGGGGCTGGTGAACCCCGGCGCACTGCGCACCCTGCGTGCGCGCCTGCCGGGCGTCCCGCTCATCGTGGACGCGGGCATCGGCTCGCCGGCCGATGCAGTGCAAGCCATGGAGCTGGGACTGGACGCCGTGCTGCTCAACAGCGCCGTGGCCCACGCCGTGGACCCGGTGCGCATGGCGCGTGCGTTCAAGCTCGGCATCGAGTCCGGCCGCCTCGCGTTCGAGGCTGGC
The DNA here is from genome assembly GCF_059416145.1 of Rhodoferax sp. GW821-FHT09E07. Classification (NCBI taxonomy): domain Bacteria; kingdom Pseudomonadati; phylum Pseudomonadota; class Betaproteobacteria; order Burkholderiales; family Comamonadaceae; genus Rhodoferax; species Rhodoferax sp. GW821-FHT09E07. The sequence continues at coordinate 64,875 of NZ_JBWKOP010000011.1, read as the reverse complement.
GTCATGGCCCGCCAGGACATGGCCGTGGCCTCCACGCCCGTTGCCGGCCATCCCATCTTGCTGTAATTTGCTATGAAAAAAGAAGCTACTCGCGCAATACCCACGAGGGCTAGGAGCACTTTAGGTACTGAGACTCCCCCCGCGACGGCTGGTCAGCGCCCCGTGGTCTGGAGCATTGCTGGCTCCGATTCGGCCGCCGGCGCCGGCCTGCAGGCGGACCTGAAAGCGCTGCAGGCCTTTGGCGTGCACGGCTGCACAGCGGTGGCCGCCGTCACCGCGCAAAACACCGTGGCCGTCACGCGCATGGAGCCTGTCAGCGCCGACCTGCTGGACGCGCAACTGAGTGCGCTGGCGCAAGATCTGCCGCCCCAGGCTATCAAGACCGGCCTGCTGGGCAGCGTGGACAACGTGCGCGTGGTGTGCCAGTGGGTGGATCGCTTGCGCGCGCAGGGCCAGTCTGTCGCCTTGGTCGTCGATCCCGTGCTGGGTTCCACCACCGGCGCGGCCTTTGCCAACGACGCAGTGTGCCGAGCCTATGTGGACGAACTACTGCCCCGCGCCACCCTCATTACCCCCAACCAGCCCGAGGCGCAGCGCCTGGGGCTGGCCGAGCCCGCCGTGCAGCGTGCCTTGCGGGGGCAGGGTGTGTCGCTGTGCATCACCGGCGGCGATGCAGACGGTGCCCAGGCCAGGGACTGGCTCAGCAGCCCGCAGGCCACGGGCTGGCTCAGCCTGCCGCGCGTGGACACGCGGCACCACCATGGCACCGGCTGCACCTTCGCATCCACGGCTGCCGCCGCACTGGCCAGTGGCTACTGCGTGGCCGACGCCGTGGCACTGGCCAAGATGGCCACCACCCACGCCCTTCGCCACGCCTATGCAGCCGGGCAGGGCGCAGGCCCGGTGCAGGCCCTGTCGGACTTTGCGCAGCACATCGACAACCTGCCCGCCTTCACACTGCCGGGCGCCACCGCGCCACTGGACGTGCAGGATCTGCCGTCGTTCGTGCCGCTGAGCAACCCGGCCCTGGGCGTCTACGCTGTGGTGGACAGTGCCGCCTGGGTACGCCGCGTGCTGGCCGCTGGTGTGCGCACCGTGCAGCTGCGCATCAAAGACCCGAATGAATCCACGCTGGCCGTGCAGATTCAAGAGTCCATTGCCCTGGCCCGCGCCACCCCCGGTGCGCAACTCTTCATCAACGACCACTGGCAACTCGCCCTGCAACACGGCGCCTATGGCGTTCACTTGGGCCAGGAAGATTTGGAACGGGTGGACCTGCAAGCGCTGCGGCAGGCCGGCATGCGCCTGGGTCTGAGCACCCACAGCTACTGGGAAGTCGCCCGCGCCTGGGCGCTGCGCCCCAGCTACATCGCCTGCGGCCCCATCTTCGCCACCCAAAGCAAGGACATGCCCTGGATTCCTCAGGGCTTGGACAACCTGCGCTACTGGGCTGCTGTGTTGCCGCTGCCTGTAGTGGGCATTGCGGGCATTGATGCGAGCAATGTGGCGGATGTGGCCGCTACCGGTGCGGCCAGTGCGGCAGTGATTTCGGCGATTACGAAGGCCGATGATCCGGCGGGTGCGTGTCGGGCCCTGGTTGCGGGTTTCGGAGCATCGACGTATTGATGAAGTCTGTGCCGGATGCCGCAGATCGAACTCCGCGGGCTTGCTTCAATTGCTGTGTGACTGAACGAATAGTCCAATACTGCCGCAACGGGACTGCTGCCGCTACCGCCATCAAAAGGGCGAACGTAGCATTGAAATAGAAATCCACCCGCATGCTGGCTATCGGTGCTGCGATGGCGGCCAACCCAGCAAAGTAACAGCACGCCAATAGCAACGGAATCACCAAAGCAACATGGTACGTTGCGTCGCCAACCGCGAGATCACCGGACTGGTTATCGATCCAGCCGTTGAGGGTGCGCCAGTCATCTTTCTTTCGCAACCATGCGGTTACGGAGAGCCCTGCATTGATGTGCGGTCTTCCTGGGACCAAGACCTTTTCGTACGATTGCCCGTCGGACACGAATCCGAACTCCGTCCACTCAGGGATTCGTCCGCCGCCTAATTTCTTGAGGTAGAGAATCTTCTCAAAGGTCATGGACGTTATTGGCATGGCGTAACGTGTTCTCAGCGTTAACGCCATCGTACTCTGTCGTCTCTCAGGGTGTTGTCGCGGCCTTCAGGCCCATCACCAGAAAATTCTTGTCCCCCTCATGCTGCACCAGCAGCGCCACCGATCCCTTGGCCTGTGCCAGCAGCGCCCGCGCCTGCTCCACGGAGGTGATCGGCACCTGATTGATCGCCAACAGGATATCTCCAGGCGCAATGCCGGCCTTGTCGGCGGCTTCCTGCACGCCTTCGACCATCAGGCCATAGCGCGCTTCGGCGGCGCGTTGTTCCACGGGCAGTAGGGGGCGCACGGCCAGCCCCAGTTGTTGGAGTACCGGTACGTTGGGGGTTGCGTTTGCCGCGGGCTTGCGCTGCGCCGGGTCGTCCATGGTGGCGCGGGTCTGGGTGGGTTTGCCGTTGCGCAACACGTCCAGTTGCACCTGTTGGCCGGGGACGGCCATGGCGATCCACAGGGGAAGGTCGCTGGAGGTTTCGATGGGGTGGCCGTCCACCGCCACGATCACGTCGCCCAACTGCAGGCCTGCCTTGGATGCTGCGCTGTCAGGGCGCACGTCGGCAATCAGCGCGCCCATGGGCTTGGGCAGTTTGAAGGCATCGGCCAAAGCCTGTGTGACCTCCTGGGCCGACACGCCCAGCACGCCGTGCGATGCGTGGCCGGTGGCGACGATCTGGCGTTGCACCGATTGCGCGAGGTCGATGGGAATGGCAAAGCTCAGGCCCTGGTAGCCGCCGCTGCGGGTGTAGATCTGTGAGTTGATGCCCACCACCTCGCCACGCGCGTTGAACAGCGGGCCGCCAGAGTTGCCAGGGTTGATCGCGGCATCGGTCTGGATGAAGGGCACGGTGAAGTCATCGGGCAAGGTGCGGCTTTTGGCGCTGACCACGCCGGTGGTCACTGTGTTGTCCAGCCCGAAGGGCGAACCAATGGCCAGCACCCATTCGCCCACGCTCAGGTCGGCCGGTTTGCCGATGGCCACGGTGGGCAGGTTGTGGGCCTCGATCTTGAGCACGGCCACATCGGTCTTGCTGTCGCTGCCCAGCACCTTGGCCTTGAACTCGCGCCGGTCGGTCAGCTTGACGGTGACTTCGCTAGCGTGCGCGATGACGTGGGCATTGGTCAGCACCAGGCCGTCGGCGCTAACGATAAAGCCTGACCCTTTGACGTTGACGGGTATCTGCATGCTGGCGCCGGTGGCGCCAAACTGCTCCTGGAATTTGCGCAGGAACAGCTGGGTCGGGTCTTCGCTGTCGGCGCCCTTGGCGCTGGCACTGTTGTCCTTGCTGTCGGCCGTGATGAGGCGCGTGCCGGTCACACTGATGTTGACCACCGCAGGGCCATAACGCTGCACGATCTGCGCGAAGTCCGGCGTGCCCAGCGTGCGGATCGCAGCCGGTGCGCTGGTGGCGGGGCTGGTTGTTTGTGCGGAGGCCGTGGCCAGCAGGCCGGCACAGGCCAGGGCAATGAGGGGCAAGCGGATAGAGCGGGGCAGGGATGATGGTGTCATGCCTGCCATGGTGCCGCGCGCCCATGAAGACATGTGTGCGGCATGTGAAGTCGCGGTAAAGATTTTCTGCCACAATTGACGTTTACGTAAACGTCAATTGCGTTTGTCCACTTTGCACACCGAGGAAGACCATGCCCGACTCCATCGTGATCGTCAGCGCCGCCCGCACCCCCATGGGGGGCTTTCAGGGCGATTTTTCCAGCCTTGCTGCCCATGACCTGGGCGGTGCCGCCATCCAGGCCGCCGTGCAACGCGCGGGCATCAGCCCGGAGCTGGTGACGGAAGTTCTCTTTGGCAACTGCCTGATGGCGGGCCAGGGCCAGGCGCCCGCGCGCCAGGCGGCGTTCAAGGGTGGGTTGCCCAAGAGCGCGGGTGCAGTCACCCTGAGCAAGATGTGCGGCTCCGGCATGCGCGCTGCCATGTTTGCGCACGACATGCTGCTGGCCGGCAGCCACGACGTGCTGGTGGCCGGGGGCATGGAAAGCATGACCAATGCGCCGCACCTGCTGCTCAAGGGCCGCAGCGGCATTCGCATCGGCCACGACCGCGTGATGGACCACATGATGCTGGACGGTCTGGAGGACGCCTACGAGGCCGGCCGCTCCATGGGCACTTTTGGCGAAGACTGTGCCGCCAAGTACAGCTTCACCCGCGAACAACAAGACGCCTTCGCCACAGCCAGCGTGCAGCGTGCGCAAGCAGCTATTAAAGACGGAGCGTTTGAGGCGGAGATCGTCCCCGTGACCGTGAAGACCCGTGCGGGCGACGCGCAGATCAGCGTGGACGAAGGCCCCGGCATGATCAAGCTGGACAAGATCCCCACGCTGAAGGCCGCGTTTAAAAAAGACGGCACCATCACCGCCGCTTCCAGTTCCTCCATCAACGACGGTGCTGCCGCCATGGTGATGATGCGTGCGGGTACGGCGGCTGAACTGGGCTGCAAGCCCTTGGCCCGCATCGTGGCTCACACCACGCACGCGCAAGAACCCAACTGGTTTGCCACCGCCCCCGTCGGCGCCACGCAGAAGCTGCTGGCCAAAGCCGGCTGGACAGTGGAAGACGTGGACCTGTGGGAAATCAACGAAGCCTTCGCCGTGGTGCCCATGGCGCTGATGAAAGAACTGAACATCCCGCACGACAAGGTCAATGTGAACGGTGGCGCCTGCGCCCTGGGCCACCCGATTGGCGCCTCTGGCGCGCGCATCATGGTCACGCTGATCCACGCACTGAAGGCGCGCGGTCTGAAGAAGGGCGTTGCCACCCTGTGCATTGGAGGTGGTGAAGCCACCGCGCTGGCGCTGGAATTGCTGTAAACACCATGTCCAAAACTGTACTGGTCATCGGTGCATCCCGTGGCATAGGTCTGGAGTTTGTTCGCCAATACACCGAGGCGGGAGATCGCGTGATCGCCACAGCCCGGGACGCGGATGGCCTTGCGCGGTTGCAGGCGCTGGGCGCGCAGGCCTTGAAACTGGACGTGGCGAATCCCGCCAGCGTGAGCGGCCTGAGCTGGCAGCTCGATGGCGAGAAGATCGACATTGCGCTCTACGTGGCTGGCGTGTACTCCAAGACCGGTGCCACCACGCCGCCCACACAGCAAGAGTTTGACCATGTGATGCACACCAATGTGCTGGGCGCGATGCAGGCGATCCCACAGGTGGCGCCTTGGGTGGAGGAGGCGAATGGTACGTTCGCTTTCATCACCAGCGGCATGGGGCAGATTGGTGGAGTGGAATCCAGCTTTGGCTGGACCTACCGCGTGAGCAAGGCCGCGCTGAACATGGCGGTGGCCGCCGCGCAGAATGATTACGCCAAGGCCACGTTCATCGCACTCTGCCCCGGCTGGGTGCAGACGGACATGGGTGGCACTAGCGCGCCGCTGACCGTGGAGGACAGCGTCTCTGCAATGCGCACGACGCTTTCCAAAGTAACAAACAAAGACCGGGGCTGCTACCTGCACCATGACGGGCAGCCCTACACCTCGTGGTGATTCGGAGACTGACATGTTGTTGACCCAAGACCAGGAAATGGTGCGCGACGCGGTGCGTGAATTTGCGCAGGCTGAGCTGTGGCCCAACGCCGCGAAGTGGGACAAGGAACACCACTTCCCCAAAGATGCGCACAAGGGCCTTGCGGCGCTGGGCGCCTACGGCATCTGCGTGCCCGAAGAGTTGGGTGGCGCAAATCTGGATTACGTCACTCTCGCGCTGGTATTGGAAGAAATCGCCGCGGGCGACGGCGGCACCAGCACGGTGATCAGCGTGACCAACTGCCCGGTCAATGCCATCCTGATGAAGTACGGCAATGCCGCGCAAAAGAAACAATGGCTGACAAAGCTGGCGCAGGGCGAATTGCTGGGCGCGTTCTGCCTCACGGAGCCGCATGTCGGTAGCGATGCATCGTCACTGCGTACGACCGCAGTCAAGGAAGGCGACGAATACGTGATCAACGGCGTCAAGCAGTTCATCACCAGTGGCAAAAACGGCGACGTGGCTATCGTCATCGCCGTGACCGACAAAGGCGCGGGCAAGAAGGGCATGAGCGCCTTCCTGGTGCCCACCAATGCGCCGGGCTACGTGGTGGCGCGGCTGGAAGACAAGCTGGGCCAGCACAGCAGTGACACCGCACAGATCAATTTCGACAACTGCCGCATCCCCGCCGAGAACCTGATTGGCAAAGAAGGCGAGGGCTATGGTATTGCACTGGGTGGCCTTGAAGGCGGGCGCATTGGCATCGCAGCGCAAAGTGTGGGCATGGCGCGCAGCGCACTGGACGTGGCCATCGCCTACGCCAAAGACCGCCAGAGTTTTGGCCAACCCATCTTCAACCACCAGGCCGTAGGCTTTCGCCTCGCCGAATGTGCCACGCAGATCGAAGCTGCACGCCAGCTCATCTGGCACGCTGCAGCACTGCGCGACGCGGGCCGGCCCTGCCTCAAAGAAGCTGCCATGGCCAAGCTGTTTGCCAGCGAGATGGCCGAGAAAGTCTGCAGCGCCGCCATCCAGACGCTGGGTGGTTACGGGTATGTGAGCGACTTTCCGGTAGAGCGCATCTACCGCGATGTGCGCGTGTGCCAGATTTACGAAGGCACCAGCGACGTGCAAAAGATCATCATCCAGCGCGCGCTGGCCTGAACACCATGGCAGCCGCTTTGCCCGATGGTGTCCGTGTATTTGAGCGGGGTTGGCTCTCCAGCAACAACATCCTGATCCGGGGGCGCGACAGCGCTGCGTTGATCGACAGCGGCTATTGCACCCATGCCGACCAGACGCTGGCGCTGGTGGACGCCGCGTTGCTGGGCCAGCCGCTGGACTTGCTGCTCAACACCCATTTGCACAGCGACCACTGTGGCGGCAACGCCGCACTGCAGGCCCGCTACCCGGAACTGCAGACCCGCATTCCACCGGGGCACGCCGAGTACGTGCGCGTGTGGGACGCCCACGCACTGAGCTACACGCCCACGGGGCAGCAGTGCCCGCAGTTCCGCTTGGACGACACGTTGGAGCCCGGCACGGAGATGCGCCTGGGCGATTTGCTGTGGCAGGTGCATGCTGCTCCGGGGCATGACCCGCACTCGGTCATCCTGTTCGAGCCTGCCAGCCGCACACTGGTATCGGCCGATGCACTGTGGGAACGTGGCTTTGGTGTGGTGTTCCCGGAGTTGGACGGAGAGGGCGCGTTTGACGAAGTGGCTGCCACCCTGGACATGATCGAGCGGCTGAACCCCGCCACTGTCATTCCCGGCCATGGGGCACCGTTTGTAGATGCGCCGACGGCACTCGCCTTTGCGCGCCAACGCTTGAATGGCTTTGTACAAAACCCTGCCAAGCATTTGCAGTACGCGGCCAAGGTGTTGCTCAAGTTCAAGTTGCTGGAAGCCCAGCAACTGGAGATGGACACGCTGCTGGCCTGGGCCCGCGGCACGCCGTACTTTGCAGACATGCTGGCCACGCACTTTGCGGGGCTGCCGTTTGAAGACGCCGCCGGTCGGTTGGTACACGACCTGGTGCGTTCTGGCGCAGCTACGGTGGACGGTTCGCTGGTGTTGAACGCCTGAAAGCCCACGCCGCCAAGGCATGATGGCGGGCATGAAATCCCTGGACCCCCAAAACACCTGCCCGTGTGGCCGGCTGCATCTCAAAAGAGCCCTGCCCTATGGCCAGTGCTGTGGCCGTTGGCTGGACAGCCACATCCCGGCGCCTGACGCCGAAAGCCTGATGCGCAGCCGCTACAGTGCCTTTGCCCTGGAGCGTGCGCCCTATCTGCTGCGCACCTGGCATGCCAGCCATCGTCCCGCCAGCATCGAGTTTGAGCCCGGCGTGAAATGGCTGGGGCTGGAGGTGCGCAGCCATACGGTGACCGACGCGACCCACGCAGAGGTGGAGTTTGTTGCGCGCCAAAAGCCGCCAGGCGGCCCCGCCGTGCGGCTGCACGAACGCAGCCGGTTTGTCCTGGAAAACGGCCACTGGTTGTATGTAGATGGAGATGCTCTGTGAAATTTGATGCCGTATTGTTTGACTGCGACGGGGTGCTGGTGGACAGCGAGCCGATTACCAATAGGGTGCTGCGCGACATGCTGGCCGAGCGAGGCTGGGAAATGACCGTTCAGGCCTGCATGGACACGTTTGTGGGCAAAGCCGTGATGGACGAGCGCCTGCTGATCGAAGCGCGCACCGGCAAACCGCTGACACCCGAATGGATGGCGGAATTTCGTGCGCGGCGCAATGCTGCGCTGCAGGCAGACGTAGCCGCCATCCCCAATGTGCTTGCCGCAGTGGCCCGTATACACGCGGCGTATGGAGGTCAAATTGCCTGTGGCTCCGGCGCGGACCTGCCCAAAGTGATGCTGCAGATGCGCAAGGTCGGGTTGTTTGGCTATTTTGAAGGGCGCATGTTCAGCGGGCACGACCAGCCGCGCTCCAAGCCGCATCCCGATGTTTACCTGGCGGCGGCCGCCGCCTTGGACGTAGCGCCAAGCCTGTGTGCGGTGGTGGAGGACACGGTAACCGGCATCACCGCCGGTGTGGCCGCTGGAGCCATCGTGTTTGGTTACGCACCGCAGGGGCAGGGCGAGTTGTTGATGCGGGCTGGGGCCTCGCAGGTGTTTACCGATATGGCGGATTTGCCGGTGCTGTTGGTTTGAAATCTGCCACAATTGACGTTTACGTAAACGTCAATTCTTTTTGGGGTGTCCATGCCGGTTCTGGAATCCAAACTCAACCCCCGCTCTGCGGACTTTGTGGCCAATGCCACGGCCATGCGCGCCCTGGTCGCCGACCTGAACACGCAGATTGACAAAGCCGCGCTGGGTGGTGGCGAAGCCGCCCGCGCCAAGCACACGGCCCGCGGCAAGCTGCTGCCGCGCGACCGCGTGGGCATGTTGCTGGACCCCGGCACACCCTTCCTTGAGCTTTCCCCGCTGGCCGCGCTGGCCATGTATCCAGACCGCGATGGCACGGACAGTGCTCCGTGCGCCGGTGTGATTGCCGGCATCGGCCGAGTGAGCGGCGTGGACTGCATGATCGTGTGCAACGACGCCACGGTGAAGGGCGGCACCTACTACCCGCTCACCGTCAAAAAGCATTTGCGCGCCCAGGAAGTGGCGGCACAGAACAACCTGCCGTGCATCTACCTGGTGGACAGTGGCGGTGCCAATCTGCCCAACCAGGACGAGGTGTTTCCGGATCGCGACCACTTTGGCCGCATCTTCTTCAACCAGGCCAACATGAGCGCGCAGGGCATTGCGCAAATTGCCGTGGTCATGGGCTCGTGCACGGCGGGTGGCGCCTATGTGCCGGCCATGAGTGATGAGACCATCATCGTCAAGAACCAGGGCACGATCTTTCTGGGCGGCCCTCCGCTGGTGAAGGCGGCGACCGGTGAAGTGGTGACGGCGGAAGACCTGGGCGGTGGCGATGTGCACACGCGACTCTCCGGCGTGGCAGACCATCTGGCACAAAACGACCTGCATGCGCTCTCGCTGGCGCGCGAGGCGATTGCCCATTTGAATAAAAACAAGGTGCCAGCCCCCGCCACACAAGCGCCGGTAGCTCCTAAATTTGCAGCAGACGAGTTGTATGGTGTGATCCCTACCGACACGCGCAAGCCCTTTGATGTGCGCGAAATCATCGCCCGCATCGTGGACGGCAGCGAGCTGCACGAGTTCAAGCCACGCTATGGCAGCACCCTGGTCTGCGGCTTTGCCCATGTGGAAGGCATGCCCGTGGGCATCATCGCCAACAACGGCATTCTGTTCAGCGAATCGGCGCTCAAGGGCGCGCACTTTATCGAGCTGTGCTGCCAGCGCAAGATCCCGTTGGTCTTCCTGCAAAACATCACAGGCTTCATGGTGGGCCGCAAGTACGAGAACGAAGGGATCGCGCGCAACGGCGCCAAGATGGTGACGGCGGTGGCCACGGCCCAGGTGCCGAAGTTCACCATCATCATCGGTGGCAGTTTTGGCGCCGGCAACTACGGCATGTGCGGCCGTGCGTACAGCCCCCGCTTCCTGTGGATGTGGCCGAACGCGCGTATCAGCGTGATGGGTGGTGAGCAGGCGGCCAGCGTGCTGGCGACTGTCAAGCGCGATGGCATTGAAGGCAAAGGCGGGCAGTGGAGCGTGGAGGAAGAGGAGGCCTTCAAAGCCCCCATCCGCCAGCAGTACGAAGAGCAGGGCCATCCCTACTTTGCGACCGCGCGCCTGTGGGACGACGGCATCATCGACCCGGCCGATACACGGCGCGTGTTGGCGCTGGGCCTGTCTGCTTCGCTGAACGCGCCCATACCGGATACCAAGTTCGGCGTGTTCCGGATGTAAGCCGTGGATCTGTTGCACAAGCGCTGGATGTTGGCTGTAGTGGTGGGGGTGGGCTGCTCCGGCGCGCTGGCCCAGGCAACGGCGCCCGCCGAGGTGCTGGCCAGGGACATGCGCGAGGAGATTCTGCGCACGCCGGTCACGGTGAAGGACATGTATGGCCGGCAGGAAACCAAGCCGCTGGCCATCACCGTCTACCGCCCGCAGGGCGAGGGCCCGTTCCCGCTGGTGGTGTTCAACCACGGCAGAGCCGTGACGGCCAAGCGCGCCACCCAGGGGCGTTCGCGCCCCGAGAGCCTGGCGCGCTACCTGGTGGACAAGGGCTTTGTGGTGCTGGCGCCCACGCGCGTGGGCTACTGGGAAACCTTTGGCGACTTTGACCCCGAATTTACGGGCGCCTGCGGCAGCCCGCGGTTGGAGGCTGCGGCCCAGGCCGTGGGCGACCAGGTGCTGGCCACTGTGGCCTTCGCCAAAACCTTGCCCTATGTGGACACCAGCCGCTGGATCGTGGCGGGGCAGAGCGCGGGCGGGGCGGCTTCCGTGGTTACCGTGGCGCGCGCGCCGGCCGGGTTGCTGGGTGGAATCAACTTTGCGGGTGGCACGGGCGGCAACCCCGAGACCAGCCCTGGCAAGCCCTGCAGCCCGCAAGCCATGGAGCGCTACTGGGGCGACCTGGCCAAGGGTGCCAAGGCCCCCATGCTGTGGCTGTATTGGCCCAATGACAAATACTGGGGCCCCGATGTGCCCAAGGCCTGGCACCAGGCGTGGGTGGCCGGGGGCGGCAATGCTCAGTTCGCCACCTTTGGCTCGTCGGGCGAGGAGGGGCACCATGGCCTGGACGAGGACATGGACCACTGGCTACCTGTGGTGGACGGTTTTCTGCGCCAGTTGGGGTTCACGGCGCCCGCCATCGTCACGCGCCCAGCTCCTAGTGGCTTTGCGGACCTGCATGACACGGCCAAGGTACCGGTGCGCGCAGAGGTGCAGGCCGCCTACGCCAAGTTTTTGACGGCCAAGGCGCCGCGTGCTTTTGCCGTGAGCGACCGCGGTGGCTATGGCATGGCCACGGGCGACTACGCCGTGGGCCGCGCCCTGGGCAACTGCCGTCGCCACGTGCAGAAGTGCACGCTGTACGCGGTGGACGATGACGTCGTCTGGCCCGGCAAATAAACATCACCCCAAAAATACCGAAGAGAGACACGCATGTTCACCAAAATTCTCATTGCCAACCGTGGCGAAATTGCCTGCCGCGTGGCTGCTACGGCACGCCGCCTGGCCATCCAGACCGTGGCCGTCTATTCGGATGCGGATGCCAACGCCAAGCACGTGGCCGCGTGCGACGAAGCCGTGCACATCGGTGGCAGCGCGCCCAAGGACAGCTACCTGCGTTGGGAAAAGATCATTGCCGCCGCGCAGGCTACGGGTGCACAAGCCATCCACCCCGGCTATGGTTTTCTGAGCGAAAACGAAGAGTTTGCGCAGGCCTGCGAAAAGGCCGGACTGGTCTTCATTGGACCACCCGCATCCGCCATCCTGGCCATGGGCCTGAAGGCCGAGTCCAAGCAGTTGATGGAAAAAGCCGGTGTGCCGTTGGTGCCCGGTTACCACGGCAAAGACCAGGATACGGCCCTCTTGCAGCGCGAGGCAGACCGCATTGGCTACCCCGTGCTCATCAAGGCCAGTGCAGGTGGCGGAGGCAAGGGCATGCGCGCCGTGGACAAGGCCGAAGATTTTGCGGCCGCGCTGGCCAGCTGCAAACGTGAGGCCATCAACAGCTTTGGCGACGACGCGGTGCTGATTGAAAAGTACGTACAGCGCCCGCGCCATATCGAAATCCAGGTGTTTGGCGACACACACGGCAACTATGTGTACCTGTTTGAGCGCGATTGCTCGGTGCAGCGCCGTCACCAGAAGGTGCTCGAAGAAGCGCCTGCGCCCGGCATGACGGAAGCCTTCCGCCAGCAGATGGGTGCGGCGGCCGTGGCCGCAGCCCGCGCGGTGAACTATGTGGGTGCCGGCACGGTGGAGTTCATCGTGGAGCAAAAGCCCGATGGCGGCATGACCTTCTTCTTCATGGAGATGAACACGCGCCTGCAGGTGGAGCACCCGGTGACCGAAGCTATCACCGGGCAAGACCTGGTGGCGTGGCAACTGCGTGTGGCATCAGGCGAGCCGCTGCCGCTGCAGCAGCACGAACTCAAGATCCAGGGCCATGCCATTGAGGCACGCATCTGTGCTGAAAACCCAGACAACAACTTCCTGCCCGCCACCGGCACGCTGCAGGTCTATGGCCTGCCAGCCCACGTGACCTTTGAACGTGCCAGCCATGGCACACGCGTGGATTCGGGTGTGCGCCAGGGGGACACCATCAGTCCGTTCTACGACTCCATGGTGGCCAAGCTCATCGTGCACGGTGCCACGCGTGCCGAGGCGCTGGCGCGCATGGACGCGGCGCTGGCACAAACCCATATCGTGGGGCTGGCGACCAATGTGCAGTTCCTGCGCCATGTCACCACCAGCGCATCCTTCGCCCAGGCGAACCTGGACACCGCGCTGATCCCCCGTGAAGCGGCCGTGTTGTTTCACCAAGACAAGCTGGGCCTGCCACTGGCGGCTGCGGCCCTGGTGGCGCACACGCTGTGGGCCGAACAAACACTGGCCGCGCAGAAGGACGCCCACGGTTGGCAAGACCCTTGGGCACAGCGCGATGGCTGGAAATCCCACGGTGCACGGGTTCGCAGCTTTGCGCTGGAGTACGCGGGTGCGCAGCACACCGCGCTGCTCACAGCTGTGCGCGGTGGCGACTTGCAACTGGCCGTGGCCGGCCAGACGCTGGCGCTGCACTGGGCCGCGCAGGGCGACGCATTGGACATCACACTGGCGGGTCAGCGTGCGTTGGTGCATGTGTACCGAAATGGCGATGTGGCCCACGTATTCACTGCGCAAGGCGCTACACAAATCGTAGCAATTGACGCACTTGCCCATGCCGGTGATACACAGGGCGAGGGCGGCCGGCTGACGGCGCCCATGCCGGGCAAGGTGGTGTCGTTTGCGGTGAAGGCGGGCGACGCCGTGACCAAGGGCCAGGCCCTGGCCGTGATGGAAGCCATGAAGATGGAGCACACCATTGCCGCGCCGGCCGACGGCACCGTGGCCGAGCTGCTGTTTGCGCCCGGAGACCAGGTGACCGAAGGGGCTGAATTGCTGCGCCTGGAGACGCCCGCCTGACTGCGGCGAAAATGGCCGCATGTCTTCCTTGAACGTTATCTACTACTCGGCCGATATGGATGCGGCCTCCTGGATTCCCGGCCTGCAAGCGGCCTTGCCCGGTGCGTCGGTCACCCTGTGGGAGCCTGGTGCTCCTGCTGCAGATTACGCCGTGGTGTGGAAGCCACCCCAGCAATTGCTCGACGAGCAACCCGGCCTGAAAGCCATTTTCAACACTGGCGCGGGGGTGGACGCGCTCATGAAGCTGGACCTGCCGCAAGGCGTGCCCGTCATCCGGCTGGACGACGCCGGCATGTCGGTGCAGATGGCCGAGTACGTCTGCCACACACTCATCCGCCACTTCCGCGAATTCGAAGGCTACGAGGCCGATATGGGCCATGGCAAATGGTCGTTCCGCAAGCCGCGCAGTCGGCTGGACTACCCCGTGGGCGTGCTGGGTCTGGGTGTGCTGGGCGAGCGCGTGGCCAAGGCCGTGGCGCAATTTGACTTTCCGGTGAATGGCTGGAGCCGCACCCCCAAGGCGGTACCCGGCATCCAGAGCTTTGCGGGTGAGGCGCAGCTGGACGCCTTTCTGGCCGCCAGCCGCGTGGTGGTATGCCTGTTGCCGCTCACCCCTAATACCGAAAACCTGCTCAACGCCGAGCGTCTGGCAAAGATCCGTCCCGGTGGCTATGTGATCAACGTGGCACGTGGTGCCCATGTGGTGGACGCCGACCTCATTGCCGCCATCGACAGCGGCCACCTGGCCGGCGCCACGCTGGACGTGTTTCGCGTGGAGCCCCTGCCCAAAGACCACCCGTTCTGGGCCCACCCCAAAATTACCCTCACCCCCCACACCTCGGCCCGCACATTGCGCAGCGAGAGCATTGCGCAAATCGCGTTCAAGATCGGTGCACTGCAGCGTGGCGAGGCGGTGGCAGGCCGTGTGGACGCAGTGCGCGGCTACTGAACCTGGAGACTCACCATGAGCTACCCCACCCAAGTCAAGATCATCGACGTAGGCCCGCGCGACGGCCTGCAGAACGAGAAGCAGCCCGTGCCGGCCGCCGTGAAGGTGGAACTGGTGCACCGCCTGCAGGATGCGGGGCTCAAGGAAATTGAGGTCACCAGTTTTGTGTCCCCCAAGTGGGTGCCGCAGATGGCCGACAACGCCGAGGTGATGGCGGGGATCCAGCGCAAGCCTGGCGTGCGTTATTCCGTGCTCACACCGAACATGCAAGGCTACGAGGCGGCGGTGCTGTCCAAGCCTGACGAGATCGTGGTGTTTGGCGCGGCCAGCGAAGCTTTCAGCCAGAAGAACATCAACTGCTCGATCGAGGAAAGCATTGAACGCTTCCGCCCCGTAGCGGCTGCGGCCAAGGCGGCGGGCATTGCCGTGCGTGGTGCCATCTCCTGCGCCGTGGGCTGCCCGTACGAGGGCGAGATTGCGCCCGAGCGCGTGGCGCTGGTGGCGCGGCTCATGAAGGACATTGGTGTGGAACATGTGGGCGTGGCCGACACCATTGGTGTGGGCACGCCCGTGAAGGTGCAGCGTGCGCTGGACGCCGCGCTGCAGCACTACAGCGTGGACCAGGTGTCCGGCCACTTCCACGACACCTATGGCATGGCGCTGGCCAACACGCTGGTGAGCCTGGAGATGGGTATCTGGCATTTCGACACCTCGTCCGCCGGCCTGGGCGGGTGCCCCTACGCCAAGGGCGCCACCGGCAATGTGGCCACCGAGGACGTGGTCTATCTGTTACACGGCATGGGCATTGAGACAGGCATTGATCTGGACAGGCTTATCGACGCCGGCAAATTCATCAGTGACTTTCTGCAACGCAAGCCGCATTCGCGCGCGGCCAATGCACTGCTGACCAAACGCCTTGGATAAACAACACGATGTGTGGAGCGGAATTGACTGAACTACCCGAAGGCGTGCAGCGCGTGGCAGCTGCCCTGCAAGACAAAAATCATCCGCATGGCCCTGTGATGCTGGACGGCGCGGCGCGCACGGCGCAGCAGGCGGCCGATGCGCTGGGCATTGCCGTGGGCCAGATTGCCAAGAGCATCATCTTCCGCCGACTGGCTGACGATGTGGCCGTGCTGGTCGTCACCTCGGGCGACCGGCGCGTGGACGAGGCCAAGGTGGCTGCGCTGGTGGGGCCGCTGGGCCGGGCCAATGCTGCATTTGTGAAGGAGCGCACCGGCTTTTCGATTGGCGGCGTCAGCCCCATTGCCCATGCCACGCCCAGCGTCACGCTGATCGACCGGGACCTGTTTCGCTTTGACGAGGTGTGGGCCGCCGCAGGGCACCCGCACGGTGTCTTCAAGCTGGCGCCGCAAGACCTGGTGGTGCTGGCGGGTGCGCCGGTGGCCGATGTGGTCGAGGTGCCCGCATGAGTGCTATCAGAAGGCTAGCTGCTCGCGCAATATCCATGCGGGCTGTGGCCGAAAATGTGCCTTCTCCCTGCAGCTCGGTCTGCCGCATGGGGCCCAGCACCGGGTTGTGCGAGGGCTGTTTTCGCACGCTGGACGAGATACGAGACTGGAGTGCCAGCACCGACGCCACCAAGCGGCAGGTCTGGGCGGCCATTGCGCAGCGTATCGCGGCGGCGCATCCCCAGGAGTTCCCCGCATGAAACAGATTACTTTTTACCTGGACTTCATCTCCCCCTACGCCTACCTGGCGTTTGAAGAACTGCCGCTGGCGCTGATGGGGCTGAGCTATCAGGTGCACTACAAGCCGGTGTTCCTGGGGGGGCTGCTCAAACACAACGCGATGCTGGGCCCTGCCGAGGTGCCGCCCAAGCGCGCCTGGATTTACCGCCATGTGCAATGGCTGGCCCATAGCAAAGGGGTGGCGCTGGACATGCCTGCGGCTCACCCCTTCAACCCACTGGGTCTGCTGCGCCTGGCCGTGGCCACTCGCATTGACGGCACGCCCAACCGCTATGTGTGCGAGACCGTGTTTCACCACGTGTGGCAAGGTGGGGCGGACGCGGCCGATGCCCAGCGCCTGGCCGCACTCACACAGGCGCTGGCGCCCGTGCAGGACCCGGCGGGTGCCGAGGTCAAGGCCCAGCTCAAGGCGCACGCCGACCAGGCCATTGCGGCTGGTGTGTTTGGGGTGCCGGCGTTTGAGGTGGATGGCAAAGTCTTCTGGGGGCTGGACGCCTTGCCCATGCTGCGCGCCTACCTCGATGGAGACGCCTGGTTCACCGACAGCGAAGCTGACAGCCGCTGGGAGGGCGTGCAGAGCCTGCCCTCGGGAATACCCTTGCGCGCGGGGTGAATTGCCGTGATGTGAAATGGCGCTACAGGGTTAGACCTTAATCTGTCAGAGCCTCGTCAGTTTCACGCAAGCCAGCGTTGGTTTCGCGTCAGAGCAGGGTCAGTGCCCACTCCAAGAATACGGCAAGCCTTCATGTCGGGGGCTGTACAACGATTGGAGACACACACATGGCAAACGTAGCCCCACGGCCGATGTCTGCGGAAGAGAAGAAAGTTATCTTCGCTTCCTCACTCGGCACCGTTTTTGAGTGGTACGACTTCTACCTCTACGGTTCTTTGGCAGCCATCATCGCCAAGCAGTTCTTCAGCGGCCTGGACGAAGGCTCCGCCTTCATTTTTGCCCTGTTGGCGTTTGCTGCCGGCTTCATCGTGCGCCCCTTCGGCGCCCTGGTGTTCGGCCGTCTGGGCGACATGATCGGTCGCAAGTACACCTTCCTGGTGACGATTCTGATCATGGGCTTGTCCACCTTCATTGTGGGTATCCTGCCCAACTACGCCTCCATCGGCGTTGCTGCTCCCGTCATCCTGATCGGCTTGCGCCTCTTGCAAGGCCTGGCCCTGGGTGGTGAGTACGGTGGTGCTGCCACCTACGTGGCGGAACACGCCCCCCAAGGCAAGCGTGGTGCCTACACTTCCTGGATTCAAACCACGGCGACCCTGGGCCTGTTCCTGTCGCTGATCGTGATTCTGGGTACCCGCACGGCGATGGGCGAAGAGGCTTTTGCCGACTGGGGCTGGCGCGTTCCTTTCATCGTGTCCATCCTGCTGCTGGGTGTGTCGGTTTACATTCGCTTGAGCATGAATGAGTCGCCCGCCTTCACGAAGATGAAGGCTGAAGGCAAGACCTCCAAGGCCCCCCTGTCCGAGTCTTTCGGCCAGTGGAAGAACCTGAAGATCGTGATCCTGGCGCTCATCGGTTTGACCGCCGGCCAAGCCGTGGTCTGGTATTCCGGCCAGTTCTATGCCCTGTTCTTCCTGACCCAGGCGTTGAAGGTGGATGGTCCTACGGCCAACATCTTTGTGGCGGTATCCCTGATCATCGGCACTCCCTTCTTCGTGATCTTCGGCTCCCTGTCTGACAAGATCGGTCGCAAGTGGATCATTCTGGGTGGTTGTGCATTGGCCGTGGTGACCTACTTCCCCGTGTTTGCCGCGCTGACCAAGGCTGCCAACCCTGACCTGGCCGCTGCACAAGCCGCTGCCAAGGTGACGGTAACCGCCGATCCTGCCGAGTGCTCCTTCCAGTTCAATCCCACTGGTACCAAGAAGTTCACCTCCAGCTGCGACGTGGCCAAGCAAAACCTGGCCAACCGCTCGGTGAGCTATGACAACGTGGTGGCCGCTGCCGGCACGCCTGCCGTGATCAAGGTTGGTGAAACTGTGGTGAATGTGAAGTACAGCGCTGAAGACGTGGCTGCTGCCAAGGCCAAGGCCGAAGCCAAGCTGGCTGAAGTGACTGCTGCCAATCCTCAAGACCCCAAGGCCATCGAAGCTGCCACCAAGTCTGTCAAGGACCTGAGCAACGAGAAGACCGCTGGTGCCTCCCTGCTGGGCGCCAACCTGGGTGCTGCCCTCAAGGCTGCCGGCTACCCCACCAAGGCCGATCCCGCCAAGGTGGACAAGGTCATGGTCATTGCCATCCTGACCTACCTGGTGATCTTGGTGACCATGGTGTACGGCCCCATTGCTGCCATGCTGGTGGAAATGTTCCCCACACGCATCCGTTACACCTCCATGAGCCTGCCGTACCACATTGGTAACGGCTGGTTCGGTGGCCTGTTGCCCACCACTGCGTTCGCCATCGTGGCGCAGACCGGCAATATGTACAACGGCCTGTGGTACCCCATCATCATCGCTGCTGCAACCGTCGTCATCGGTGCCTTGTTCATCAAGGAAACCAAGGACGTGGACATCTACGCGAACGACTGATCTGTTCGATTGACGTTGAGTTAACGCCCCGGCCTTGGTGGGTCGGGGCAATTTCCAGGCTCTCCTTGTGGGGGCCTTTTTTTTGAAAGAAATGGTATGTGGAAAATTGCAGTGGGCTTTGTGGTGTTTGCCGCCCTGGCTCTGTTCATCCTGAGCAAGGGTGGAGATTTGGATATGAGTGGGGAAAAGCACGGCATCGATGCCACCCACACCGAGGCCGCCCCAGCGCCAGCCGCCGCAGCCAGCGCCGCCAACTAGGGTTTACCTGAGGGCGCAAACGCCGCATCGCACCGCAAAAGCGGGATGTGGCCCCTAAAATGCCCGCATGAGATATGCAAAGACGGAGGCGGGGCAGCAGGCGTTCAAAGAGCGCTCGCCCCTGTTTTCTGCAAAACAGCGCTCCACCTTCATCCTGTTCGACGGCAACAAGACGTTGGAACAGGTGCTCGCGGCCACCGCCGGCATGGGGGTGGTCGAGGCGGATGTGCAGCACATGGTGGAGCAGGGCTTCTTGGCGGCAGTCGCCCAGGCGGAACCCGCTCCCGCAGCCTCTGCGGACATGATCCAGGACGCGGAAGACGCGGCTACGCCGGCCAGCAACCGTACCCCGCAAGAGCGCTACAGCGATGCCAAACCCATTGCCACCAGGCTGACCGCCGGCATGGGCCTGCGCGGTTTCCGGCTGAACCTGGCGGTGGAGTCTGCGGCCGGTTTCGACGATCTGCTGGCCCTGTTGCCGAAGATCCAGGAGGCCCTGGGCTCCAAAGCGTGTCGGGAATTGGAACGCGCATTAAAAGGGTAATCGGAGCTGCCTAGAATGTCTCTCCTCCTCCAGAAGAGCATTCACTTATGTCCCAGGGAACCATCCGCATTCGCGGAGCGCGGCAGCACAATCTCAAGAACCTTGACCTGGACATTCGCACCGGCGAATTGACCGTAGTCACCGGGCCGAGTGGCTCCGGGAAGTCGAGCCTGGTGTTCGACACCCTGTACGCCGAAGGCCAGCGCCGCTACGTCGAGACCTTCAGCGCCTACGCCCGCCAGTTTCTGGACCGCATGGACAAGCCCGCGGTGGACAAGGTGGAGGGCGTGCCTCCGGCCATCGCCATCGACCAGACCAACCCCGTGCGCTCCAGCCGCTCCACCGTGGGCACGATGACGGAGCTCAACGACCACCTGAAGCTGCTGTTTTCCCGTGCGGGCAACCTGTTTGACAAAGACACGGCGTTGCCCGTGCAGCACGACACGCCCGAGACGATTTACGCCGAGCTGGTGCGCCGCGCCGCAGAGGCTTCGGGGCCGCGTCTGGTGCTGACTTTCCCGGTGGAGCTGCCGGCCAGCACCACACAGGACGAGGTCACCCAGTGGCTCAGTGCCAGCGGCTTCACGCGGGTGCAGGCGGAGCGCGAGGTCTCTACCGTCAGCGGTCCGAGAAAGGTCTTGGATGTCGTGGCCGATCGCTTCCGCATCGACGGCGTGGAGAAGGCCCGTGTGCTGGAAGCCATCGAGGTAGCGTTGAAGCGTGGCAGTGGCCGGTTGAATGTGTATGTATTGAATGAGGCTGTAGCCCCTGTCGATACTGCGCCGGGAGCTCCTGAAACTGTAGCAAATGCGGCGCCCACGTTGTGGCGCTTTTCCACCGGCCTGCATTGCCCGCAGAGTGACCTGCGCTACACGGACCCCATCGCGTCCATGTTCAGCTTCAACTCCGCCGTCGGTGCCTGCGAGGCCTGCCGTGGCTTTGGCCGCGTGGTGGGTGTGGACTACGGGCTGGTGATTCCCAACGACAAGCTCACCCTGCGCGCGGGTGCCGTCAAGCCCATGCAGACCCCGGCCTGGCAGGAGTGCCAGGACGATCTGATGCGCCACGCCGAGGCCGCGGGCATTCCGCGCGACACCCCCTGGTACAAGTTGACCGAGGAGCAGAAGAACTGGGTCTACAAGGGCTCGCCCAACTGGAACGGCAAGTGGAACCAGCATTGGTTCGGTGTGGACCGCTTCTTCGAGTACCTGGAGAGCAAGGCCTACAAGATGCACATCCGCGTGCTCTTGTCCAAGTACCGCAGCTACACCCCGTGCGGCACCTGCGGCGGTGCGCGGCTGAAGACCGAAAGCCTGCTGTGGCGCATTGGCACCAAGGCGCAGGCCGACGCAGTGTTGCCGCCGTCCAAGCGCTTCATGCCGCAGGGCGTGAAGTGGACGCGCGCGCAGCTGGAGGCTTTGCCGGGGCTGTGCCTGCACGACATGATGCTGATGTCGCTGGACAAGCTGAAGCGTTTCTTTGATTCGCTGCAGGTGCAGTTGGATACCCCCAACTCTGCGCTGGCCGCAGCGGCAACGTCCGAGGCCGAGCAGAAGACGCTCAAGCTCTTGTTTGAAGAGGTGGGAACACGCCTCAAGTATCTGTGCGATGTGGGCATTGGCTACCTCACGCTGGACCGCCAAAGCCGCACGCTGTCAGGCGGCGAGGTGCAGCGCATCAACCTCACCACGGCCCTGGGCACTTCGCTGGTCAACACGCTGTTTGTGTTGGACGAGCCCAGCATCGGCCTGCACCCGCGCGACATGAACCGCATCATCGTCGCCATGCAGCGCCTGCGCGATGCGGGCAACACGCTGGTGGTGGTGGAGCACGACCCCGCCGTGATGCTGGCCGCCGACCGCATGATTGACATGGGCCCGGGCCCGGGTGAAAAGGGCGGGCAGATTGTGTTTGACGGTACGACCGAAGCCTTGAAGAGTGCCGACACCATGACGGGGGCTTATCTGGGCGGCCGCAAGCAGGTGGGCATGGGTTTCAAGCGCATGGTGGCGCCCAATACGCCGCGTCTGATTTTGGAGGGAGTGACCGAGCACAACCTCAAGAACGTGTCGGTGGAGATTCCCCTGCAGCGCCTGGTCTGCGTGACGGGTGTGTCCGGCTCGGGCAAGTCCACGTTGATTCAGGACGTGTTGGCACCCGCGCTCTTACGCCACTTTGGCAAGGCCACCGAGACGCCAGGTGCGCATGCGCGCCTGCTGGGTGCCGAGCAGCTCAGCGAGGTGGTGTTTGTGGACCAATCGCCCATTGGCAAGACGGCGCGCTCCAACCCCGTGAGTTATGTGGGTGCGTGGGATGCGATCCGCGAACTGTTTGCGGGCGCCGCCCTGTCCAAGGAGCGCAGCTACACGGCCAGCAAGTTCAGTTTCAACAGCGGCGATGGCCGTTGCCCCACCTGCGGTGGCTCGGGCTTTGAGCACGTGGAAATGCAGTTCCTCAGCGATGTGTACCTGCGTTGCCCGGACTGCGATGGCAAGCGTTACCGGCCCGAGATTCTGGAAGTGACGATTGAGCGCAAGGGTCGCAATGTCAATGTTGCGGATGTGCTGGACCTGACCGTCAGCGAAGCTGCTGACCTGTTCAGTGCGGACCGCGATGTGATCCGTGTGCTGCAACCCATTGTGGATGTGGGGCTGGAATACGTGAAGCTGGGGCAGCCGGTGCCTACGCTGTCCGGCGGGGAGGCGCAGCGCCTCAAGCTGGCCGGATTTTTGGCGGAGGCCGCCAAGACCAGCAGCGCGAGCAAGCAGCTCATGGCCAAGCGCGGCTCGCTGTTCATGCTGGATGAGCCCACCACCGGGCTGCATTTTGATGACATTGCCAAGCTGATGCGCGCGCTGCGCAAGCTGCTGGACGCCGGGCATTCGCTGGTGGTGATTGAGCACAACCTGGATGTGATTCGTGCGTCGGACTGGCTGATTGATCTGGGGCCCGAGGGCGGCGATGCGGGAGGCGAGGTGGTCGCCCATGGCACGCCGGAAGACGTGATGTTGCATGCCACATCACATACCGGCCAGGCTTTGCGGGACTATGCGGCGGCGATGGGGGTGGTGCATGAGGTGGCGGAGCCACCTGCGAAGTATTTGGTGCGTGCTGCGGCGGAAGGGCTTGCGCCCGAGGCCTCATCAACTCGCTTTGCGAGTCGCAAATCGGCATCGGGCACAAGCCCCTCCGCCTCAGGGGCACTGCTCGCTGACGCGTCGAATTCCATTCGTATCGTCAATGCCAAGGAACACAACTTGAAGTCGTTGTCCGTCGACATTCCACGCGGTAAGTTCAGTGTCGTGACCGGTGTATCGGGGTCTGGTAAATCGACGCTGGCGTTTGACATTCTGTTTAACGAAGGGCAGCGCCGTTATCTGGAGTCGCTCAACGCCTATGCACGTTCCATCGTGCAGCCCGCAGGGCGGCCCGAGGTGGACGCGGTGTACGGCATTCCGCCTACGGTGGCGATTGAGCAGCGGCTCTCGCGCGGTGGGCGCAAGAGTACGGTGGGTACGACGACCGAGGTTTGGCACTTCCTGCGCCTGCTGTATGTGAAGTTGGGCACGCAGCATTGCTACAAGGATGGTGCAGCCGTGGAGCCACAGTCGGCGGACAGCATTGCGGCGCAGTTGTTGAAAAACTACCGTGGCCAACACATTGGCCTGCTGGCGCCGCTGGTGCAGGGGCGCAAGGGCGTGTACACCGAGCTGGCCGACTGGGCGCGGCCACGCGGCTACACCCACCTGCGGGTGGATGGCAACTTCCTGCCCACCACCAGCTTCCCGCGCATTGACCGCTTCAAGGAGCACAACATCGAGTTGCCCGTGGCAAGCCTCGATGTCACGCCATCCAACGAGCCCGCCCTGCGCCAGGCGCTGGCCGATGCGCTCACGCATGGCAAGGGTGTGGTCTATGTGCTGAGCGAGATAGATGGTCTGCGCGAAGCCATGGTCGCTGGCTCGCCCGCCGCAGGTATTGGCAAGGTGCAGGTGTTCTCCACCAAGCGCGCCTGTCCCGTGTGCTCCACCTCCTATGCCGAGTTGGACCCACGCCTGTTCTCCTACAACAGCAAGCATGGCTGGTGCCCGGACTGTGTAGGCACCGGTGTGGCGCTGACCAAGGAGCAGCGCAAGGTGTTTGACGATTCGGTGAAGGACGATGACAACAAGGGCCGCGAGCAGACTTTTGCCGAGGCGGACATTGAAGACCTGCACGATGCGACCTGCCCCACGTGCAGCGGCACGCGCCTGAACGCTACGGCACGCAATGTGAAGTTCGCCAATGTGGGCATCACCGACATTGCGCGCCTGAGCGTGACCGATGTGCGCAAGTGGGTGCAGACGCTGCAAGTGGCGGGCGGCATGACCACGCGCGAAGGCGACATCGCACGCGATCTGGTGCCCGAAATCAAGAGTCGGCTGGAGTTTCTGGAAGAAGTCGGCTTGGGCTACCTGACGCTGGACCGCGGTGCGCCTACGCTCAGTGGTGGCGAGGCACAGCGCATCCGGTTGGCCGCGCAGTTGGGCAGCAATCTGCAGGGCGTGTGCTACGTGCTGGACGAGCCCACCATTGGCCTGCATGCGCGCGACAACAAGATTTTGCTAGGCGCTTTGCAGAGCTTGAGCGACAAGGGCAACACGCTGGTGGTGGTGGAGCACGACGAAGACACCATTCGCCATGCCGACCACATCATCGACATTGGCCCCAGCGCGGGCAAGCGCGGTGGGCGTTTGGTGGCGCAAGGTTCGATTGAAGATGTGCAGAACGCAGCCGAGTCGCAGACCGGACGCTACCTGCTCCATGCGATGAAACATCCCTTGGCCCTGCGCCGTTCGGTATTTGCTTTTGGCTCTGCGGACGATCTGGCGGCGCGCGATGCTTCGGTGGCCGAAGTGCCGGAGGGCACGGCAACCAAACCGGCGAAGAAGCTGAGCGCCAAAGCGGCCAAGGCCGCAGTGCTGGCGGCCAACGTGGCAGCCAGTGCCCAGGCGAATGTGGAGCGGGCGGACCGTATGCGTGTTGCGGCGGAGTACGCGGCCCTGGCCGATCGCTCCTTGGCCAAGCTTTCGGTTGCCGCAGCTGGTTCCACCGCACCGCTGCTGGCGAAGATCGACTGGCTGACCGTCAAAGGCGCCAACCTGCACAACCTGCAAAACGTGACCGCCCACGTGCCCTTGAGACGTCTGGTCGCCATCACCGGCGTCAGCGGCTCCGGCAAGTCGACGCTGGCGCGTGACGTGCTGTTGACCAATGTACAGATGGCCGTGCAAAAGCGCAGTACCAAGGCCGGCCGCGACGCGCTGGAGGCTGGCGAGAAGATCCAGTGGACCGGTTGTGAAGGCGTGGAAGGTTTCGAGACCGTGGACCGCGTGCTCGAAGTGGACCAGACGCCCATCGGCAAAACACCGCGCAGTTGCCCTGCGACCTACATCGGTTTTTGGGACACCATCCGCAAGCTCTTTGCCGACACGCTGGAGGCCAGGGCGCGCGGCTATGCGTCCAACCGGTTCAGCTTCAACACCGGCGAAGGCCGCTGCCCATCCTGCGAAGGGCAGGGCATACGCACCATCGGCATGAGCTTCTTGCCCGATGTGAAGGTGCTGTGCGAAACCTGCAAGGGTGCGCGCTTTAACCCCGAGACGCTGGCCGTCACCTGGCGCGGCAAGAACATTGGCGATGTGCTTCAGATGGAAGTGGACGAAGCCGTCGATTTCTTCGCCGCCATGCCGGTGATTGCGCATCCGCTGCAGCTGCTCAAGGACGTGGGCCTGGGCTACCTCACGCTGGGCCAACCGTCACCGACGCTCAGCGGGGGTGAGGCCCAGCGCATCAAGCTGGTGACCGAGCTGAGCAAGGTGCGTGACGACGTGGGCAAGCGCGGCAACAAGGCGCCGCACACGCTGTATGTGCTGGACGAGCCCACCGTGGGCCTGCACATGGCCGACGTGGAAAAACTCATCCACGTGCTGCACCGCCTGGTCAACGGCGGCCACAGCGTGGTGGTCATCGAGCACGACCTTGATGTGATCGCCGAAGCTGACTGGGTCATCGACCTGGGCCCCGACGGCGGCAACGGCGGCGGGCGAGTGGTCGCTGCGGCGAACCCCGAGGCAGTCGTGAAGTTGGGCACCCACACGGGCAAGGCGCTGGAGGCTGTGTTGGCGCGATAGGACGGAAGTTGCACTTTTAATTTACCCGGATATAATTTGCCAATTAATTAAATCCGGGTAAATTTATGGCATGGTTAGATACGCCGTCTACGGCATTTGAAGGCAGCCGCTGCATTGCCAGTGGCACGCTGCGCGAGGTGGCGCTGGCCACCAAACCGGTGGTCGACCGGTGGGCCAGCAGCATCAGCCCACCGCCCATCCTCGTCTTTGAGGACGCCAGCAGCGAGGTGATCGATCTGGACTGGCGCGGCACGCCGGCCGACTTTGAGGCGCGGCTGAACGCGCTGGACCCGGTGATGACCCAGGCCATGCCGGCGGCACCTGTCGAGGAACCGCCTGTGGCGGCGGATGCTCCGCGTGGGCCTGGCCGGCCCAAGCTGGGCGTGTCCGCCCGCGAGGTCACGCTGCTGCCGCGCCACTGGGAATGGCTGGCACGCCAGCCCGGCGGCGCCTCCGTGGCGCTGCGCAAGCTGGTGGAGACCGCGCGTCTGGCCTCGGAGACCAAGGACCGCGTGCGCCACTGCGGCGCGGTGACCTACAAATTCATGTCCACCATGGCCGGGCACGAGCCCGGCTTTGAAGAAGCCAGCCGCGCGCTGTTTGCCGGTGACCAGGCGGGCTTTGCGGCCCGCATCGCCGCCTGGCCTGCGGATGTGCAGGCCCATTTGCACCACATATCAACCCACGCCTTTGCAGCGTGACCAGGGAGTTTTCATGACTACAACCACCAGCAATCCTGCGTTGCCCAAGGCGGCGCCCCCTGCACTCTGGAAGGCCTATGGGGCCTTTCTGGTGCCCATGATCATCAGCAACATCCTGCAGGCGCTGTCCGGCACGGTGAACAACATCTACCTGGGGCAAATGCTGGGCGTGCAGGCCATGGCGGCGGTGTCGGCCTTCTTCCCGGTACTGTTTTTCCTCATCGCGTTCATGATCGGCTTGGGCGCCGGTGCCTCGGTGCTCATTGGTCAGGCCTGGGGTGCCAAAGAGCCGGAGCGCGTGCGTGCCATCACCGGCACCACGCTCATGGTGGGCATCTATTTCGGCTTGGTCGTGGCGGTGTTCGGTGGCACGTTCACCGAGGTTTTGCTGCGCATGCTCGGCACGCCACCCGACATCCTGCCCGACGCCGTGGCTTACGCACGCATCAGCATGATTGCGGCCCCAGGCATCTTCGTCTTCCTGCTCATCACCTCCATGATGCGTGGCGTGGGCGACACCAAAACGCCTTTGAAAACGCTCATCATTTCCACCGTGGTGGGGCTGGTGGTCACACCCGCGTTGATCCAGGGTTGGCTGGGCCTGCCCCGGCTGGGGGTCGCCAGTGGTGCATGGGCATCGGTCGTGTCATTCCTCACGGCCATTGCATGGACGGCCTGGCACATGTTGCGCATGAACCATCCCATGGCCCCCAACGCAGCGCTCAGAAAACACCTGGGCGTGGACCGCGCCATTCTGGCCAAGGTACTGCGCATCGGGCTGCCCACCGGGCTGTCCATGATCACGATTTCGATCGCAGAAATTGCCGTACTGTTTTTGGTGAACCGTTTTGGATCACAGGCCACGGCCGCCTACGGGGCCGTCAACCAGATCGTGTCCTATGTGCAGTTCCCGGCTTTCTCGATTGCCATCGCCGCATCCATCCTGGGGGCGCAGTCCATCGGTGCCGGACGCACCCACCTGTTGGGTCAGATTGCGCGCACTGGCATCTTGATGAACCTGGTGGTTACCGGGGCCTTGGTGCTGTTGTGCTACGTGTTCTCGCGCAGCATGCTGGGGCTGTTCATTACGGATGTGGCGGTGGTGGATCTGGCGCAAACCCTGCTGCACGTCATGCTGTGGAGCGTGGTGGTCATGGGCATGTCGATGGTGCTGTCCGGCCTGATGCGCGCCAGCGGCGTGGTGCTCTGGCCCACGGCCATCAGCATGTTCGCCATTGCCTGTGTGGAAGTGCCAGTCGCCTGGGGGCTGAGCCTGCACTACGGCCTGAACGGTATCTGGGCGGCCTATCCCATCGCCTTTCTGGTGATGCTGGGCTTGCAGACGGCGTACTACCGGCTGGTGTGGCGCAAGAAGCCCATTCGCCGACTCTGAGCTGCTTGAAATAAACCGAAACAAACCGAAACTGCCCTGACACCCCATGTCGAGCAGGGACCGGCATCCTCGCCTTCTTTTCTGAAAGCTTCCCCCATGTTCCTTCGTGTATCCACCGCACCTTTGTCTTTGCTGGCCCTTGCCGGCGCTGCTCTGACTACGCAGGCCCACGCCCAGCAAACGCCACACGATGGTGGTCGTGTGGGCCTGGCGGCTATCGGGACCTACGAATACCCGGGATCGGACGAGCCGCGCAACCTGGTACTGCCCGTGCTGGACTACGAGTGGGCCAACGGCTGGTTTGCCGGCTTCAATGGCGTGGGGCGCCAATGGACCTCGGGTGACCTGCAATACGGCGCCAGGCTCACCGTGGATTTCGGCCGGGAGGAAAGCCGCAGCGCCGCACTGCGCGGCCTGGGCAATGTGGACCCCTCCGCCGAGCTGGGCGGCTTTGTGCGCTACGCGTTGGGTGGCGGGGTAGTGGCCAAGACAGGCTTGCGTGCCGGATCGGGCGTGGGCAACAAGGGTGCGCTGTGGGATGTGGGCCTGGAGTTTGGCCGCCCCCTGGGTGCCGACTGGCGCGTGGGCGGCGGACTGACGGCCACCTATGCCAACAGCGACTACCTGCAGTCCTACTACGGCGTAACCCCAGCGCAAGCCGCAGCCAGTGGCTATGCGGTCTACACGCCTTCTGCAGGTCTGCGCGATGTGACGGCCAAGGTGTCGCTCACCTACCTGTTCACTCCCCGCGTGGCACTCACCGGCGTGATCAGCCACACCAGCTTGATGGGCGATGCCAAGGACGCACCCATGGTTCGCCGCAGCAGTGCGGCTTCAGGTCTGGTGGCGTTGACGTACGCGTTCTAGCCACACGACATAAAGAGAAACAAACCGAAACTGCCCTGACACCCGGTATCAGGGTCTCGCCGGCACCATTGCAGTCATCTTCAACACATCCTTCGGGATTCGAAAGGCCAGCATGAAACACTTTTTCCGCCGCAACCTCAAACGCACACTCATTGGCGCCCTGGGCGTCACCCTGCTGGTGGGCGGCCTGTCCGCTTGCGGACATCGCCCGCACGACTATGGCAGCAGCATGAGTGCCGAACAGTACGCACAGAAGCGCGACAAGATGGTCGACAAGGTTGCCAGCAAACTGGACCTCAACGAAGACCAGAAGAAGCGCCTGGCCACCCTGGGTGACAAACTCTACGAACAGCGCACGGCGCTGATCGGCCAGACCACCGACCCGCGCGCCGAGATGAAAGCCCTGGTGGCTGGCGACAAGTTTGATGCCGCCCGTGCGCAGGTGCTCATCAACGACAAGACCACCGCCCTGCAAGCCAAGAGCCCCGAGGTGGTTGCCGCGCTGGCCGACTTCTACAACAGCCTGAACCCTGCACAACAGCAGAAAGTGCGCGACTACATGGATGGTCGTGGTCACTGGTTCCACCGCGGATAAAAGACCATGGCCACTACCACCTTGAGCGCGCTCGTGGCTCCGCTGCGAGCCTATGGTGCGGTGCTGTTCGAGGGATACGAGGAGCCCCACGCCGAAGTGATGGCGCTGGTGTGGGGCCCGCGTTTTGACCGCGAGCACGCCCACACCCTGCTGGAACGCCGCCCCGGCTATGTGCCGCAGGTCTTGCACACCGTGCAAAGCGCGGCGGACCAGTTTGACCAACTGGCGGCAGAGGAGCAGCGGCGCGTGCGCCAGCTCATCCTGCGCCACCGCAGCCGGTGGGACAATGCGCAGGCCACCCAATAACGCTTATGCACCGCATCCTGCTGATTGACGACGACACCCAATTGGGGCCGCCCTTGGCGGCCTACTTTGCACGCTTTGACATGGTGCTGGAATGCGCCCTCAAGCCCAGCGAAGGCTTGGCCCGGCTGGCGCAGGGCGGGGTGGACGCCGCCATCCTCGATGTGATGCTGCCCGAGATGGATGGCTTCTCGCTGTGCCGCGCCATCCGCAAGGACAGCGACATTCCCATCATCATGCTCACCGCGCGTGGCGAGGTGATGGACCGCGTGGTGGGCCTGGAGCTGGGCGCAGACGACTATGTGCCCAAACCCTTTGAGCCGCGCGAGTTGGTGGCCCGGGTGCAAACCGTGCTGCGCCGCCGCCTGCCCGCAGTGGCCAAGCCCGCGGCGGCAGACGCCAACACCTTCGTCTTCAACGGCCTGGTGGTCAATGGCACCACACGTACCGTGCAGCGCCAGGGCGAGCCCGTGGACCTCACCAGCACCGAGTTCGATTTTCTGTACCTGCTGGCGCGCGAGCCCGGCAAGGTGTTCAGCCGTGACGACATCCTGAACCAGCTGCGCGGCCACGAGGCCGAGCTCTACACCCGTGCGGTGGACATTGTGGTCAGCCGCCTGCGCAAGAAGCTGGAGCCGCTGGACTGCATCAAGACCCTGCGTAACGCGGGCTACACCCTGGCCCTGGCGCCTTCAGCATGAGCGCACAGAAGTTCAAGGAGCGGCTGCGCTGGCACCGCCGTGCCAAGCACGCGCTGGCGCATTCGCTGCGCGTGCGGCTGGTGGCCATGTTTGTGCTGCTGGCCATGGCCATGGCAGCGTGCTTTCTGTTTGGCATGCAGTCGGCCTTGTCCATCGGCTGGCGCGACGCTGCCAAGCCCCTGGTGGCCGACTACATCGACAAGCTGGCTGCTGACATCGGCAGCCCGCCCAGCATCGAGCGGGCCCAGGCGCTGACCCAGCGCCTGCCGCTGAGCGTGCGCATCAGCGGTCCCCAAACCAACTGGCGTAGCAACCCGCAAGACCCCGACTACAGCCATGGCTGGATGGACGACAAGCGCAGCAAGACCGACGAGCTGCGCTTCTACGAGCGCACCACGGCCGACGGCCACCGCATCCAGTTCGGTGTGAGCGTGCAGGCCTGGCACGACCGGCCGCGTTTCATTGGTTGGGCCACGCTGGCCGGGCTCCTGGTGCTGACGGCGCTGGCCTATGTGCGCGTGCGCCGCATGCTGCGCCCGCTGGACGACATCCGCGCGGGTGCCATGCGCTTTGGTGCAGGCGATTTTTCAAGGCAAATACCGGTGTGCTACCTCCACCATCCCGACGAACTGGGCGAGCTGGCCAACACCATCAACACCATGGGGGCCGACATCCACCAGATGCTGGAGGCCAAGCGCACACTGCTGCTGGCCATCAGCCACGAGCTGCGCAGCCCCCTGACCCGCGCCCGCCTGAACACCGAGCTGCTGCCCGAAACTGCCGAGGTGCAGCCCAGCCGCGAAGCCCTGTTGCGTGATCTGGCGCTGATGCGCGACTTGGTCACCGACCTGCTGGAAAGCGAACGCCTTGCCAACCCCCATGCAGCCCTGCACCGCGAGCCCGTGGCCTTGGCCGCGCTGGTGCAAGACGTGGTGTGCGAACTGCAGGCCGCACATGCTGCCGCGCCCCACATTGCGGTCGATGTGCAAGCCGGATTGCCTGCCATGGCGCTGGACCCTACGCGCATGCGACTCTTGGTGCGCAACCTGCTGGACAACGCACTGCGCCACAGCGCCGGTGAGCCCGCCGCACCCCAGATCAGCGTGCAGCGCCGGGACGATGGGGGCATCGCCATCACCGTGCGAGACTTTGGGCCCGGCGTCGCCGAGGCCCAGCTGCCCAACCTGGGTCAGCCGTTTTACCGGCCTGATGCCGCCCGCACCCGCGAGGGCGGTGGCGTGGGGCTGGGCCTGTACCTGTGCCGCCTGGTGGCGCAGGCGCATGGCGGAACCTTTGCCGTGCGCAACGCGCAACCCGGCCTGGAAGTGCAGGTGGTCTTGCCAGACGCTACAGTCTGAGGCATGACCGATACAACCCTGGTTCTTCTCCCCGGCCTGATGTGTGACGCAGCGGTGTGGGCGCCGCAGGTGCAGGCCCTCGCATCCCGCGCCACGTGCCATGTGCCCCACTGGGGCCCGCTGGATACGCTTACCGCCATGGCGGAACACGTGCTGGCCACCGCACCCGCGCGTACCTTTGCCCTGGCTGGCCACAGCATGGGTGGGCGCGTCGCGTTGGAAGTCATGCGCATGGCACCTCAGCGTGTGGAGCGCCTGGCCCTGCTGGACACAGGCACCGCGCCACTGGCCGCAGGCGCAGCCGGGGCCAAAGAAAAGGAAGGTCGCATGGCCCTGCTGGCGCTGGCGCAAAGCAGCGGCATGCGCACCATGGGCGCGCAGTGGGCCAAGGGCATGGTGCACCCCAGTGTGCTGGGCACGGCATTGTTCGAACACATTCTGGACATGCTGGAGCGCAGCAGCCCCGCCCAGTTTGCCGCCCAGATCCACGCGCTGCTGAACCGGCCCGACGCAGCACCCGTGTTGCCCACCATCACCTGCCCCACGCTGGTCCTCACCGGCCGCGAAGACCTGTGGAGCCCGCCCAGCCAGCACGAAGCTATTGCCAATGCCATCCCCGGTGCGCAGCTGTGCATCGTGGAGCAGTGCGGCCACATGAGCACCATGGAGCAACCAGATGCCGTGAACGCAGTGTTTGCGGCCTGGCTGGCAAGTTAGGGTGCTATCAAAAGAGAAGCTGCTGGCGCAATGAATACGAGGGCTAGTGCCTGTTTCTGTTTGTAACTAGAATGCAAACACGGGAGGAACGGGCATGACGCCAGAGCTAAAAGCCAGAGTCAGCATCGACGCGCTGCTAGTTGCAGCCGGTTGGCACGTCAGCAATGTGGCTGACGCCAACATCCGTGCGTCCGTAGGCGTGGCCATCCGCGAATTCCCCCTCAACACTGGCTTTGGTTTTGTCGACTATGTGCTCTATGTGTACGGCAAAGCCCGCGGCTTCGTCGAAGCCAAGAGGGAGGGCGCTGCCTGCCCGTCATCCGTGAAGTTGAATATGGCCAATGCCAATCTCCTGCGCGCATGAGCGCCGCAATAGACTGAGCTGGTGAAGGTGTTTGCACAGCAATAAAAGGAGGGGAGTTTGAAGTACACATTTCGACGTAACAGTCATATCGGTGCGATGGATGCTGAGTCAGATAACAAATATCTGAAGGAGTGTTTCTTTGAAACTGGCGACTTGCAGGTGCTGCAAGACTGTGATGAGCCCAAAAGAATCGTCGTAGGACGAGTGGGTGCTGGCAAGAGTGCGTTGCTTGGACGCTTGCTGGAAGAAAGCCCCAACGCTATCGAGGTCAAGGCAGAAGATTTGTCCCTGAACTGGATATCTAACTCCGACATCATCCAATTTTTTGAAAACGCCGGCGTCAAATTGGATTTGTTCTATCAACTATTGTGGAAGCATGTATTTGTAGTTGAACTGCTAAAGAGGCGCTACCGCATAACCGATAGAGATCCGAAAGGTTTTCTTTCGAATTTTCACGAACTATTCAGACGCGACCCCGCAAAACAACGAGCGATTCAGTATTTAGAGCAATGGGGAGACAAGTTCTGGTTAGATACTGAAATGCGGGTAAAGGAGTTTGCATCTAAGCTTGAACAGAAGTTGTCCACATCGATTGATGCGAAATATGGACCTCTCACACTGAACGCGTCAGGCGCAAAAAATCTCTCTGATGAGATTCGCGGTGAAATTGTTCACAAAGCTCAAAGCATTGTTAATTCCAATCAAGTCCGAGAGTTGGGTGAAATCATCAGTTTCTTGGCGGATGATGTTTTTGCGGATCCGTTAAATCGCTACTACGTTGTTATAGATCGTTTGGATGATGCTTGGGTAGACGACCGGATAAGGTTCAAGCTCATTCGTGCTTTGATTGAAACGGTGAAAGCTTTCGTTCGCGTTAGGCCAGTAAAGATTGTTGTCGCTCTTCGCGAGGATCTGCTCAGACTTGTTTTTGACCAAACTCGTGACTCCGGGTTCCAGGAGGAAAAATACGAGTCACTCTTCCTTCGATTGCGATGGAAGCCGTCACAGCTACGTGAGCTTTTGGACTTGCGCATTGCCATGCTTGTTCGGGAGCAGTACACGAGTAAAAGAGTGACCTTCAATGATGTTTTTCGGGGAGAGGTCAGAGGGGAGAGCGCATTTGACTATGTTGCAAGTCGCACCTTGTTCAGGCCGAGAGACGTCATCGCGTTCGTTAACTGTTGCATAGAGCTTTGTGAAAACAAGGAGTACATCTCACCGTCTGCTGTGCAGGATGCAGAGAAAAAGTATTCAGATGGACGCCTGCGGTCACTTGCTGACGAATGGCGAAATCACTATCCCGATCTGGCTGCCTATGCCGAATTGGTGCGTGGGCGTCCGGCATCTTTCAAATTTACAGACATAACCGAGGATCAGTTTCAGCAGTTCATGTCTGATGCGTTTGAAGCTCTTCCTGATGAAGATCCATTTAAAAAGCTGGTTTCAGAGTATCTTGAAAGCAAGCGTTCAATGAACTATTGCCTCCAACAGATATTAAAAATTTTGTACACAACATCGGTTATCGGCATCAAGCCGCAGGCGACGGATAAGACAAGTTGGTCATTTCTAGAGGATCGGGGGGTACCCGACGGTCAGTACAAATCAAGTTCGTCAATTCAAATCCATAGAATGTTGTGGCGTTCACTAGATACATTCCTGCCGCCTAGACTATCCAGCCAGCGAAAAGGCTGAGAGGGGTGGAAATGGAACAGCCTTTTTCTCTCCGCATCTTCGTCGCCGATGGCGACCCCGACGGCCTGCGGATCGTCGACAAGTCCAACTGGATCGGCAAGGCGCTGGTGTTCCCGCGTGCGCTGCTGCCCCAAGTCAAGGCCAGGCCCGAGCTGGCACAGACCGGCGTATACCTGCTGCTGGGGCCGCGCCCGGACGGTGAGGGCGACATGCTCTACGTGGGTGAGGGCGACCCCATTCGCCCCCGGCTGGAGAGCCACTATGCGCAAAAGGATTTCTGGACCCGCGCTATCGGCTTCACCACCACCACGGCCGGGCAGCTCAACAAGGCGCATGTGCAGTTTCTGGAGTCGCGCCTCATCGCCCTGGCCCGCGCCGCCAAGCGCATGCCGCTGGACAACGCCAACCAGCCCGCAGAGCCGTCCCTGAGCGAGGCCGACCGGGCTGACATGGAAGTCTTTTTGGGCCACATGCTGGGCATGCTGCCGGTGCTGGGTGTGCATGCGTTTGAGCAGACGCCATCTGCGGTGGCGTTTAATTCGTCTATTGACGGAGTAGTCTCTATTGTCCCCACCATGCTGTATTGCAAAGGCAAGGGG
This sequence comes from Rhodoferax sp. GW821-FHT09E07, assembly GCF_059416145.1. NCBI lineage: Bacteria > Pseudomonadati > Pseudomonadota > Betaproteobacteria > Burkholderiales > Comamonadaceae > Rhodoferax > Rhodoferax sp. GW821-FHT09E07. Next base: position 29,728 of record NZ_JBWKOP010000011.1, on the reverse strand, counting down.
GTCGAGGCAATGGGGTATGAGTCCACTCAGGGGTTCGTGGTGTGTAAGAGCTCGCTGGCAGTGGCCGACGTGGTCCCCTCTTTGGAGTCCAACAAGCCCGCCCGCCTTGCTCAACGCGAAGACTTGATTGCCCGCGGAGTGGTGGAGACACATGCTGGCGCATACCGGTTTACACAGGACTATGTTTTTTCTTCACCTAGCGTTGCAGCAACGTTTGTGCTCGGTATGAGTAGTAACGGGCGCACAAAGTGGCGTGACGCTCAAGGCCGGACGTTGAAAGAGATTCAAGAGGAAGAGTCACGTCAGTAAGCCGCATATGTCTGATGGATTTGATGGCTTAGAGCCGCTTACAACTGTATTGAGCCGCGACGAGCGTTGGCGCTTATTCGGCGATCGCTCAATGGAGCAGCATCATGCGCTGGTCACTCAATATGCCTTGCATGATGGCGTGCCCGCAGCGGTGGCCCAGCATTACGAAAACGCCCGCAACACTTGGCTCTACGCTTTCTTTAGCTATCGGCTGTTGCAGGTTGCGCTCATGCAGTTGCATGTCGCGGGCGAGGTGGCAATCAAGGCTCGGGCCAATATGGAGGGAGTGGATACACAAAAGAGCACGCTCAAAGAGCTATTGGATATGGCACTTGAGCGGCGTTGGTTGCTGGACGCGAACTTTGAAGTTACTGCGGATCGGCCTAAGCGTGAGGCGGAGCATTTGGACATGTTGCGCTTTATGGGCGTGGTGTCTGAGCCTTTTGTGGGACCGATTCACGAGCAGGATTACGCCAAGGGGCTGGTAAACGCCTTCCGGAAGATCCGCAATTCGCTGGCCCACGGTGACGTACTCCTGAAGTCAAACGTGAGTTGGGAGTTCCTTGCAGTGCGGGATTTGATCAACCAGCTTTTCGAGTCGCCGACTGTATAAGGCGACCGAACGGGTGTCATCTGCTTCATTTTTGATAGCTACTAGTGCAATAGATACGCGGACCATAGGCCAGTTTGATATGCAGCCCATAAAAACCTACCCCATTCGCCTGATGCCCGGCCAAGACCTGCGGGCCGCGCTGGAGGCAGCAGTCCTCGCCCAAAATTGTCGTGCAGCCTTTGTGCTGTCTGGCATCGGCAGCCTGTCCACGGCAGGCATCCGGCTGGCAGGCGCGGAGCAGCCCACGCGGCTGACGGAAAGCATGGAAATCCTTACTCTGTCGGGTACGGTGGCGGTGACTGATAGCGACAAGACCGCCTCCCACATGCACATGGCCATTTCCACCGCTACGGGTCAGGTGCTGGGCGGGCATGTGGCACCGGGCTGCATCGTGCTCACGACGGCCGAGGTGCTGCTGGCGCTGCTGCTCGACTGGCAGTTCAGCCGTGAGCCGGACGCCCAAACCGGCTATGACGAACTGGTGGTTCGGGTGGCTGACCCGGGCCAGACTCCCTGACAATGAACACACCATGATCACCTTTTACAACCACCTCCACGCCCAGCACCAGGGCAAAGTCGAAATGTTCCGCGGCGCACTGGTGCCGTGTTTTGAAGTGCCGGCGCGTGCCGACCATGTGTTGGCGGAGCTGAAGCGGCGCCAGCTGGGCAGGGTGCAAAACCCGCACGTGTTTGACGACAGCGCGCTCACTACCATCCACAGCCCGCGCTACCTGAACTTTCTGGCCACGGCCTGGGACCAGTGGGTGGCGCTGGACCCGGCCAATGCGGACAAAGACATCCTGCCGTCGGTCTGGCCCACGCGCACCTTTCGCACCGACATCGAGCCGGACAACTTTGCCGCCAAGGTGGGCCTGTATTCGTACGACGCGGGCTCGCCGTTCACCAGCGGTACCTGGGTGGCTGCGCGTGCCGGGGCGCACTGTGCGCTCAGTGCGGCGCAGCAACTGGTACTGGGCGACCGCGCATCCTTTGCGCTGAGCCGCCCACCGGGCCACCACGCTGGCATGGACTTTTTTGGCGGCTATTGCTTCCTGAACAACGCCGCACTGGCCGCGCAACACCTGCGCAATGCCGGCATGCAAAAGGTGGCCGTGCTGGATGTGGACTACCACCACGGCAATGGCACCCAGGCCATCTTCTACGACCGGCCCGATGTGTTCTTCGCCAGCATCCACGGCGATCCGCGCACCGAGTACCCCTTCTACCTGGGCCATGCCGATGAAACGGGGCAGGGTGCGGGCCTGGGTGCCAACCTGAATCTGCCGCTGCCGCGCGGCACCGACTACGCCACCTGGGCCCGTGCGCTGGACGCGGCGCTGGCGGCTATCCAGACATTTGGTGCCGAGGCGCTGGTGGTGTCGCTGGGAATGGACACTTTCGAGGGCGACCCCATTTCGGGCTTCACCCTGAAAAGCGACGACTACCTGCGCGTGGGTGAGCGCCTGGCCAAGGCTGGGTTGCCCACAGTCTTTGTGTTTGAGGGGGGCTATGCGGTGGAAGAGGTTGGCATCAACGCCGTCAACGTGCTCCAGGGATTTACCGGCGATTAACAATTGCACGCCACGGGGCGTCCCCTAGGCAGGCTAAGCTAGCGCCCCATGAAACGAGACATTTCCAAGTGGCTGGCCGCTGGCCTGCTGGGTGCGCTGCTCGCCGTGGCCATCCCCGTGTCGGCCGCCACCCCGGCCGAGCCTGCATCGTCCAGCCTGTTCACGGATGAGCTGTCCGACCGCCTGATTGCCGAATTCACCCCCTGGCTGGGGAACCGCGATGACACCGAGGCGCTGGTCAACACCCTGCGCAGTGGCCAACCCACTCGTCCCAATGGTGCAGCGGGCGTAGGCCCGGCCACCGGCCCCATGGGCTATGGCGAGGCGCGCCTGGCGCTGAAGATGGCCCAGAGCACGTTGGCCCAACAGGGCGTTACCCAGCCCAACACCGAACAGCTGCGCGCTGCCCTGCACGGCGGTGCGGCGGAAACCCCCGGTGGCGTGCAAGAGCTGCCCGGGGTGCTGCCCATGCGCGCCCAGGGCATGGGTTGGGCGGCCATTGCCCAGCGCTCCAATGTGCCCATTGAGGATTTGATGGTGCCGCCGCCCCGCCAACCCCATCAGGCGCGCAGTACCAAGCACGGCAAAAAGCAGGGGCACGCGGGCAAGGGCAAAGGCAAGGCTTCCAAAAAGGCCAGTGGCAAGACGTCCTCCAAAGGCACCAAGTCCAGTGCCAAAAAAACCGCGATGCTCAAGACAAGCCACCACAAGAAGAAGGCCCATGCCTAGGGCCGCAGAAGTGGTGGCCTAAAACCGGCCCGCGCGCCGGGTGCGCAGCAGTGCTACCAAACCGATAGCAGCTACCGTAATGAGGACGAGGGGGAAGCCCAGGTTGGGCGACCAATCGATGAGCGCACCAGACACGGCCGACGCCACCAGCCCGCCCAGCGTGTAGTTCAGCACCAGCACTGCGGTGCTGTTCACCAGCGCGATGCCCTGTTCGCGCGCACCAATGTCCGTCATGGACAGCGTGTACAGGCTGCTGCCCGCCGCGCCCAGCAGAAAGACAATGGGCCAGGCCAGCGCATGCCAGCGCGCCACCAGCAGCAAGCCGCAGGCCGTGGCCAGTGCCATGGCCACGCACAGCGCCATCAGCGTCCTCCGGCCACGCACCTTGTCTGTGAAGCGGTCGGCCACCATGCCCACGGGAATGGCCACCAGCGTGCTGCCCAGGCCGCTCACCGAAATCAGCAGCGCGCCGGCCGCAGCGCCCAGGCCCATGGCCAGCCCGTAAAGCGGCAGGATGGACGCCAGACCCAGTTCAAAGAACCCGCCAATGAAGCCGGCCAGCATGATGATGGGATGGCTGCGCACCGCCTGCCACAGGCCCTGCAGGCCCACGTGCGTGTTGGCCGATTCGGCATGGGGCGGCACCACAGGGATCAGCGTGGTCCACGCGAGGCCGATGCTGAGCAGTGCAATCACCAAGCCCAGCGCGGCCGGGCCTTCTGAGCCCACCCAGGCCAGCAGCGTGGGGCCGATGATGAAGGTGGCGCCCACCATGGTGGCGTAGATGCCGATATAGCGCCCCAGCCGGTCCGACGGGGAGAACTCGGCAATGAAGGCCTCAGCCAACACCCAACGCAGCCCGCCCGCCACACCGGCCAACAGCTCCAGCGCAAACCACAGCCACAGCGCGTCCGTGGTCAAAAACCCAATGGCTGCCAGCAGCGGCGCACCCGATGCAAACCACATGGTGGTGCGCTGGCCCCAGCGCCGCGTGAGTGCGGATGCAAACGGGGTGACGATGAAAATGCCCAACCAGGTGGTGGCCGCAAACAGGCCGGCCATGGTGGTGGACACCTCGCGTTCCTTCAGCAGCACCAGCATCAGCGGCGAGAGCATGAACACGCCCGAGAGCTGGAACAGCGTGGAGCCAAACACGCTGAGCAGGCCCATGGGCGAGCCGGCGGCGTTGCGTTGCACAGTCGCGTCGCTCATAGGCCGCGTGCCTGCAGAATTGCGCGCGCCACTTCGGCAAAGCCGGCACCGCGCTCGGCCGTGGTCACATAGCCTGGCAGGTGGGCCAGCTGCGGCACAAAGCGCGCAATGTTGGCCACGCCCACGCTGTGCGTGAAGTGTTCAAACATGGCCTGGTCGTTGCCCGAATCGCCCACAAACACCCAGCGGTCTAGCTCTGCCGGCAAGTCGCGCCCCAGCAGTTCGCGCGCAATCCAGCAAGCGCCCTGCCATTTGTTGAAGTCCCCAAAACAGCCGTGGATGTGGATGCTGCTCACCGTGGTTTGCATGCCCGCGCGCTGCAGCACAGCCAGCACCTGCTGCACCGTGTCGGGCGAGAGGCGGGCGAACTCGGCGTAGTCAAACGCCAGGTCGGTCTCGCGGCCGGCGCTGTCGCGGCTCAGTTGCGCGCCGGGCACCTCGGCGATCACCTGGGCCGCAATGGCTTGCATGCGGGTCTGGTTGGCGGAGCGTGTGGCAGCGTCCTGTTGATACAGTTTTGATAGCGGCTCGCGTAGATTAGGCGCGGGCTGCAGGCATTTTTTGTGCACAAAGGCCACGGCCCCGTTCTCTGCCACCATGGCGTCCACGGGCCAGGCCGTACCCAGCGTGCCAGTCATAAAGGGTTCGCACCAGCCAATGGGCCGCCCCGTAATGGGGATGACCACCAGCCCTGCGGCCTTGAGCTCTGCCAGCGCCTGCAGCGCGTCGGCAGTGATGGCGCCTTCGGTGGTCAGGGTGTCGTCAATGTCGGTGAAGACGCCCACCAGGTGGCGGCGGGCGTCCAGTGGCCAGTCGGACAGCGGCAGCATCAACCGGCTGATTGCAGCGCCAGGCCCGCGTGCTCGCGCAGCGGGTGGAAGTGGATCTTGGGGAAACGCTCCTGTGCCAGGCGCACGTCATACGGGCTGGTGCACAGGTAGGCCAGCGTGTCGGCCGCATCCTTGGCCATGCGCTGCGGGTAGGCATACACAAACTCGCGCAGCTCGGCCGGCGTGTCGGCAGTGATCCAGCGTGCGCCGGTGTATTGGCTGCCTTCCAGGCGGATGTCGGCGTCGTACTCGGCCTTCAGGCGGTGTTGCACCACTTCAAACTGCAGCTGGCCCACAGCGCCCAGCAGCATATTGCCGCCCATCTCGGGGCGGAATACCTGAATGGCGCCTTCCTCGCCCAGCTGGGCCAGGCCCTGCTGCAGCTGCTTGGTGCGCAGCGGGTTTTTCAGCACCACGGTCATGAACATTTCAGGCGCGAAGAAGGGCAGGCCGGTGTACATCAGGTTCACGCTGCCATCCGTGATGGTGTCACCCAGCTGCACGCCGCCGTGGGTGGTAAAGCCCACGATATCGCCCGCATAGGCCTCTTCCACCGCCTCGCGGCGCTGGCTCATGAAGGTCACCACCGATGTGGGGCGCAACTCCTTGGCGGTGCGCATCACCTTGAGCTTCATGCCCGGCGTGTACTTGCCGCTGGCCATGCGCACAAAGGCGATGCGGTCGCGGTGGTTGGCGTCCATATTGGCCTGCACCTTAAACACCACGCCGCTGAAGGCGTCGTCCTCGGGCTGCACTTCTTTCACCACGGGCTGGCGGTTCACCAGCGTGGTGCTGGTGCGGCTGCGCGGGCTGGGCGCCAGGTCCACCAGGGCGTCCAGCACTTCCATCACGCCAAAGTTGTTCACGCCCGAGCCAAAGAACACGGGGGTTTGCTTGCCGGCCAGAAAGGCGTCCAGGTCCCAGGCGGGGCTGGCGCCGGTGGCCAGCTCCATGCTTTCCATGGCCGTGGTCCATTCGTGGCCAAAGCGCTTGGCCAGCGAGTCGGCGTCGTTCAGCGGCACGGTGTCGAAGTCTTGCGGGCGGCGTTCGCTGCCGCTCTCAAACACGGTCATGGCCTGGGTGCGCAGGTTGACGATGCCGCCAAATAGCTTGCCCTGGCCCACGGGCCAGGTCATGGGCACGCAGGGCATGCCCAGCTCGCGCTCGATCTCGTCCAGGATGTCCAGCGGCTCACGCACTTCGCGGTCCATCTTGTTCACAAAGGTGATGATGGGCGTATCGCGCTGGCGGCAGACCTCGATCAGGCGGCGGGTCTGCGCCTCCACACCGTTGGCCGCGTCAATCACCATTAGCGCCGAGTCCACGGCGGTGAGCACGCGGTAGGTGTCTTCCGAGAAGTCCTTGTGGCCGGGCGTGTCCAGCAGGTTGATGACGTGCTCGCGGTAGACCATCTGCATCACCGACGACGCCACCGAGATGCCGCGCTGCTTTTCGATTTCCATCCAGTCGGACGTTGCATGGCGGCTGGCCTTGCGCGCCTTCACCGAGCCGGCAATCTGGATCGCGCCCGAGAACAGCAGTAGCTTTTCGGTCAGCGTGGTCTTGCCGGCGTCGGGGTGGGAAATGATGGCAAAGGTGCGGCGGCGGCGGGTTTCGGGGGCGTAGGTCACAGGGGGTCCAAGGTCGGGTGTGGGCAGCGCACAGGGGCGGGCCACCAGAGAGAAGCTCGGTATTTTACAGAGGGCGCCAGCGGCCTGCTTGCCCTTACACTCGCGCTCCAACAAGCGAAACGAGCGGAGCAGCGTGTGAGCATCAAGCAATTGGCCAGTGCACTGGGGTTATCCACCTCCACGGTCAGTCGCGCCCTGAACGGCTACACCGATGTGAATGAGCAGACCCGCCAGCGGGTGCAGGAGATGGCTGCGGCCATGGGCTACCGGCCCGATGCCGGTGCGCGCCGTCTGGTGCGTGGCAAGACCGATGCGGTAGGCATTGTGTATTCCGCCGCGGTGGAAAACCTGGGCAATCCGCAGTTTCTGGACATGGCCGACGGCTTGGGCGAGCGCCTGCAGAGCAAGCAGCTGGACCTGCTGCTGGCCGTGGCGAAGAATGAAACCGATCTGACCTTTTACGAACGCCTGTTCCATGGCGGGCGGGTGGATGCGGTGGTGGTGCCCAATACCCGCGTGCAGGACCCGCGGGTGGACTACCTGCTGGAAAAGGGCTACCCCTTCGTGGGCTATGGCCGCACGGCCCAGTGCGACGCGTATTCGTGGGTGGACTTTGACAATGACTTGGGCAGTCGCCTGGCCGTGGAGCATTTGCTGGCGTTGGGCCACACGCGGTTCGCTTATGTGCACGCACCGCTGGAGCTGAATTTTGCGTTTCAGCGCCATCGGGGGTTCATGGCTGCGCTGAAGGCGCGCAACTTGGACTGCCCGGCCCGCTACCGCGTGGGCGATGTGCAGGACCGCCGCAGCGGTCTGCAGGCCGTACAAGCCTTGCTGGCAATGCATCCGCGGCCTACCGCTGTGCTGGTGGACAACAACCTGGGCGGCGTGGGCATCATCCGCGGGCTGATCGATGCCGGCTTGCGGGTCGGGCAGGACATTTCGGTGGTGGTGCATGGCGATATTCCGCAGGACACGCTGCTCACTGGCATGCAGGTCACCACCGTGACCCAGCCCACACCGCACACCACGGGCGAGGCGTTGGCCGACATGGTGTTCCAGGTGCTGCATGCGCCCGAGGCCGGTCCGTACCACATGCTGCGCCAGCCCGGTTTGCAGCTGGGCACCAGTACAGGACCGGTATCCTGACTGCATTTGGCTGACAGAGTCCGCTGCAACAGGCTAAAATGCAGCACTTCCGAGGAGCGTTGCAGCTCGCCCCAGCCCAAAGCGGCACGGCGAGTGAGGCTCGGAAAACACGGCGCGCCCTGCGCTGTGCCTCCCAACGGCGCTCACCCACTGGTTTGTGTGCGGTGAGTTTTGCCTTCTGAACCCCCGCCCGCCAGTGTTTATTCAAATGAACTTTTGGAGTGAACCATGAGCGCTGTGTTGAAATTTACCAAGACCCCCAAGGCCGTCAAAGCTGCGGTGAAAACTGCTGCCCCCAAGGCTGTGAAGGCTCCCGTGGCCAAGACCGAAGATTTCAAGATTGCCGACATCAGCCTGGCTGCCTGGGGCCGCAAAGAGCTGACCATTGCCGAGACAGAAATGCCCGGCCTGATGTCCATCCGCGAAGAGTTCGCAAAGAGCCAGCCCCTGAAGGGCGCGCGCATTACCGGCTCGCTGCACATGACCATCCAGACCGGCGTGCTGGTCGAAACCCTGCAAGCCCTGGGTGCTGACGTGCGCTGGGCCTCGTGCAACATCTTTTCCACGCAAGACCACGCTGCTGCTGCCCTGGTCGCTGCCGGCACACCCGTGTTTGCCCACAAGGGCGAGTCGCTGGAAGAGTACTGGGACTTCACCCACCGCATCTTCGAATTTGGACCCAAGGGTTCCAAGACCGAAGGCCCCAACATGATTCTGGACGATGGCGGCGATGCCACGTTGTTGATGCACCTGGGCGCCCGCGCCGAGAAGGACATCAAGGTGCTGGCCAAGCCAGGCAGCGAAGAAGAAATTTGCTTGTTCAACGCCATCAAGGCCAAGCTGAAGGTGGACCCCACCTGGTACAGCCGCCGCCTGAAGGCCATCATCGGCGTGACCGAAGAGACCACCACCGGCGTGATGCGCCTGGAGGAAATGTCCGCCAAGGGCACGCTGGCCCTGCGCGCCATCAACGTGAACGACTCGGTGACCAAGAGCAAGTTCGACAACCTCTACGGTTGCCGCGAATCCCTGGTGGACGGCATCAAGCGCGCCACGGACGTGATGATCGCCGGCAAGGTGGCCGTGGTGGCTGGCTACGGTGACGTGGGCAAGGGCTCCGCCCAGGCTCTGCGGGCCCTGTCTGCCCAAGTGTGGGTGACCGAGATCGACCCCATCAACGCCCTGCAGGCGGCGATGGAAGGCTACAAGGTGGTGACCATGGAATATGCCGCCGACAAGGCCGACATTTTCGTGACCACCACCGGCAACAAGAACGTCATCACCTACAAGCACATGGAGGCCATGAAGGACCAGGCCATCGTGTCCAACATCGGCCACTTTGACAACGAAATCGACGTCGCTTCGCTGGAAAAGCTGAAGTGGGAAGAGATCAAGCCCCAGGTCGACCACGTGATCTTCCCTGCCAAGGGCAAGAAGCCCGCCAAGCGCATCATCCTGTTGGCCAAGGGCCGTCTGGTGAACCTGGGTTGCGGCACTGGCCACCCCAGCTTTGTGATGTCCTCCAGCTTCGCGAACCAGACGATCGCCCAGATCGAACTGTTCACCAAGCCCAAGGAATACAAGGTTGGCAAGGTGTATGTGTTGCCCAAGCACCTGGACGAGAAAGTGGCGCGTCTGCACCTGAAGAAGGTCGGCGCCATGCTGACCGAGCTGACCGATGAGCAGGCCGCGTACATCGGCGTCTCCAAGGCCGGTCCGTACAAGAAAAACACCTACCGCTACTAAGCCGAAGGCTCCATGCGCATTGACCAACTGCTGGTACAGCGCGGGCTGGCCAGCACCCGCTCGCAGGCCCAACGCCTGATCGCCGATGGCGTGCAATGGCAGAAGATGGAGGCGGGTGGCGAAGTCTGGAAACGCGCGGTCAAAAATGGCGACGACGTACCGGAGGACGCTCCCATCCAGTTGCTGGACGACTCCGAGGCACGCTATGTGTCGCGCGGTGGCCTGAAGCTGGAGGCGGCGCTCAAACACGCAGGCCTGTCGGTGACGGGGCTGCGCTGCCTGGACGTGGGGCAGAGCACGGGTGGCTTCACCGACTGCCTGCTCCAGGCCGGCGCTGCCGCGGTGGTGGGTGTGGACGTGGGCAGTGCCCAGTTGCACCCCAGCCTGCGAGAGGATGCCCGGGTCTTGTGCGTGGAGAGTGTCAATGCCCGTACCCTGTCTGCTGCAGATTTGATAGCTGCTTACGCAGACAGTACGGGGGCTGAAGGCCAGTTTGACCTGGAAGAAGACGGCGCGACCTTTGAGGGGTACGACGGTTCCGACGAGAGCCGGGAAGAGGCCGAACTGGCCGCCTTGCCGCCCGAGTTCGAACCGCCGTTTGACCTGCTGGTGGCAGACCTGTCTTTCATCTCGCAAACCCTGGTCTTGCCAGCTGCCGTGACCCTGCTCAAAGCAGGGGGCACCTTGCTGACCCTGGTGAAGCCGCAGTTTGAACTGCAGCCCGGCCAGGTGGGCAAGGGCGGCATTGTCAAGGACCCGGCCATGTACGCCATTGTGGAGCAGCGCCTGCGCGAGGCCTGTGCCGAACTGGACCTGACGGTCACCGCGTGGTTCGACTCGCCCATTGAGGGCGGCGACGGCAACCGCGAATTTTTCATTTGCGCCCGCAAGGCGGGCTGAACACGGCCCCCGCAACTGTGGGGCGTGTGAGACGGAGATGCTGATGTTTACCAACGACCGAATTCCGCTGAGCCTGGAGTTCTTCCCTCCCAAAACGCCCGAAGGCGCAGAAAAGCTGCGTGGGGTGCGCCAGCAGCTGTATGCGCTGCGCCCCGAGTTCTGCTCGGTCACTTTTGGCGCGGGGGGGTCCACACAAGAGGGTACGTTCAACGCGGTGCGCGAAATCCTCGCCGAGGGCGTGAGCGCGGCTTCGCACTTCTCGTGCATCGGTGCCACCAAAGACACCGTGCGCGAGCAGTTGGCGACGCTCAAGACCATGGGCGTGAAGCGGCTGGTGGCCCTGCGCGGGGACCTGCCCAGCGGCTATGGCGCGGGCGGCGAGTTCCATTACGCCAGCGACCTGGTGGCCTTTATCCGTGCCGAGACGGGTGACGACTTTCACATCGAGGTGGCGGCCTATCCCGAAGTACATCCTCAGGCCAAGTCGCCTGCCAATGACCTGCAGGCCTTTGCAGCCAAGGTCAAGGCTGGCGCCAACTCGGCCATTACCCAGTATTTCTACAACTCGGACGCTTACTTCCGCTTTGTGGAAGAGGTGGATGCGCTGGGGCTGGAGGTGCCGGTGGTGCCCGGCATCATGCCCATCACCAGCTCTACACAGTTGATGCGTTTCTCAGACGCCTGTGGCGCCGAGATTCCGCGCTGGATTCGCCTGCGCCTGCAAAGCTATGGCGATGATGTAGCCTCGATCAAGGCCTTTGGGCTGGAGGTGGTGACGGACTTGTGCGAGCAGCTGCGCGCGGGCGGCGCGCCTGCGCTGCACTTCTACACGATGAACCAAAGCGCCCCCACCTTGGCGCTGTGCCAGAACCTGGGGCTGGTGCCTACGGTGCAGTGAGCACGGCGGCCCCGCGTGGGGCCGCTTAAATGTCCATCGCCGGGCGATGTTCCTCGGGGCTGACAAACTTCCATTGTCCGACAAAGCAGGCCGACAGCCACGCGAGTGTGCCGATCACCACAATCGGCCCCCAGGCGCTGAACCAGGCCTGGTCATAGGCGCCAAACATGCTGGCACGCAATGCCTTGACCACCCAGGTGAAGGGCAGCCAGGGACTCAGGATCTGGTAAATGCCGCCGCTCAGCTCTACCGGCATGACACCTCCCGCAGACGATAGCTGCAGGATCAGCAGAATCAGCGCTGCCGCCTTGCCGGTATCGCCAAAGGCGCGTGTCAGCGCCACGATGATCATCAGGAAGGTCAGCGAGGTGAGCACCAGTGTGACCAGATAGGCGCCAAGGTTGTAGATGTGCAGGTTCAGGGCAAATAGCGTCATCAGCATGATGACCAACCCCTGGATCAACACAATGCAGGAGAGGATGCCGAGTTTGCCCAGAATGCGGGCCACCGGCGAAGCCTTGGCGGCCTGTTCTGGCAGGCGCCGCAGGTGAAACAGGAAGGCTGTCATCACCGCCCCCATCCACAAGGATGTGGCGACAAAGTTGGGCGCAAAGCCTGCGCCGTTGTTGGGCACGGGGGCCACGATGTCCAGTGCCGGTTCTACCGAGTCCGCCAGCCCGCGGGCGCTTCCCTCGGGTGTCTGGATATCTGCAGGCAGTGATTTGTTCAGCAGGTCCAGGCCGGCACTCAGCTCGCGCGAGCCGGCCTTGAGCTGGCTCAGGCCGCCGTGCAGGCTCTGGGTGCCGCTCACCAGCGTATTGCCGCCCTGGATCAGTTCGTCCAGTTTTGCATCGGGAGGGACCTTGGTGGCGGCGAGGTGGATGCCATTGCCCAGTGCCGCCATGCCATCGGCCAGTTTGGTGACGCCTGCGCCGAACTTTTGTGTGCCCTCCGCCAATTGCGCCTGCCCACCGCGTGCCGTTTGCAGTCCCGCCGTCAGCTGGGTGGCGCCATCGGCCAGTTGACCGGCGCCTTCGGAGACCTTGCCCCCAAACAAGGGAATGCTCTTGGTCTCTTCGCGCATCTTGTTGCTGCCGTCAGCCAGTTTTTGCGAACCGGCTTGCAGATCTTGCAGGCCCTGGGCCAGTGCAGCGTGGCCCTTGCCCAGCTCCGCAGGCGCGGCTTTCAGCGCGGCAAGGTCCTGAGCGGACGGGCGCTGCTGGTCCATGGTGTGCAGCCCGGCTCCCAACTGCTTCATACCGTCGCCCAACTGGGCTACTGCACTGTTGAAGCTGTTGGCGCCCGTGGCAATGGTCTGGGAGCCGGCATCGGCTTTGCCCAGGCCGTCGTCCAGACGGTGGGCACCGTCCTTGAGGGCTTGCACGCCCTGGCGCAGTTGGACCAACTTGTCGGCCGAGCCTGCAGCGGTGGTGAGGACCAGCGACCAGCGTTTTTCATTGAGGTTGATGTTGACTTGGTGCCCCAGCTCGGAGGCAAACCGCTTGGCCAGGCTGGCACCGTTGTAGTTGTTGCCTTCCGAGATGTACATGACCAGGCGACCGCCTGCCACGGCGTTGCCCGGTACGGCGTTGGCACTGAAATCCTTGGGAATGATCAGTGCAAATGCCAGGTGGCCCTGGCGCACCGCCAGCTTGGCCTCTTCTTCCGCCGGGTAGTCCACAAAACCGAACGTGTGCTTTTCCTTGAGCGAGGCCACCACGCTTTCACCGATGTTGATGGTTTGGCCGCGGTAGTCCAGGCCCTGGTCCAGGTTCACGATGGCGGCTTGCAGCGCTCCTGTGTGGGCACTGGGGTCTTGCACGCTGGCCAGGTAAATCAGCGCATACAGCGCAGGGATCAGCATGACGCCAATCGCGGAGATCTTCAGTTTGGGAAAGCGCTTAAAGAGCGTGGCCTCCAGACGAAAGATGGCCAGCGCGTCGCGAAGAAACGTCATGCAAACTCCAGTATTAGCCGCCTGACTCCAGCGTTGAGGTGGCATTGGCGTCTTGTTTGAGCAATTCCACCATCTGCGGCAAGGCGTCTTTCAATGCAGCTTTGAGGGTGTGGGGCGGGTTGATCAGAAACATGCCACTGGCTGGCAGGCCGGGACGCACCACTTCGCCTTCGGCGTCCTGCAGCAGTTTGCTGGACTTCACGGTCAGTGTCGCATGCAACCAGGATTTGCCCGATTTGTTGGCCAGGGTCTTGAGTTTCTTGGGCAGGTCATGCGCCTCAGGGCGCGGAATGATGGGATACCACACGGCGTACGTGCCGGTCGCAAAGCGCACCATGGCGTCTGCCACCATGGCAGTGACGCGGGCATAGTCGTTTTTGACTTCGTAGCTGGGGTCACACAGCACCAGTGCGCGGCGGGAAGGTGGGGGAAGAAATTTTTTCAACCCTTCAAACCCATCCTCGCGCAGGATGGCCACCTGGCGGCCCGCTTCCAGCTGGGCAATGTTGGCCATCAGGGTTTTGGTGTCGGTGGGGTGCAGCTCGAACAGCTTGAGCTTGTCGCGGTCACGCAGCAGGCTCTGGATGATGAACGGGGAGCCGGGGTACACACTCCAGTGGTTGGTGCTGTTGAAGCCCGCCACCATGTCCACATAGTCTTGCAGGGCCGGTGCAAAAGGCGTTGCGGGCTTGGTGGCGACCAGCTTCAGGAAACCTTCGGCCGCTTCCTCGCTGGTTTTGGCGAAATCGCCATCCAGCCGGTACAGGCCAGCTCCTGCATGCGTGTCAAACACATTGAGGGCCGTGTCTTTTTGCGTCATGTGGCGCAGCACCGCCAGCAATACGGTGTGTTTGAGGACGTCGGCATGGTTGCCGGCGTGAAAGGCGTGGCGGTAACTGAACATCCCCTATGATACCCACGCAAGGCCAGCCGCCACAGGGCGGGACGTTGGAAGCGCGGCCTGAAAATAATATTGTGCGGAGCCTGGAGCTCCTACCTACTGTTGCCACTGCATGAGTGATACCCCCTCCCAGCCCAGCGAGCCAACGGCTTTGCCCCTGGGCCACATGGACGCGTTGCCGCCCGGCACCATGCTGGGCGAGTTTGAACTGCAGGCTCTGTTGGGCGTGGGCGGTTTTGGCATGGTGTACCGCGGCTACGACCATTCTCTGCACCGCGCCGTAGCCATCAAAGAGTACATGCCCTCGGCGCTGGTAGGGCGCGGCGCCGACCTGTCGGTATCGGCGCGTTCCACGGCAGATGCCCAGCCGTTTCAGACCGGATTGCAGTCTTTTATTGCCGAGGCGCGCATCCTGGCCCGTTTTGACCATCCTTCCTTGGTCAAGGTCTACCGTTTTTGGGAAGCCAACAACACGGCCTACATGGCCATGCCCCTCTATGAGGGGATTACGCTAAAGGAAGCACGCCGCCGCATGAGTGGCCCGCCGTCAGAAGAATGGTTGCGTCAGGTGCTGTGGTCGGTGCTGGAGGCACTGCGCGTGCTGCACGGCAACGATACCCTGCACCGGGATGTGTCTCCAGATAACATCTTTCTGCAAAACCTGGGTCCTCCGGTGCTGTTGGATCTTGGGGCGGCTCGCCGCGCGCTCATGGATTCCAGCCAAAAGCACACGGCCATTCTCAAAGTGAACTACGCACCGATCGAGCAGTATGCCGATGCGCACGATCTGCGTGAGGGGCCATGGACCGATTTGTATGCCCTGGCCGCCGTGGTGCATGGCTGCCTGTGCAATGAGCCACCATTGCCCGCGACCTTCCGGGTCGTTAGGGATCGCATGCCTGCCTTTTCGCAGGTGGCCAAGACGGCGCAAACACATTTCGGTCAACTGTATTCACAGGCATTCGTCGAGGCCGTGGAGCACGCCCTGGTGATTGAGCCTGTGGGACGCCCCCAAAGCGTGGATGCGTTCGCCCAGGAGATGGCGCTGCAGGCGCCCGCAGATATGGCGCGCTTTGACTGGCGCCTGGGGTTGGGCGCTTCCATCACGCTGGAGGAACGTGGTGTCGCGTCCATACCGTTGACCACCGCCTTGCTCACGACCCAGCCAGCACCGCAGCCGCACACCCAGCCCGTTGCACCCAAAAAGCCTCGGTCTTCTGCCAAAGAGGGACAAGGAGCTACCCGGCATCGCCACAAGCCGCCCTCGGCACCTGTGGCAGCGCCTCGCAAGGGCGCTTTCTCGGTGTGGTGGATCGCCGCCGTTGTGGCACTGGTCATTGGTGTGTTGGCCGCCGCTTTTACCGTCGGGGTAGGGCCTAAATCGACCCCACCGGCCGCAGTCACGGAGCCGGAAAAACCCGCGCTAGCGATGGAAGCCGTGCCAACGGCTGAGACGCCGGCAATCACGGCGCAACCACCCGCAGTTGCTGCCCCCGCTGCAGTGCCGCGCAGTGCGCCCGTTGCGACGCCCAAGCCTTCAGCGCCAGTCGCCCCCTCGGCAAGCCCTGGTGACAAGCCGGTCGTGGCGGCGAAACCCGCCCGGACGGAATCCAAGGCACCTGCGCCGACGGCGCCTCCGGTTGTGCAGGCTGCACCAGTGGAGCTGTGTGCCGACGCCTCTGTATTGACCAAGACTATGTGTGTCTACCGCGAATGCCAGAAACCGGAACATGCGCAACTGCCAGTGTGTGTTGCCGACCGCAAGCGCTGGGAAAGCCAAAACAAGGCCGTAACGCCCTGAAAAAGGGCTCCATTTGCCGATCCGCGGGCCTTTTTGTATAATCGAGGGCTTCGCAGCGCTTTTGTGGCTCCGCGGCGAAGACTTCTCACGAAGTATCCCCACCTAAGAGATTCCCATCAGAGGAACGCCGACCGTGGAAAAGAGCCCGCCAAACCCTCCTTTAAAGAGAAATCTCATGTCTACTTTCAGCGCAAAACCCGCTGAGGTCGTGCACGAGTGGTTTGTGATTGACGCGACCGACAAGGTCCTCGGACGAGTAGCCAGCGAAGTTGCTCTCCGTTTGCGCGGCAAACACAAGGCCATTTACACGCCTCACGTCGATACCGGTGACTTCATCGTCATCATCAACGCAGCCCAGCTGCGCGTTACAGGGGCCAAAACCCTGGACAAGGTGTACTACCGTCACTCGGGTTACCCCGGCGGCATTACAGCCACCAACTTCCGCGACATGCAAGCCAAGCACCCCGGCCGCGCTTTGGAAAAAGCCGTCAAGGGCATGCTGCCCAAGGGGCCCCTTGGCTACGCCATGATCAAGAAGCTCAAGGTGTACGGCGGTGCTGAGCATCCCCATACCGCCCAGCAGCCCAAGGTTCTGGACATCGCTGGCATCTCTGCCAATGCAACCAAACGGGAGTCCGCCCAATGATCGGTGAATGGAATAATGGCACCGGCCGTCGCAAATCCAGCGTCGCCCGCGTGTTTCTGAAAAAAGGCTCCGGCCAAATCGTGGTGAACGGCAAGGCCATCGAAAAATTCTTCGGTCGTGCTACCTCCATCATGATCTGCAAACAGCCCCTGCTGTTGACCAACCACGCTGAAACGTTTGACATCATGGTCAACGTGGCTGGCGGCGGCGAGTCTGGCCAGGCTGGTGCAACACGCCACGGCATTACCCGTGCTTTGATCGACTACGACGCAACCCTCAAGCCCGTCTTGAGCCAGGCTGGCTTCGTGACACGTGATGCACGTGAAGTCGAACGTAAGAAGGTCGGCTTCCACGGCGCTCGCCGTCGCAAGCAGTTCTCCAAGCGTTAATCGCCGCAACATTGCGTTGCAAAGCAACAGCCGCCAGAGTGCAAATTCTGGCGGCTGTTGTCTTTTGGGCTGCTAGACTTCGCCCTCCATGAGATTCCGCCTGCTCCGTCGCCGCTTGACCATCAGTGCCCCGCGCATGGCCGTGCGCAGCGCGTTGCCCTGGCCTTTCCGGTGGGCCGTGCTGGCCATCGTGCTGGGATTCTGCGCTGCCATAGGCTTGTGGGCGTTTGAGTTTGGCAAAGACATTGCCGGGCTGGACAAAGGTTCGAAGGAAGAGTTGATGCAATTGCGCACGGAGGTTGCCACCTTGCGCGCCGAGCTCACTGATGTCAAAACAGAGCGCGATCAGGCCCAATCAATCGCCAATACCGCGGACACGCTGGTTACGGCAGAGAAGGCATCGCACGAAAAACTGTTGGCACAGGTCAAGCAGCTGGAAACCGACAATCGCACTTTGCGTGACGATCTGGGCTTCTTTGAAAAGCTGATTCCTGCCGGAGCGGTCGAAGGTTTGGCGATTCGGGGTCTGCAGGCAGAACTGAGTTCTCCCGGAACGTTAAAATGGCAAGCGCTGGTGATGCAACCGGGCCGCAATACGCAAGAGTTCTCAGGTCGTTTGGAGTTGACTTTTACGGGCACGGTGAATGGCAAACCCTGGTTCGCCACCTTGCCGGATGGGGCCATCCCTATCCGGATCAAGCAGTACGGACGCATGGAGGGCGAGTTGGCGCTTCCTCCTCAGGTCGTTGTCAAAAGTGTGTCAGCGCGGGTTCTTGAGGGTTCCACGGTCAAGGCGACCCAGACCCTCAAGCTGTAATGTCTACAGAGGTTCACCATGTTCAATAAGAAAAAGCAGCCCCCCATCAAAAGCCTGATTGCCGAAGGCACGCAAATTGACGGCAACATGGCCTTTTCGGACGGCCTGCGCGTCGATGGCGTGATCGTGGGCAACGTGGTGGCCAGTGATGCCGTAGCTAGCATTTTGGTTATTTCTGATTCCGCCAGCGTGACGGGTGAAATCACCGCAGACCACATCATCATTAACGGCACGGTGAAGGGGCCTATCCATGCCCGCCACATGCTGGAGCTGCAGCCCAAGGCACGCATCGAGGGTGATGTGGAGTATGCAGCCCTGGAAATGCACCAGGGGGCCCTGATTGCGGGCCAGTTGCGCCCATTGCTGGGTGCAGAAGAAAAGCCC
Organism: Rhodoferax sp. GW821-FHT09E07; assembly: GCF_059416145.1. Classification (NCBI taxonomy): domain Bacteria; kingdom Pseudomonadati; phylum Pseudomonadota; class Betaproteobacteria; order Burkholderiales; family Comamonadaceae; genus Rhodoferax; species Rhodoferax sp. GW821-FHT09E07. The sequence goes on along the minus strand of NZ_JBWKOP010000011.1, from coordinate 11,245 downwards.
ACACTGAAACTAGCGGCAAATAACCAGTAAGAGAATTCCCGAGCGAATTCCTGTACTATTTGCAGCATCCTGATACTGACCGGAGTTCCCCATGAGCGCAGTTGCCGAAAATATCCAGACCGAAATGCCTTCCCCGATCCTGTTCACCGACAGCGCTGCGGCCAAGGTGGCGGACCTGATTGCCGAAGAAGGCAATCCTGACCTCAAATTGCGCGTATTCGTGCAGGGCGGCGGTTGTTCCGGTTTCCAGTATGGTTTCACCTTTGATGAAATCACCAACGAAGACGACACCACCATGACCAAAAATGGTGTGTCCTTGTTGATTGATGCGATGAGCTACCAGTACCTGATGGGTGCCGAGATTGACTACAAGGAAGATTTGCAAGGTGCGCAGTTCGTGATCAAAAACCCGAACGCTACCTCCACCTGCGGCTGCGGTTCGTCGTTTTCGACCTGAGATTTTGCAGTCCCTGCGTGGTTACGCGGGGAAGATTGCACCGAGTATGCGGGCGCCTTGGGCGCCCGTTACTTTTGGCAGGCTCCCCGTTTGGCGCAAGCAGGTTTGGCGGGCCAACCATGCAAAGGCACTGGCCTCAACCTGCAGAGGCGGAAGGCCCCAAGCATCGGATGACTCCACGGTGCATCCAGGCAGGTGGTGCGTCAGCCGTTGCATCAAATGGGCATTCAAGGCCCCTCCGCCGCAGACCACCAAGGTGCTGCAGCGCAGGGATGCCCCACGCAACGCCTGCGCACACGACAGCGCGGTCAGCTCGGTCAGCGTCGCCTGCACATCCCGCGGTGACAGGCCTGCAAACCTCGACAAAACACGGGTCAGCCATGCAGGGTTGAACAGGTCGCGCCCGGTGCTTTTTGGGGGGGGTTTTACGAAGAAGGGCTCGGTCAGCAGATGCGCCAGCAAGTTCGCGTGTACCTGTCCGCCCGCGGCCCAGCGCCCCGCGTCATCAAAGTCCTGCCCGGTATGGGCTTGGCACCAGCTGTCCATCAGCGCATTGCCGGGGCCGCAATCAAAACCCAGCACGGGCGCTTCTGCTGCAGGGTCCAGCACCGTGATGTTGGAGATGCCGCCAATGTTTAGCACGGCCAGGGCACGACCGTCTTGTCCAAAAAAAGCCTGGTGGAAAGGAGGCACCAGTGGAGCGCCCTGACCACCTGCCGCCACGTCGCGACTTCGGAAATCGGCCACCACGTCGATGCCACACAGCTCGGCCAACAGTGCTGGCTGGTTCAACTGCAGGGTATAGCCCGTGCCATCAAACTCCTGCGGGCGGTGCCGCACGGTTTGCCCGTGGGCGCCGATGGCCTGGACGGCGGTGCGTGGAGTCTGGGTGGTTTGCAGCAAGTTGGTGACCACATCGGCATACACCCGCACCAAGTCGTTGCCAGCCAGGGCCGCACGGTGGAGTTCGTTATCAGTCGGCGTGTTCAGGGCCAGCAACTCTGCGCGCAGCGCGGCGGGCAGCGGCGCACTGCAGTGTTGCAGTACGCGCATACGCCCTTGAGAAAAGTCGGCCAGCACGCCGTCGACACCGTCCAGCGACGTACCGGACATCAGGCCAATGAAGAGCTCAGACATGGCGCGTGCGCCTACTCGGCGCTGCCGGGTCGCAGCTGGGACGCGGCGGCCAGTTGGGCGCGCATGGAGAGGGCAGCCTGGTCGAATTGGGGCTTGAGTGCGGCGGCGACGGGCATGGATTCACTTTGGCGGGCGATGGTCAGCGGATCGTGGTGCACACCATTGATGCGGAATTCAAAGTGCAGGTGCGGGCCGGTAGCCCAACCGGTGGCGCCCACAGCGCCGATGTTTTGGCCCTGCGACACGCTTTGGCCTTTTTTGACGCTGATGCGGCTGAGGTGGGCGTACACCGTGGTCTGGTTGTTGCGGTGCTTAACCATGACCACATTGCCAAAGCCGTTTTGCACACCGGCGAAGTCCACCACACCATCGGCCACGGTGCGAACCGGGGTGCCGGTCGTGGCTGCGTAATCCACGCCCAAGTGGGCTTTCCATGTTTGCAGAATGGGGTGGAAGCGCATCTTGAAGCCACTGCTGATGCGTGAGAATTCCAGTGGCGAAGCCAGGAAGGCGCGGCGCAGGCTTTCACCCGCCAGGGTGTAGTAGCTGCCCTTGTTGGGCGTGCCGGCAGTGGTGGCCGTGGGGTCGCGGAACCACATGGCCTGGTGGGCCTTGCTGGCGTTGACGAACTCGGCGCTCAGCACGCGGCCGGAGCGCAAGGGCTCGCCGTCACCTTCGAGCGCTTCGTACACCACGGAGAAGCGGTCGCCCTTGCGCAGGGCGCGGTGGAAGTCGATATCGCCCGAGAAGATTTCGGCCATCTGCACGCCGATGGAGTCCGGCAGGTGCGCATCGTCGGTGGCGGCGAACAGCGAGGTCTGGATCACGCCGCCTGCCAGGCGCGTGGTGGCGACCAAGGGCAGGGTTTCCAGCTGGGCCTTGAAGTTGGCACCGTCTTTGGTCACGCTCAGGCGCTTGAAGGTGCCGTCGTCCAAGGGGCTCCAGCGTGCGGTCAGCGATGTCAGGCCCTGCAGTTCATTGACTTCAGCCGTGACGTTGCGGCCGGCACGGCCCAGCAGTTGCTGTTGCACCTGGGGGTTGGCACGCAAAAAGGCTGCCGCTGCGGGATCAAACACGCCCAGGCGTTTGAGCAGGCTGTCGGCCGTGTCGGTGGAGCGGGTGACTTCGGAGCGGTACAAGCGCATGGTCTGCTCGGGCAGGGCCATGTCCAGCGGCGCTGCGGACAGGGGCTGCACGGCTTCCACCACAGTGCGTACGGGAAGGTCGGCGGCATCGGGCGCGAAAGACGCTACGGCAAAGGTGGCACCGGTGCCGCCTACCAGAAGAGCCGCAATGGCGGCCGTGATGCGTTGGGGGTGGCGCTGGGCCAGGTCACGTGTGTACGCAAAGCAAGCCTCTGCGGCCTGGATCAATCCGTGTTTCAAAATCTGGGACTCCGGTGGATGGAGCGGCACGACTAAAATCCAGCCGCTGGCAACGAACACGTTGCAGGAGAGAGCCCGCAGTATAGCGGCCGCCCATCCCCCAGCAACGAGAAAAAACCCTTATGAATCAAGCCTCAAGCCCCTCTTTTGTTGTAACCGACCGTGTCCGCGAAGCCCTGGCCGTGACCCTGCGCGGTGTGGAAGAACTGTTGCCGCAAGACGAGTGGGTGAAAAAACTCGCCAAGTCGGAAGCCGCCGGCAAGCCGCTGCGCATCAAGCTGGGGCTGGACCCCACTGCGCCCGACATCCACATCGGCCATACCGTGGTGCTGAACAAGATGCGGCAATTGCAAGATCTGGGCCACACGGTGATCTTTTTGATCGGCGATTTCACCAGCATGATTGGCGACCCCAGCGGCCGCAACAGCACCCGCCCGCCGCTGACGGCCGAGCAGATCAAGGTCAACGCCGAAACCTACCGCGCCCAGGCTGACAAGATCCTGGACCCCACCAAGACCGAGCTGCGCTACAACAGCGAATGGAGCGACCCGCTGGGGGCGCGCGGCATGATCCAGCTGGCCAGCCGCTACACCGTGGCCCGCATGATGGAGCGCAACGACTTCCACGACCGCTTCAAGGCAGGAACACCGATTGCGGTGCATGAATTCCTCTACCCGCTGATGCAGGGCTACGACAGCGTGGCGTTGCACAGCGACCTGGAACTGGGCGGCACCGACCAGAAGTTCAACCTGCTGATGGGCCGCACGCTGCAGGCCGAATACGGCCAGGAGCCGCAGTGCATCCTGACCATGCCGCTGCTGGAAGGCTTGGACGGCGTCGAGAAAATGTCCAAGAGCAAGAACAACTACATCGGCATCTCTGAGGACGCCAACACCATGTTTGCCAAGGTGCTGAGCATCTCGGATGTGCTGATGTGGAAATGGTACACGTTACTCAGCTTCAAGAGCGAGGCCGAGATAGCCGCGCTGAAGGCTGAAGTGGACGGCGGGCGTAACCCCAAGGACGCCAAGGTGGCGCTGGCCAAGGAAATCACGGCGCGTTTCCACTCGGCCGCCGCGGCCGATGCGGCCGAGCAGGACTTCATCAACCGCAGCAAGGGTGGTGTGCCGGACCAGATCGACGAGATCACCTTGCCCTTGGGCGATGGAGGTGCGGCGATTGGTATTGGCGCCTTGCTGAAGTCCGCTGGACTGGCGGCGTCCAGCGGCGAGGGCAACCGCCTGATTGACGGTGGCGGTGTGCGCATCGACAGCAATGTGGTGAGTGACAAGGGCCTGAAGCTGGGTGCTGGCACCTATGTGCTGCAGGTCGGCAAGCGCAAGTTCGCCCGCGTGACGCTCGCCTGACCCCGCGCCATGCTGGCATTGGTGCAACGGGTGCGGCGCGCCCAGGTGACGGTGGATGATGCGGTGGTCGGCAAGATTGATCGCGGTCTGCTGGTGCTGGTGTGCGCCGAGCAGGGCGATACCGAAGCACAGGCGGACAAGTTGTTGGCCAAGCTGCTGAAGCTGCGCATCTTCAGCGACAGCGCCGGCAAGATGAACCTCGCGGTGCCGGACCTGGACGGTGCGGGAACGGTGGGCGGCTTGTTGCTGGTGAGCCAGTTCACGCTGGCGGCGGACACCACAGGTGGCAACCGGCCCAGTTTCACCAACGCAGCGGCTCCGGCAGAGGGGCGACGTCTGTACGACTACTTTGTGGCCCAGGCGCGGGCGGCGCACCCTATTGTTCAGACCGGCATTTTTGCAGCGGATATGCAGCTGGAGCTGGTCAATGATGGGCCGGTGACGATTCCTATGCGGGTTGCGCCTGCCGTCTGATTGCTATTGATTCAGTAGCTGCTCGCGCACTATCCATGAGGGCTAGGGCCAAAAAATATCAATAAGGGTTCTTGAAGCCCAGGCGCTGCATGATCTCGGTTTCACGCAGCTCCATCACCTCCGCATCCTCGTCCAGCTCATGGTCCCAGCCCTGCGCATGCAAGGTTCCGTGGACGATCATGTGGGCGTAATGCGCCTCCAGCGTTTTCTTCTGCTCCTTGGCTTCCTTGGCAATCACCGGCGCGCACAACACCAGATCGGCGGTCACCACAGGGTCTTGCGTGTAGTCAAAGGTCAGCACATTGGTGGCGTAGTCCTTCTGGCGGTACTCGCTGTTGAGCGTTTGGCCTTCTTCCGCGTCGACGATACGCACCGTGATCTCGCCGTCCACTTCCAGCGTGTTGCGAATCCAGCGGATCACCTTGTGACGCTTGAGGGCGGCGCGGTGCTTGTCGGCATCCCTGAGCTTGCCGAATTGCAGGGAGAGGGAGAGTTCGGGCAGCATCAACGCGCTTTCGGGGTTCGGGTTTTGGGGAGGCCCACGCGGGGCAGCTCGGGCTCGGGATCTGGGATGGCGATGCGTGGCAAATCTTCCAGCCGCGCAGCGTCATACGCGTCCACGATGCGGGCTACCAGCGGGTGGCGCACGATGTCGGCGCTGGTCAGGCGTGTGATGGCAATGCCCGGCGTGCGGCGCAGGATGCGCTCGGCGTCCACCAGACCGCTCATCTGCGACTTGGGCAGATCGATCTGGCTCACGTCGCCTGTAATGACCGTCTTGGTGCCAAAGCCCACGCGTGTGAGGAACATTTTCATCTGCTCAGGCGTGGTGTTCTGCGCCTCGTCCAGGATCACAAACGCATTGTTCAGCGTGCGCCCCCGCATGAAGGCAAGGGGGGCAATCTCCAGTTGTTGGCGCTCAAAGGCCTTGTGCACCTGGTCATAGCCCATGAGGTCATACAGCGCGTCGTAGAGCGGGCGCAGATAGGGGTCCACCTTCTGATTGAGGTCACCGGGCAAAAAGCCCAGGCGTTCACCCGCTTCCACCGCAGGGCGGGTCAACACGATGCGCTGCACCGCGCTGCGCTGTAGTGCGTCCACCGCTGCCGCTACGGCCAGGTAGGTCTTGCCGGTGCCTGCGGGGCCGATACCAAAGGTGATGTCGAACTCGGCAATGTTGTCCAGGTACACGGCCTGGTTTTGGCTGCGCGGTTTCAGGTCGGCGCGGCGCGTGGCCAGGGTCGGGCCGTCCGCGGCGTCCGCACCGCCGTCACCGCTCAGCATGAGTTGCACCGTGGATGCGGCGATCGGCCGAGCCGCAATTTCGTACAGCGCCTGCAGCATCTCCATGGCGCGCTGGGCTTTGGCCTTGGCGCCTTCCACCTTGAATTGCTCATGCCGGTGGGCGATGCGCACTTCCAGTTCTCGCTCGATGGTGCGCAGGTGCTCATCGGTGGGGCCGCACAGGTGCGAGAGGCGCGTGTTGTTCAGCGGGGTGAAGATGTGTTTGAGAATCAAGCTGATAATCCGGCAAGGCTAAAAGGGGGCGCCAAGGCTGGCGCTACCCTGCATTGTCCCCAATGTTCGGCCCCCAGGCCACACCCCGCGCTACAACCCCAGGCAAAAGACGATGATCGGCAAACTCACAGGCACCCTCAGCGACAAAAATCCCCCGCAGGTCATCGTGGACTGCGGCGGTGTGGGCTACGAGGTGCAGGTGCCCATGAGCACGTTTTACAACCTGCCGGCCGAGGGCCAGAAAGTCAGTCTGCTGACCCACTTTGTGGTGCGGGAGGACGCGCAGATCCTCTACGGCTTCGGTTCCGCCAAAGAGCGCGATGCGTTTCGCGAGCTCATCAAGATTTCCGGCGTGGGCCCACGCACCGCGCTGTCGGTGCTCTCGGGCATGGATGTGGGCGACCTGGCCCAGGCCGTGACGTTGCAGGAGGCCGGGCGCCTGGTCAAGGTGCCGGGCATCGGCAAGAAAACCGCCGAGCGCCTGCTGCTGGAGCTGAAGGGCAAGCTGGGTGCGGACCTTGGTGCCCCGTTGGGCGCGACCAGCGACGCCCAGGCCGACATCCTGCAAGCGCTGCTGGCGCTGGGTTACAGCGACAAGGAAGCTGCCGCCGCCCTGAAGGCGCTGCCCAAAGAAGTAGGGGTCAGCGACGGTATCAAGTTGGCCCTCAAGGCATTGGCAAAATAAGCTTCTAGCCCCCGCAGATATTGCGCAAGTAGCTACTAAATCAATAGCGAATTATTGGGCTTCACGCACCGGGCGGCCATTCAGCGCCTGCACCGGGCGCGCGTTGTTGGCGTAGAGCTGGGTGAACAGCTTGTACTGCGCGCGGCTGATTTGCATGGGCTGCTTCAGCACGGTCCACAGCACGCCCTCGGTACACGGCGGCGTGGTCAGCGAGCCCATGAACTGGTAGTAGCGCTGGTCATTGGGCAGCAGCTCGTTGAGGTTGAGCAGTTCGCGCGGCATGCGTACCCGGTCGTTCACTTCCAGCGGCATATAAGTCCAGACCTTGTCGATCAGGGGGTTGGCCACGCCGGGTTCCAGCAACACTGCGACCACCGCCAGCTGGCCGTCGTCATTCTTGTGGACCAGATGCGCCACCATGGCAGCGCGCTTGCCGTTCACCTGTTCTTCAGACGGCGTGTGGAAGTGGAACTGCAGCAGCTTGTAGCGCGAGCCGCGCACGGTCACGGTGTTGTCGCCCTGCACATCCACCTGGATGGTGTGGCCGTTGTTCAGGACTGTGCCGTTGCTGGGGGTGTAGTTGAACAGGATGGGTTCTGCCGGGCCCTGCAGGGTGTAGCCGTCTTCAATGTTGATGGGGGACTGGCGTTTGCCCAGAGCGCAGATGTTGAAGTCGGGTTTGAGTTTGCCCCACGCCTGGGGGCCGGCCTCGCCCTCGTAGGCCCAATGCACCTCGCCCCCGTGGGCATCTGCGCCCTGCTTGGTGGTCTGGTTGGCCAGTGTCGTGCTGTGCGCGGATGAGCGGCGGCCGTTGGAGGCCGCACCAGCAGGCCCGGTACCGCTGACGGTGATGGTGAGTTTTTTCTTTGCGGTCACCCCCAGTGCTTCGCGCAACTGGTCGCCCACCTCTTTGGCGTTGGAGGCGCTGGTGGCCTGGATGTCCACCGCCGCTTTTTTGGCAACGGCGGGTTTGGTCACGGGCGCTGCGTCGCTGGCCCATACCGTGGCGGTGCCGAGCGCCAATGCCAGCAGCAGAAAGTAGGGAAAGCGATGGGGCATGGCTGGCGCAGCCTTTCAGTCGTGCAGAAACATGAATCCAGGCCCGGACGCGCCAGACAAGGAGGGGATATCCTGCATATCGGCACTGTGGCTGCGCTTCTTGAGCGCGAGCGGTGCCGCGCTATAGTGGGCACCCACCCTGGGTTTTGTGATTTTCAGCATGGATAGGCCTCTTTCGTGAGCATTCAGACCGACGACTTTTCTGTTCCTCCCCCTGCCGCGCCGCGCATGGTGTCTGCCGCGCCGGTGTCCAGCAGCGAAGAGGCCATCGAGCGCGCGTTGCGCCCCAAGTTGCTGGATGAGTACGTGGGCCAGGCCAAGGTGCGCGAGCAGCTGGAGATCTTCATCGGGGCGGCCAAAAAACGCAATGAAGCGCTGGACCACGTACTGTTGTTTGGCCCGCCGGGCTTGGGCAAGACCACGCTGTCCCACATCATCGCGCATGAGCTGGGCGTGAACCTGCGCCAGACCAGTGGCCCCGTGCTGGAAAAGCCCAAGGACCTGGCGGCGCTGCTCACGGGGCTGGAAAAGAACGACGTTCTGTTCATTGACGAAATCCACCGCCTCTCGGCCGTGGTGGAAGAAATCTTGTACCCCGCGCTGGAGGACTACAAGATCGACATCATGATCGGCGAAGGCCCGGCCGCACGCAGCATCAAGCTGGACCTGCAGCCCTTCACGCTGGTGGGCGCCACCACGCGCGCGGGCATGCTGACCAACCCGCTGCGCGACCGCTTTGGCATCGTGGCGCGGCTGGAGTTCTACAGCTCTGAAGAGCTGGGGCGCATTGTCAAACGCAGTGCGGGCCTGCTGGGCGTGCCCATGGAAGAAGAGGGCGGCTTTGAGATCGCCCGCCGCTCGCGCGGCACACCGCGCATTGCCAACCGCCTGCTGCGCCGCGTGCGCGACTATGCCGAGGTGAAGGGCGACGGCAAGATCACGCTCGATATTGCCAACCGCGCGCTGGCCATGCTGGATGTGGACCCGCAGGGCTTTGACCTGATGGACCGCAAGCTACTGGAGGCCGTGATCCACCGCTTTGACGGCGGCCCCGTGGGGCTGGACAACATTGCCGCCAGCATTGGCGAAGAGCGCGAAACCATTGAGGATGTGATCGAGCCTTACCTGATCCAGCAGGGCTACCTGCAGCGCACACCGCGCGGGCGCATCGCCACGCTGGCCGCCTACCGGCATCTGGGCGTGACGGCACCGGCTGCACCTGCGGTGGACCTGCTGGGTGACTAGGTGCGCTGTTCGGCGACCGCGTGGTGCACGATGAGCAGCTGGGCCACGTAGTAGGTCAGCAAGATCCAGAACGCGGCCAGTGGCACGGGCGTGAGAAATTTGTTCACCGCAATCAGCGAGTCGCTCAGCATGAACACACAGGCCCCCACCGCCACCCAGCGGGCAGCGGCACCGTCTTGCACACGGGCGCGGCCGATTGCCTGCGCGGCCATCAGCGAGATCACGCAAACATACGCCGCGACTGCGCCCTTCAGGACCGGGTCGCCCAGGCTGCCCCAGAGCGTGGCGTACATCACGGCACCAAAAGCCAGCACATAGACCAGCGCCGTCCGGTTGGGAAACCAGGCATGGCCCTGGCGAAACAGCACGAGGTAAAACAGGTGTGCCACCAGGAACGAAGCGAGTCCGGGGATGAAATAGTTGCCGGGCAGCATGAGGAACACATCCCCGACCAAAGAGAACGTCAAGGCGCCCACCAGCAAAGCCATGGATTTTTGCTTTCGTAGGCTTCTAGCCCCCGTGAAATATGCGCAAACAGCTACAAAAGCAATAGCAAGCACCATGGCCAGCGGTTTGGTAAACAGGTAGTAGGGCAGCAAGCCCACGGCCCCCAGCGTGGCCAATGCGGCGGCTTCCACCAGCAGGACTTCCAGCGCTGCCAGGCCGTTTTGCATGAAGCGGCCCAAAGCCCACAGGGATGCCGACAAGGCCGCTGCGCCCATGGCGGCGTCGGACAGGCTCAGCGAGTCGGCGACCCACAGGTAGGCGGCCACCGCTCCCAATGCCAGCGCAAATTGCAGGCCGGCAAACCATTGTTGGCTGCGGCTCAGCGGCGGGTTGAAAGTTCGGACCTGTGCTAGTTGGAAGGCGGGTTTGGGCTGGGCTGCGGCCAGGTCGGGTGGTTGCCAGCCCGGCGGCTTGAGCCAGACGCGCAGTTTGTCGGCCCAGCGTTGGGTCGCCCAGCTGTCTTTGGCGAGACCCCAGTAGACCTCGGCATTGGCCCAGAAGGGGTCCCAGCTGTTGAGGGCGCCGCGCGTGCCGTACACACAGGGTTCCTGTTCCTCCTGAAAGGTGCCAAACCAGCGGTCCCACAGCACCAGAATGCCGCCGTAGTTCTTATCGATGTAGGGATCGTTCACGGCGTGGTGCACGCGGTGGTTGCTGGGTGAGCAGAACACGCGGTCAAACCAACCCAGCTTGCCCACCTGCTCGGTATGCACCCAGAACTGGTAGAGCAGGTCGATGAGCGCCACGATGCCAAAGATCAGCGGCGGCACGCCGGCCACCGCCATGGGCAGGTAGAAGATCCAGCCAAACAAGTGGCCGCTGCTGGTCTGGCGCAGTGCGGTGGAGAGGTTGTAGTGCTGGCTTTGATGGTGCACCACATGGGCTGCCCAAAACAGCGCCACCACGTGGCCTGCACGGTGCAACCAGTAGTAACAAAAGTCGTAGAACACCAGTGCTAGCAGCACGCCGTACCAGCTCTTCCAGAATTCCAGATCGGGGTAGAGCGCCACTACGCCGAACACGGCGGTGTAAATGCCGATGCTGAGCAGCTTGGTGAGCACCGCACTGACCTGGCTCAGGATGCCCAGGCTGATGCTGTTGATGGCGTCGTTCAGGCGATAGGCCCGTGCGCCGGCTACGCGTGCGCTCGCGCGCCGGCTCCAGGCGAACTCCAAAGCGATCAGCAGCAGGAAAACGGGGGTGGCGAAAACAATGACTTTGCTCATGCTTACATTTTTGCCGAGCAAGCGCTTGGTGCCGAGCGGGACAACCCTAGGGCTTCTTGGAGGTGGCGCTCTAGCCGATGGGCGGGAACAAAGCAAAAGGCCTGAGGAGTGATCTCAGGCCTTTTTGTTTGCGCGGTGTGCGCAAAGTGCAGTGGAGCAGGAGGCTTGAACCTCCTGGGCTGCTG
>NZ_JBWKOP010000010.1:49289-150945 GCF_059416145.1 Rhodoferax sp. GW821-FHT09E07 | reverse complement strand
ATCACTGTGAAGCTGATCAACCCCATCGCCATGGAAGAAGGCCTGCGCTTCGCCATCCGCGAAGGTGGTCGTACCGTTGGCGCCGGTGTGGTTGCGAAAATCATCGCGTAAGGAAACTCTAGGGGTATAGCTCAATTGGCAGAGCGTCGGTCTCCAAAACCGAAGGTTGTAGGTTCGATTCCTACTGCCCCTGCCACCTGGGAATAGGTGGCAACCAAGCCCGCTACGGTGTAGCGGGCTTCAGTGTCTTGAGGATGCTGAAATTTAGTACAAGTGAAACGCGAATAAAGACACTATGGCCACGACACAAGTTCAAACCGTCAACACCGGCGCAGACAAAGCCAAGCTGGCTGCTGCTGCATTGCTGGTGGTTGCTGCGCTGGCTGCCTTTTATCTGCTGACCAAGCAGGGTCAGCTGGTTCAGTGGACTGCGTTGATTGTCGGTCTGGGCTTGGCTGCTGGTGCTTTTTTTACGTCGGAAACCGGGCGTCAGCTGATTGCCTTTGGTCGCGATGCCTGGCGTGAAGTCAGAAAGGTCGTTTGGCCTGCCCGCAAAGAGGCGATCCAGATCACGGCCTATGTATTCGGTTTTGTGCTCATCATGGCACTATTCCTGTGGCTCACGGACAAAACCCTTGAGTGGCTTTTTTACGATCTGATTCTGGGGTGGAAAAAATAATGACTGATGACGTGGTAATTCCCGTAGCAGAGCAAGCCGCATCCGCGCCTGTGAATCCAGATTTGCGCTGGTATGTGGTCCACGCTTACTCTGGGATGGAGAAGGCGGTTGAGCGCAACATCATTGAGCGAATCACCCGTGCTGGCATGCAGAGCAAGTTTGGCCGCATCCTCGTTCCCATGGAAGAAGTGGTTGAGGTCAAGAACGGCCAGAAGAAAACGACTGAGCGCAAGTTCTTCCCTGGCTATGTGCTGGTAGAAATGGTGATGGATGATGACACCTGGCATTTGGTGAAACACACCAACAAGGTGACCGGTTTTGTGGGTGGTGCGAAGAACCGTCCGGCTCCCATTTCGGAAGCCGAGGTGATGAAGATCGTCAATCAGATGCAAGAAGGCACCGACAAGCCGCGCCACAAGATTGAGTTCGTGGTGGGTGAGTATGTGCGCGTCAAGGAAGGTCCATTCACCGATTTCAATGGTTCGGTGGAAGACGTCAACTACGAAAAGAGCAAGGTGCGCGTGTCGGTCACTATTTTTGGCCGATCCACACCGGTTGAATTGGAGTTTTCTCAAATCGAGAAGACTTGATGGTCACCCGCCAGCAGTGGCGGGTTGGGTGTTTGCGCTATCCGACTCGGCGCAGATACATGTCGAGAGTCGTTAACCCCGGGGAGCCGAGGTCTGAGTTGTTCAGCACCGAGGCGTTATCACCCGTAAGGAGAAATCATGGCGAAAAAAATCGTCGGCTTTATCAAGCTGCAAGTGCCAGCCGGTAAGGCCAACCCATCCCCCCCCATTGGCCCTGCTCTGGGTCAACGTGGTTTGAACATCATGGAGTTCTGCAAGGCATTCAATGCGCAGACCCAAGGTGTCGAGCCTGGTCTGCCCTTGCCCGTGGTGATCACGGCATTTGCCGACAAGAGCTTCACATTCGTGATCAAGACGCCTCCAGCTACCGTGCTGATCAAAAAGGCCATCAAGCTGGACAAGGGTTCCTCCAACCCCCTGAAGGACAAGGTCGGCAAGATCACCCGTGCCCAGCTCGAAGAAATTGCAAAGACCAAGATGAAAGACATGACTGCCGCCGATCTGGACGCAGCCGTTCGTACCATCGCTGGTTCTGCCCGCTCCATGGGCGTGAATGTGGAGGGCGTGTAAATGTCCAAGCTCACTAAAAAGCAAAAAGCCCAAGTTGGCAAGATCGACAGCAACAAGCTGTACGCCCTGACAGATGCACTGGGTCTGGTGAAGGAATTCGCCAACGCCAAGTTCGATGAATCCATCGACGTGGCAGTGCAACTCGGCATCGATGCCAAGAAGTCTGACCAAGTGGTGCGCGGTGCTGTTGTGCTGCCCAATGGCACTGGCAAGACCAAGCGCGTCGCCGTGTTCGCCCAAGGCGCCAAGGCTGACGAAGCCAAGGCCGCTGGTGCTGACGTGGTGGGTATGGACGACCTGGCCGCCATGGTCAAGGCCGGTGACATGCCTTTCGACATCGTGATTGCTGCCCCTGATGCCATGCGTATCGTGGGTACCTTGGGCCAGATCCTCGGCCCACGTGGTTTGATGCCTAACCCCAAGGTTGGCACCGTGACTCCCGATGTGGCTACCGCCGTGAAGAACGCCAAGGCTGGCCAAGTGCAATTCCGTGTGGACAAAGCCGGTATCGTGCACAGCACCATCGGCCGTCGCTCGTTCGAAGCGGCCCAACTGCAAAGCAACTTGGCAGCATTGGTGGATGCCTTGAACAAAGCCAAGCCTGCTTCCAGCAAGGGCCTGTATTTGCGCAAAGTCGCTGTTTCGTCGACCATGGGTGTGGGTGTCCGCGTGGACCTGCAAACCATCTCGGCGTAATCGCAAATTTGGGCGGCTGGTAACAGCCGCCTGATGTGGTGGGCTGGTTACGTTAAGAGCGTAGCCAGGCCATCCAAGACCGTTGGTGTGCAGGCAACTGCGCTTAATAGTTTTAAGCCAACGCAGATGGCGATCCCGCTGCAGATGGAATGAGAGTTCTGTTGACAGTTGGTCGCTGCAATGTGGAGCACTACGCGACGCAAGTTGCAAGGTGCATTTAAAGGAGTAGACCTTGAGTCTGAATCGCAGTGAGAAAGAAGCAGTCATCAGTGATGTGACTGGCCTCGCCGCTAAAGCTCAAACGCTCGTGATCGCGGAATACCGTGGCATCACGGTCGCTGACATGACCAAACTGCGCAATACCGCACGCAGCAATGGTGTGAGCCTGAGTGTGTTGAAAAACACCTTGGCCCGCCGTGCCGTGGCCGGTAGCAGCTTTGAAGTTGTGTCCGACCAGATGACTGGTCCTCTGATCTACGGCTTTTCCGAAGACGCTGTGGCTGCCGCTAAGGTGGTGGCCGAGTTCGCGAAAACCAACGACAAATTGGTGATCCGTGCTGGTGCGTATGGCGGCAAGGCCCTGGACGTGAACGGCGTGAAGCAATTGGCAAGCATCCCTTCCAAGGAAGTGTTGTTGGCGCAATTGTTGGGCTTGATGCAGTCCCCCATTTCGCGTACGGCCCGTGTGCTGTCCGCGCTGGCGGAACAGCGTGGCGCAGGTGCAGCAGAAGCTGCTCCCGCAGAGGCAGTCGCCGCTTAATTGCGCTCTGTCTGTAGTAACCAATATTGTTAGGAAATCAAAATGGCATTCGATAAAGACGCATTTTTGACCGCGCTGGACAGCATGACGGTCATGGAACTCAACGACCTGGTGAAAGCCATCGAAGAGAAATTTGGTGTAAGCGCCGCTGCTATGGCCGCTCCCGCTGCCGGTGGCGCTGCTGCTGGCGGTGCTGCTGCTGAAGAGAAGACCGAGTTCAACGTGGTGTTGACCGATGCGGGCGCTAACAAAGTATCCGTCATCAAGGCCGTGCGCGAAATCACCGGTCTGGGCCTGAAAGAAGCCAAGGATCTGGTGGACGGCGCTCCCAAGGCTGTCAAGGAAGGCGCTTCCAAGGCTGACGCTGACGCGGCCAAGAAGAAGCTGGAAGAAGCTGGCGCCAAGGTCGAACTCAAGTAATCGACGGTGTTGCCTAGGCTGGAGGCTCCGAAAAGGGCCTCCAGCCTTTGCTGCTTGTGGGCATTGAAATTAGTGCACACTCAAAAGTAGTCCCAGACTGCTTTTGAGTGTCTTCTGATCCGACTGCAGAAGATGCCTTGGTACGGGTTGTGTGCAATGCGCAACCGTCCGCCAGTGATTGGTAGTGGCCAATCGCCAAGCCTGTTGAGAGTGGTGCTCAACGCGACAGTCGCCTAGGACCCCCAGGATTCCTCAGCCTTTGCCCGGAGATCTAATGGCTTACACATACACAGAACGCAAGCGAATTCGCAAAAACTTCGGTAGTCGCGATAGCGTGCTCGAAATACCCTATCTGCTGCAAATGCAAAAGGACGCGTACACCGCGTTTTTGCAGGCGGATGTAGCTCCCAAGAAGCGTACCGCAGAAGGTTTGCAAGCGGCATTCGAAGCTGCTTTCCCTATCGTCTCCCACAACGGCTTTGTGGAGATGAAGTACCTGGAGTACAACCTCGCCAAGCCTGCGTTCGATGTGCGTGAATGCCAGACCCGTGGTTTGACCTTTGCATCGGCCGTGCGCGCCAAGGTGCAACTAATCATTTACGACCGTGAGTCGTCCACCGGCCAGAACAAGGTCGTCAAGGAAGTTAAGGAGCAAGAGGTCTACATGGGCGAAGTGCCTCTGATGACCGGCAAGGGCTCCTTCATCATCAACGGTACTGAGCGCGTGATCGTGTCCCAGTTGCACCGTTCGCCTGGCGTGTTCTTCGAACACGACAAGGGCAAGACCCACAGCTCGGGCAAGCTGCTGTTCTCCGCACGCATCATCCCCTACCGCGGCTCCTGGCTCGATTTCGAATTCGACCCCAAGGACCTGCTGTACTTCCGTGTCGACCGTCGCCGCAAGATGCCCGTCACGATTCTGCTCAAGGCCATTGGCCTGAACAACGAATCCATCCTGGCCAACTTTTTCGTCAACGACAACTTCCGTCTGATGGACAGCGGAGCCCAGATGGAATTTGTGGCCGAGCGTCTGCGTGGCGAAGTCGCCCGCTTCGATATCACCGACAAGTCCGGCAAGGTCGTGGTTGCCAAAGACAAGCGCGTGACGGCTCGCCACACACGTGAGCTGGAGCAATCGGGTACTTCGCACATCAGCGTGCCCGAAGACTTCCTGATCGGCCGCGTCGTGGCCCGCAATGTGGTGGACGGCGACACCGGCGAAATCGTGGCCAAGGCCAACGAAGAGCTGACCGAAGCACTGCTCAAGAAGCTGCGCACCGCCGGTATCCAGGATCTGGCTTGCATCTACACCAACGAGCTGGACCAGGGTGCCTACATCTCGCAAACCCTGCGCACGGACGAAACCGTGGACGAGTTTGCTGCACGCGTGGCCATCTACCGCATGATGCGCCCCGGCGAGCCGCCCACCGAAGACGCTGTGCAGGCCCTGTTCCAGCGCCTGTTCTACAACCCCGATACCTATGATCTGTCGCGCGTGGGTCGCATGAAGTTCAACGCCAAAATGGGCCGTTCGGAATCGACCGGCCCCATGGTGCTGACGAATGAAGACATTCTGGCTGTGGTCAAGATCTTGGTGGATCTGCGCAACGGCCGTGGCGATGTTGATGACATCGACCACTTGGGCAACCGCCGCGTGCGTTGCGTGGGCGAACTGGCCGAAAACCAGTACCGCACCGGCCTGGCACGTATCGAAAAGGCTGTAAAGGAGCGTTTGGGTCAGGCTGAGCAAGAGCCTTTGATGCCGCATGACCTGATCAACAGCAAGCCGATTTCGGCAGCATTGAAAGAGTTCTTTGGCGCGTCTCAGTTGTCCCAGTTTATGGACCAGACCAACCCGCTGGCTGAAATCACCCACAAGCGCCGTGTATCGGCCCTTGGCCCGGGCGGTTTGACGCGCGAGCGTGCAGGCTTTGAAGTGCGTGACGTGCACGTGACCCACTACGGTCGCGTCTGCCCAATCGAAACGCCTGAAGGTCCTAACATCGGTCTTATTAATTCTCTGGCTTTGTACGCTCGCCTGAACGAATACGGTTTCATTGAGACACCGTATCGCCGCGTGGTCGACAGCAAGGTCACAATGGACATTGACTACCTGTCCGCCATTGAAGAGGGCAAGTACGTGATTGCTCAGGCCAATGCGGCTCTGGACAAGGACGGCACCTTGACCGGTGATCTCGTGTCTGCCCGTGAAAAAGGCGAATCCATCCTTGTAGGCGCTGAGCGCGTGCAGTACATGGATGTTTCCCCTGCGCAGATCGTGTCGGTCGCTGCCTCTTTGGTTCCATTCTTGGAGCACGATGATGCGAACCGTGCGTTGATGGGCGCCAATATGTCGCGTCAGGCCGTCCCCGTGCTGCGTCCGGAAAAACCCATGGTGGGTACAGGCATCGAGCGCGTTGCGGCGGTGGACTCCGGCACCGTGGTGACTACCACCCGTGGAGGTATCGTGGACTATGTGGATGCAACCCGTGTGGTGATCCGCGTCAACGATGCCGAGGCACAAGCTGGCGAAGTGGGTGTGGATATCTACAACCTGATCAAGTACCAGCGCTCCAACCAGAACACCAACATCCATCAGCGTCCCATCGTCAAGAAGGGCGACAAGCTGTCCAAGGGTGATGTGATTGCCGACGGCGCATCCACTGACTTGGGTGAAATCGCCATCGGACAGAACATGCTGGTGGCCTTCATGCCTTGGAATGGCTACAACTTCGAAGACTCGATCCTGATCAGCGAGCGCGTGGTAGCAGAAGACCGCTACACCTCCATCCACATCGAAGAACTCGTGGTGATGGCGCGTGACACCAAGTTGGGTGCAGAAGAAATTACGCGCGATATTCCTAACCTGAGCGAACAGCAACTGAACCGTCTGGACGAGTCCGGCATCATCTACGTGGGCGCAGAAGTTCTGCCAGGTGACACGCTGGTCGGTAAGGTCACACCCAAGGGCGAGACCACGCTGACTCCAGAAGAAAAGCTGCTGCGAGCGATCTTCGGTGAAAAGGCCAGCGACGTGAAAGACACGTCTCTGCGCGTGGACCAGGGCAGCTCCGGCACCGTCATCGACGTACAAGTGTTTACCCGCGAAGGCATTCAGCGCGACCGCCGTGCACAGCAGATCATCGACGACGAACTCAAGCGTTTCCGCCTGGATTTGAATGACCAGCTGCGTATCGTGGAAGCCGATGCGTTCGATCGTATCGAGAAGTTGTTGACCGGCAAGGTTGCCAATGGTGGCCCGCAAAAGCTGGCCAAGGGTACCAAGCTGGACAAGGCTTATTTGGCATCTGTTGAGAAGTTCCACTGGTTCGATATTCGTCCTGCTGACGAAGAAGTCGCGAGCCAATTGGAGAGCATCAAGAACTCGCTGGAGCAGACCCGCCACAGTTTCGACCTCGCTTTTGAAGAGAAGCGCAAGAAGCTGACCCAAGGCGATGAGTTGCCTGCTGGCGTGCTGAAGATGGTCAAGGTCTACATCGCTGTGAAGCGTCGCCTGCAACCTGGTGACAAGATGGCCGGTCGCCACGGCAACAAGGGTGTGGTTTCCAAGATCACTCCCGTTGAAGATATGCCGTACATGGCCGACGGTACCCCAGTTGATATCGTGTTGAACCCGCTGGGCGTGCCCTCTCGCATGAACATCGGTCAGGTGCTGGAAGTGCATTTGGGTTGGGCTGGTAAGGGCTTGGGCCACCGTATTGGCGACATGCTGCAACGTGAAGCCGCTGCGACCGAAATCCGTGGCTTTTTGGAACAGGTCTACAACAGCACTGGCCGTAAAGAAGACTTGGCCCAACTGTCTGACGCAGAAGTGCAGGAGATGGCCAAGGAGCTGACCAGTGGCGTGCCCTTTGCTTCGCCTGTGTTTGACGGTGCGACGGAGAAAGAAATCGGCGACATGCTGCAACTCGCTTACCCGGACGACGTCGCCAAGGCAAAGGGCCTGACTGCTGCGCGTACGCAAGCCCAGCTGTATGACGGCCGTACTGGTGACGCTTTCGAGCGCACCACTACAGTGGGCTACATGCATTACCTGAAGTTGCACCATTTGGTCGACGACAAGATGCACGCCCGTTCTACCGGACCGTACAGCCTGGTCACACAACAACCGCTGGGCGGCAAGGCCCAGTTTGGTGGTCAGCGCTTCGGTGAAATGGAAGTGTGGGCGCTGGAAGCCTACGGCGCGTCCTACGTGCTGCAGGAAATGCTCACTGTCAAGTCCGATGACGTGCAAGGCCGTACCAAGGTGTACGAGAACATCGTCAAGGGTGAGCACTCCATCGAAGCCGGCATGCCGGAATCGTTCAATGTGTTGGTCAAGGAAATCCGTTCCTTGGGCATTGACATCGAACTCGAACGTTCTTAATTGAAAGGGAAAGAGTCACATGAAATCTTTACTCGACCTGTTCAAGCAGTTCACCCCCGATGAGCATTTCGATGCCATCAAGATCGGCATGGCTTCGCCCGAGAAGATCCGTTCGTGGTCTTTCGGTGAAGTCAAGAAACCCGAAACCATCAACTACCGCACTTTCAAGCCCGAACGCGATGGCCTGTTCTGCGCCAAAATTTTCGGACCTATCAAGGACTACGAATGTCTGTGCGGCAAGTACAAGCGTCTGAAGCACCGCGGTGTGATCTGCGAAAAGTGCGGCGTTGAAGTCACACAGACCAAGGTTCGCCGTGAACGCATGGGTCACATCGATCTGGCAGCTCCTTGCGCGCACATCTGGTTCCTGAAGTCCCTGCCCAGCCGTCTGGGCCTGGTGCTGGACATGACCCTGCGTGACATCGAGCGCGTGTTGTACTTTGAAGCATATGTAGTCACCGACCCCGGCATGACTCCGCTGAAGAAGTACAGCATCATGTCGGAAGACGACTACGACGCCAAGTTCAAGGAATACGGTGACGAGTTCACCGCCAAGATGGGCGCCGAAGGTATCAAGGACTTGCTGGAATCCATCGACATCGAAGGTTCCATCGAGAAGCTGCGCAACGACCTGACCGGCTCCGAGCTCAAGATCAAGAAGAACGCCAAGCGCCTGAAAGTCTTGGAAGCCTTCAAGAAGTCCGGCATCAAGCCCGAGTGGATGGTGCTCGACGTGCTGCCCGTGCTGCCGCCGGACCTGCGTCCGCTGGTGCCGCTGGACGGCGGTCGCTTTGCGACCTCCGATCTGAACGATCTGTACCGCCGCGTCATCAACCGCAACAGCCGTCTGCGCCGTTTGCTGGAACTGAAGGCACCGGAAATCATTGCGCGCAACGAAAAGCGCATGCTGCAAGAAGCCGTGGACAGCCTGCTGGACAACGGCCGCCGTGGCAAGGCCATGACCGGCGCCAACAAGCGCGCACTGAAGTCCCTGGCCGACATGATCAAGGGCAAATCTGGCCGTTTCCGCCAGAACTTGCTGGGCAAGCGCGTGGATTACTCCGGTCGTTCCGTGATTACCGTGGGCCCAACGCTCAAGTTGCACCAGTGCGGTCTGCCGAAACTGATGGCCTTGGAACTGTTCAAGCCATTCATCTTCGCGCGTCTGGAAGCCATGGGTATTGCAACCACCATCAAGGCTGCCAAGAAGGAAGTCGAATCCGGTACGCCGGTGGTGTGGGACATCCTGGAAGAGGTCATCAAAGAGCACCCCGTGATGCTGAACCGTGCGCCCACGCTGCACCGTTTGGGTATTCAGGCCTTTGAACCCATCCTGATCGAGGGCAAAGCCATCCAGCTGCACCCGCTCGTTTGCGCGGCCTTCAACGCCGACTTCGACGGTGACCAGATGGCCGTTCACGTGCCCTTGTCGGTGGAAGCACAAATGGAAGCTCGCACACTGATGCTGGCCTCCAACAACGTGCTGTTCCCTGCCAACGGCGAGCCTTCTATCGTTCCTTCGCAAGACGTGGTGTTGGGCCTGTACTACACGACTCGCGACCGCATCAATGGCAAGGGCGAAGGCTTGATCTTCTCCGACACCGGTGAAGTGCAACGCGCCTTTGACGCGGGCGAAGTCGAACTCAACGCACGTATCAATGTGCGCCTGACCGAGTGGACAAAGAACAAGGAAACCGGCGAGTTCGAGCCCTCCACCAAGCTGTGGGAAACCACGGCCGGCCGTGCTCTGCTGTCCGAAATCCTGCCCAAGGGTTTGCCTTTCTCCAACATTAACAAGGCGTTGAAGAAGAAGGAGATCTCCAAACTCATCAACGTTTCGTTCCGCAAGTGCGGATTGAAAGAGACTGTGGTGTTCGCCGACAAGCTGTTGCAAAGCGGCTTCCGTCTGGCGACCAAAGCTGGTATCTCGATCTGTATCGACGACATGTTGGTGCCGACTGAGAAGCACGACATCATTGGCCGCGCCCAAAAGGAAGTCAAAGAGATCGAGCAGCAATACGTCTCCGGCTTGGTGACCGCTGGTGAGCGCTACAACAAGGTGGTGGACATCTGGGGCAAATCGGGTGACGAAGTGTCCAAGGTCATGATGGCCAAGCTGTCCAAGGAAACGGTCACCGACCGCCATGGCAAGCAAGTGCAGCAAGAGTCCTTTAACTCCATCTACATGATGGCCGACTCTGGTGCGCGCGGTTCTGCCGCTCAAATTCGCCAGGTGGCTGGTATGCGGGGTCTGATGGCCAAGCCTGATGGCTCCATCATCGAGACGCCCATTACCGCGAACTTCCGCGAAGGTCTGAACGTGCTGGAGTACTTCATCTCCACCCACGGTGCCCGTAAGGGGCTGGCTGATACGGCCTTGAAGACGGCCAACTCCGGTTACCTGACTCGCCGTTTGGTCGACGTGACGCAAGACTTGGTTGTGACCGAGCAAGACTGCGGAACACACAATGGTTATCTGATGCGCGCCATCGTCGAAGGCGGTGAAACCATCGAGTCGTTGCGTGACCGCATTCTGGGTCGTACTGCAGCTGATGATGTCTTGCATCCAGAGAATCGCGCAGTGCTGGCATCCGCCGGTACGATGCTGGACGAAGACCTGATCGAAGAGCTCGAAGCAGCAGGGGTGGATGAAGTGAAGGTGCGCACCGCGCTCACTTGCGAAACCCGCTTTGGTATTTGCGCGAAGTGCTATGGACGCGACTTGGGTCGTGGCGGGCTGATCAATGGCGGCGAAGCCGTTGGTGTGATCGCTGCGCAATCCATCGGTGAACCCGGTACCCAGCTGACCATGCGTACCTTCCACATCGGTGGTGCGGCATCCCGCGCTGCCATCGCTTCCAGTGTGGAGGCCAAGTCCAACGGTGTGATTGGCTTCAACGCCACCATGCGTTATGTGACCAACAGCAAGTCTGAGTTGGTGGTGATTGCGCGCTCTGGCGAAATCATCATTCATGACGAGCATGGCCGTGAGCGGGAACGCCACAAGGTGCCTTACGGCGCCGTGTTGACAGTCAAGGCTGACCAGACCATCAAGGCTGGCGCAATTTTGGCTAACTGGGATCCATTGACTCGCCCCATCATTACCGAGTTCGCTGGTAGGGCTCACTTCGAGAACGTCGAAGAAGGTCTGACCGTGGCGAAGCAGGTAGATGAAGTGACCGGTTTGTCCACCCTGGTGGTGATCGACCCCAAGCGCCGCGGCGCTGCCAAGGTCGTGCGTCCCCAGGTCAAGCTGATCGACGCGTCCGGCCACGAAGTGAAGATTCCTGGCACCGACCATTCGGTGACCATTGGTTTCCCGGTGGGCGCGCTGGTGCAAGTGCGTGACGGCCAGGACGTGGGGCCTGGCGAAGTGCTGGCCCGTATCCCGATCGAAGGTCAAAAGACCCGAGACATTACCGGCGGTCTGCCACGCGTGGCTGAGCTGTTTGAGGCACGTTCGCCCAAGGACAAGGGTGTGCTGGCCGAAGTGACCGGTACGGTGTCGTTCGGCAAGGAAACCAAGGGCAAGGTCCGCTTGCAGATCACCGATCCTGAGGGCAAGGTCTGGGAAGAGCTTGTGCCCAAGGAAAAGAACATCTTGGTCCACGAAGGCCAAGTGGTCAACAAGGGTGAGTCCGTGGTGGACGGTCCGGCCGATCCGCAAGACATTTTGCGCCTGCTGGGTTCCGAAGAGCTGGCCCGCTACATCGTGGACGAAGTGCAGGACGTGTACCGTTTGCAAGGCGTGAAGATCAACGACAAGCACATCGAAGTGATTGTTCGTCAGATGCTGCGCCGTGTGGTGGTGGAAGCTGCGGGTGACTCCGGCTACATCAACGGTGAACAGGTCGAGCGCTCCGAGATGCTCAACACCAACGACGCTCTGCGTGCCGAAGGCAAGATTCCGGCGACCTATACCAACCTGTTGCTGGGTATTACCAAAGCCTCCTTGTCCACCGACAGTTTCATCTCCGCCGCGTCCTTCCAGGAAACTACGCGTGTGCTGACCGAAGCTGCCATCATGGGCAAGCGCGACGAGCTTCGCGGCCTGAAGGAAAACGTGATCGTGGGTCGTCTGATCCCTGCAGGTACTGGCTTGGCTTACCACGAAGCCCGCAAGGTGCGTGAGACCATGGACGATGCCGAGCGTCGCGCCATTGCGGAAGCTGAAGCGGCCGAGCTTGCAGGTGGTGCGGATGTCGCGGGTGAGTACCCGTCGAATGAAGGCGCTGCTGCCGAGTAATCGCGCAGTGCCCTAGCGGCTATAACGCCCCAAGTCTGTGTAAGCAGCTTGGGGCGTTTTTTATGGGG
Organism: Rhodoferax sp. GW821-FHT09E07; assembly: GCF_059416145.1. Classification (NCBI taxonomy): domain Bacteria; kingdom Pseudomonadati; phylum Pseudomonadota; class Betaproteobacteria; order Burkholderiales; family Comamonadaceae; genus Rhodoferax; species Rhodoferax sp. GW821-FHT09E07. Next base: position 138,529 of record NZ_JBWKOP010000010.1, on the reverse strand, counting down.
CGGTTGCATGTTCCATGGTAGGGTCCACCCAGAGTTGTAAGGAAGGTCAGGCATGAATGCGTCGCTATTGCTTTGGCTATTGCTGGCCGCATTGGTTTTTTGGAGTGTGGGGTTATACAACCGGTTGATGCGTTTGCGTGCGCGCGGAATGGATGTACTCCAAGTGCTGGAAAAACACATGCGTACATGCGCCACCGTGGTCAACACCTTCTTATCCGAAGCCACCGCTGTGGATGCCAGTTTGCCGCCAGAATGGGAGGCCCTATCGAGGGCTATCCAGGCGCTAGATGCGGCCTGGAAGCTGCCGCGTCCTAACCCGTTGGCCACCACCGCACTGACTCCCCTCGCAGCGGCCTGGGACGTTGTTCAGGCGCAATGGCACGCTGCCAGTGATGTTCCCGCCGACCTTGCCGGACCCAGCGTGCCGCCCGATCTGCGCGCGGACTGGGATGCCAGCGTGCTCAAGGTGCACAGTGCGCGGGGCGGGCTGAACCAGATCCTCAGCCGCTACAACGAGGCAATCCATCAATTCCCCGCCAGCGTTGTTGCGGGCGCCATGGGATTTCTTCCCGCGGGGCAACTCTAGGTCAGCATGTCAGAACCCAATCAATCTCCGGCGCTGTGGCGCCAATTGCAAGCCACAGCCCGGGTCGTACTGGCCGTGCGTGGCGGTACTTCCGGCACTGTCGCAATGGATGCAGTGGACGCAGAGTTGCGCTCCGGTGTTCAGGCACTTGCCTTTCAGGTTTGGCGCAATTTGGGGCGCGCCCAGGCCCTGTCCAGTTTGTTGGCGAGCAAGAAACCGCCTCCAGCTGCGGATGCCTTGTTGTGTGTTGCGCTGGCACTGGCGTGGGATGATTTGCACGCGCCCTATGACGCTTTTACGTTGGTCAACCAAGCTGTTGAGGCCGCCAAGCGCCAGCAGGAGACCAAAGCGCAGGCCAATTTCATGAATGCCTGTCTGCGCCGATTTCTGCGCGAAAAGGATGTGTTAGTGGCGGCCACGCAAAAAGACCCAGTGGCCGTGTGGAATCACCCTGCTTGGTGGATTGCCCGCCTGAAGGCAGAGCGCCCTGCGCAATGGATGCAGCTGCTGTCAGCTGCCAATCGGCACGCCCCCATGACACTGCGACTTAATTCCCGTCGAACTTCGGTCGCGGCCTATTTGCCTCTGCTGGAGCAAGCAGGGCTTCGTGGTATTCATCGCAGCGGCCACATTGTGGAGTTGGGGCAGGCGGCCTCTGTGCAGACCGTACCGGGCTTTATGCAGGGCGTGGTGTCGGTACAAGATGCTGCGGCCCAAGTGGCGGCCCCGTTGCTGCTGGATGGGTATGCGGCCTCCGGTCCGTGGCGTATCCTGGATGCCTGTGCTGCGCCGGGTGGGAAAACAGGGCACCTGCTGGAGCTGGCCGATGCGGAGGTGATCGCGCTGGAGGTCGATGCAAGGCGAGCCCAGCGTATCCAAAGCAATGCCCAGCGCCTGGGCTTGGCGCCACACGTGGTCACAGCAGATGCGAGTCAACCGGACACCTGGTGGGACGGAAAGCCCTTCGACCTTATTCTGCTGGATGCACCTTGCACGGCTTCCGGCATTGTTCGGCGCCATCCAGATATCCGTTGGTTGCGCCGCGCCTCCGATGTGGACCAGCTTGCTGCAATTCAGCAGGGCATTCTTCGGGCGCTGTGGCCTCTGTTGCGCCCGGGTGGACGTTTGTTGTATTGCACTTGCTCTCTTTTCATGGCCGAAGGCCAGGGGCAGGTGCAAGCGTTTCTTGCAAACAACACCGAGGCCCGCTTGCTTCCATCTCCCGGACATTTGCTGCCGCAAATTGAAGGGGCGAGCGGTGTTGTCCCCGACAATCCGTTGGGTGACCACGACGGCTTTTTCTACGCGCTCTTTGAAAAGCGTACTGTTTAACAAGGCGGTACGCTGGTTGGCGTTCGTTGGGCTGGCCGGTTTTATTCGCTTGGCGATGGCGCAAGGGACCGCCGATTTGTCGCAGTTCGAGGTGGAGCGTGGCGTCGAAGAGGTAACTGTTTCTGCCCAGTTGCAATTTGATCTGTCCAATGCTGTGGAAGAAGCCTTGCTCAAAGGAATTCCCATGGTGTTTGTGGCAGACGCCGAGGTGTTCAAGGAGCGCTGGTATTGGTCTGACAAATCGATCGGCAGTGCTACGCGTCAATTCCGTCTGGCATTTCAGCCGCTCACGCGCCACTGGCGACTTAACGTGAGCAGTGGACCGGGCGCCGCCAGTGGCCTGGGATTGACCTTGAACCAAAGTTATGACACTTTGCAGCAGGCGTTGTCTGCCATCAAGCGCATCTCCCGATGGAAAGTGATCAATACCGCGGATCTGGATCTCAATTTGCGCTATCGCCTGGAGTTCCGTTTTCGCCTGGACTTGGGGCAGCTCCCCCGGCCTTTTCAAATTGGCGCGCTGGGCCAGTCTGAATGGGATATTGCGCTGGCCCGGTTCGTGATTCTGGCGCCCGAGGCGCCCAAATGACATCTCAGGAAGGCGCCAAGGCCCCGGTGGCTCCGGGCCACACCTCGCGCGCGGTGCGCCGAACGGTAACTTTGGGTGCCGCTCTGATGGTTGTCATTGGCATGTTGCTGCTGTACTTGCTGACGCAGGCCACCAACAACCGGGAGCTGTACGAGCGCAACTACGCGCGGCTGTTTGCCATCAATGTGGTTGTGGCGGTGATGCTGGGCGCAGGCATTGCTTGGGTTGGCTACCGGTTGATGGTGCGTCTGCGCCAGGGGCGCTTTGGTAGCCGCTTGTTGGTCAAGCTGGCCACCATTTTTGCGCTGGTAGGTGTCATGCCTGGGTTGCTAATTTATGTGGTGTCGTATCAGTTTGTTTCACGCTCCATCGAAACCTGGTTTGACGTCAAAGTCGAGGGGGCGTTGGAAGCGGGCTTGAGCCTGGGTCGCGTTACCTTGGACACGTTGTCCAATGACCTAGCCACCAAGTCACGAGCTGCGGCAGTTCAACTGTCAGACAGCAGCGATGGGGCTACCGGGATTGTGATTGAACGCCTGCTCGACCAGCTTGGCGCTTCCGACATCACGGTCTGGGGAGGGGGCGGCAACCTCATTGCGAGTGTTGGCCAGTCCAAATTCCAATTGAGTCCGGACAAGCCTACGACCAGCCAGTTCCGTATGGCACGGCAAGAGCGTTCGCTGGCCTGGATTGAGGGCCTGGAGGACGCCGTGCCTGGCACGCTGAGCAATGCACACATCAAAGCGCTGGTGCCCATCTCCAGTGCTGCACTCGGGTTGAACGCCGAAACCCGCTACATGTTGGTGTCACGCGCCTTGCCGCCCAATCTGGTGGCCAACGCGCTGGCGGTAGATAGCGCTAATCGCGAATACCAGGAACGAGCACTGGCACGTACCGGGCTCAAGCGCATGTACATCGGCACCCTCACGCTTAGTCTGTTCTTGGCGGTGTTTGGTGCGGTGCTGTTGGCGGTGGTGCTGGGCAACCAGATTGCCCGCCCGCTGTTGTTGCTCACCGAAGGTGTGAGCCAGGTGGCCGCGGGTGACTTGACGCCCAAGCTGGTCATGCAAGGCAAGGATGAGTTGGGGGGGCTTACACGTGCGTTTGCTTCCATGACCCAGCAGTTGGCCGACGCGCGCCAGGCGGTGGAAAGCAGCATGTCACAAGTGGATGCTGCGCGCGCGAACCTGCAAACTATTCTGGACAACCTGACGTCGGGTGTCGTGGTGTTGGGGCCCGATGGCTCCATCCGTTCCTCCAACCCCGGTGCCACACGCATCCTGCAACAACCGCTGGCCGCCTATCAGGGGCGTCCGCTTTCGGATGTGCCCGGCCTAGAGCCTTTTGGCATAGCGGTCCAGCAGCAGTTTGTGGAGTTTTTGGCACGGCAGGTGGAGCACGGACTGGACCATTGGCAGCAGTCCTTTGAGCTGGCGGGTAGTGGGGCGCCCGTGCAAAGTCCGTTTGACCGGGCCGTCACATTGGTGGCCCGGGGTGCCGAGCTACCTGGCGATTTGCGCCTGCTGGTGTTTGATGACATTTCCGAAATTGTGTCGGCCCAGCGCGCGCAGGCCTGGGGCGAGGTGGCCCGTCGGTTGGCACACGAAATCAAGAATCCGCTGACCCCCATCCAGCTCTCCGCCGAGCGGCTGGAGATGAAACTCAGCGGCAAACTGGAAGCCGGAGAGCAGGCCATTCTCACCAAGTCGGTCAAGACCATCGTGGACCAGGTGGATGCCATGAAGCGGCTGGTGAACGAGTTTCGCGACTATGCCCGACTGCCTGCTGCGGAGCTCAAACCGCTGGACCTGAATGCGCTGGTGAAAGACGTGCTGCAGCTCTATGAAGTCGACGCAACCAAGGTTCCCATCACTACCGAACTGGATGCACGGTGCCCGCCCGTGCGGGGCGATGCCGAACAGCTGCGCCAAGTGATTCACAATTTGTTGCAAAACGCGCAGGACGCATCAGAGGCCGCCGTGGCTGCGATGCCGGATGCCGCCCGCAGCGTGACCGTGAAGACACAATGGCAAGAGGCTTCGGGACGGGTACGCCTCATCGTGCAGGACCAGGGCAGCGGCTTTCCGGAGAACATTCTCAAGCGGGCCTTTGAGCCCTATGTCACGACCAAGGCCCGCGGCACGGGCCTGGGTCTCGCGGTGGTCAAAAAAATTGCCGACGAGCATGGTTCCCGCATTGACATTGGCAACCGCACCGTGGACGGCGTGGTCGTTGGGGCGCAAGTGTCGTTATCATTGGCGACAGACCACAGCGCACAAGTTTGAGTGCGGTACACAGGCATCAAAGGGACTGCGCAGACAACATGGCAAACATACTGGTAGTAGACGACGAGCACGGCATTCGTGAATTGCTTTGGGAAATTCTCAATGACGAAGGCCACACCGTCGAACTCGCGGAGAACGCTGCCCAAGCGCGGGCGGCGCGGCTGCGTGAACGTCCGGACCTGGTGCTGCTCGATATCTGGATGCCCGATACCGATGGTGTAACGCTACTCAAGGAATGGTCCACCACCGGTGCGTTGACCATGCCCGTGATCATGATGAGTGGCCATGCCACCATCGACACGGCTGTCGAGGCCACCAAGATTGGTGCGCTGGCGTTTCTGGAAAAACCTGTCACGTTGCAGAAGCTGCTCAAGGCAGTGGAGCAAGGCCTCTCCCGTGGCAACTTGCGCAAAACCGCCCCTTTGCCCCTGGCATCGGTTGCCGCAGCGGTCGCACAGGAATCAGTCGCTGTCCTGGCCGCCGAGAAGCTGGATGCGGGCCCTCAGGCGCAGCAAAATTTTGAACTCGACAAACCGCTGCGCGAAGCCCGTGACGAGTTTGAGAAAGCCTATTTCGAATACCACCTGGCCAAGGAAAACGGGTCCATGACCCGTGTGGCTGAAAAGACCGGGCTGGAACGTACTCACCTGTACCGCAAGCTCAAACAACTGGGGGTGGACTTGACGCGCGGGAAGCGAAATGGCGTTTAAATCAATGCTATAATTCAAGGCTCAGGCCCGGTAGCTCAGTCGGTAGAGCAGAGGATTGAAAATCCTTGTGTCGGTGGTTCGATTCCGCCCCAGGCCACCAAAACGCGAAAGCGGCTTCTCTGCAAAGGGAAGCCGCTTTTTCTTTGTGCTGTGCGCCAGCACACCCTCATGCTGAATTTCTCATAGTCCGACTGGCCTCTTGTCCCATGTGGGGCCGCACGGTACGCTTGCGCGCAATTCAAGGGGTGCCTTCAGGGAGGCAAACCATAATGTGGCAAAGGCCTGCATGCTGGAGTAACATGCAGGCGAAAACAAGAAGGAGTCCCATGTTCAGCAGGTTTCGGGGCAAAGATGGCACGCCGGACCCCAAGCAGGAGGCCCCGGATTCGCGTGGCCTGGAAGTCCGCGAAGACGATCCGGACACTGCCTGGAGCCTGTGGGATAGCGCGCTTGCCGAGCAGGACTCGCGTTTTAGCAGCCTGCCTCCCATCTCCTCTGCCATGCCTTTGGCACCCACTCCACCTGTGCCCCAGGTACGCAGTGATGTCCCTGCAGCGCAGCCTTTCCCGGAGTTGGATGCGCCTACCGTACCCATGGGTTTGGAGGAAGCTACCCCTGCCCAGCGCAAAGCAGTGGCGCTGGACATCGTGGAAATGCACCACCACCGCATAGCCAACACCATCCGCACCCTGTGGGGCTACAAGGAGTGCAGTGTCTATATCAACAAGCTGATCATGAACGGTGGCGACGGCATGGGCAATGCACGCATTGGCTTCAACCAGGAAGCCGCTGACGCGATGATGGTGCTGGCCGACCTGCACGATGCTGAGTTTGGCCCGGCCGACAGTGGCGGTGGGTTGGGTTTTGCCGATGCCTCTTTCAGCACCGGCATCAACGGCCACCGCTAACGGCGGCTACCAGTCCAGCAGCGTGAGCCCCACGCTGAGCACCGTGCGCCGGCGGTTGTAGTCCATCAACGAATCCCCATAGCCGCTGAACAGCTCGGTGTGAAAACGCAGGCTGCCACGCTGGTCGGTATCGCTGGCGCTGCCAATCTTGTGGAACCAGCCCAGGCGGACCGAGCCATTGGCATCGGCCTGCAGGGAGTGGCGCACGGTCAGCGCCAGCGTGTTGGTGGGGTTGACGTTCCAGGCCGCAGACACTTCGGCGCGGCCCACCAGGTCGGCGATGTCGGGGTTATCGTCGCTGGCGGCGTCTTCGGGCAATCGCTGCCACACGCTGGCATTCACGGCCACGGTATTGCCCAGTTCCAGCCCCGCACGCGCGATCACGCGATTCCAGCTGCGCGAGAGCGGCAGGCTTTGGCCGTTGCTCTGGTGGTTCAGGCTGATGCCGCCGTAACGCAGACGCCAACCCGAGGGCAGGGCCGACTCCACCGGGAAGATGTAGGTGAGCTCCGGCTCATGGTCGGTAGCGCGGAAGGGGCGCGACAGGTCGTTGTTGAACAGCTGCCAGTAGGACTGCTGGCTGTACGAAAACCACAGCGAATCCAGCCGGTTCGGGTCGCCACCGGTGAGCAGACCCTGGGCGACCTTGGTGCGCACCGAGAGCTGGATGCGCGTCTCGCTGGTGGTGTAGGGCTGGTACGTGCCTGTATGGCCCGCACTGGGTGATGTGGGCTGGGTATTGACACTGTCCGAGCCGATCACCGACAGGCTGATGGGGCGGTAGCCGCGCAAGCCGAAGGTGCCACAGTCGCTGGAGGGCTCCAATTCCCAAAAGCGGGACAGCGGCGTGGCCCGCGGGTTCTTGCAGCTGGTGTCGCTCTGGGGTGGTGCCCCAACGCTGTTGGCTGGCACAGTGGCCGGCGTGGTCAGTGCCGATGATGCGGAGTCACTTTGGGCGCTAGCCCCCGTGCAAACTGCGCAAGCAGCTATGAAAAATGTAGCGATTCGGGTGTGCAATGTCATCGGGGAGTGGTCGCCGCAGCGGTCGCGGTGGCTTGGGCTTTTGCGGCGAATTCGGCGCGCAGGGCGCGCAGCTTTTCGCGCGGGTCTTCTTTCACGGTGGTTTGGTCCAGGCCCATCTCGGCAATGAAACGGCTGGGCAGGGCGGCCACCATCTCGCGGCCTTTTTTGCGGCGGCGCGTCCAGCTCACGGCCAGGCTGCGCTGGGCCCGGGTAATGCCCACGTACATCAGGCGGCGCTCTTCCTGCAGGCGGGTGGCCATGTCTTCATTCGCAGCTTCGTCGGCCATGCTGGATCCACCCAGCGTGTCCGCACCGACGCCCAATTTGAAGGGCAGCATGCCCTCGGTCACCCCTACCAGCATCACATGCGGCCACTCCAGCCCCTTGGAGGCGTGCAGGGTGGACAGGGTCACGACGTTTTGGTCTTTCTCGCGCTCACTGATGGTGGAGAGCAGGGCGATGGTTTGCGCCACCTCCAGCAGGCTCTTGACTTCGCGCGTGGTGACACCGGCCACATCTTCGATCTGCCCACCGCAGCGTTGGGCCATCCAGTCGCAAAACTCCAGCACATTGGTCCACTTGGCGGAAGCTACTTTCTCGCTCTCCTCGCCGTCGTACAGGTGTTTCTCGTAGCCAATTTCCTTGAGCCATTCGGCCATGAAGGTGGCCGCCGCCTCGGCGCCTTCGGTGTGGCGGGCGCGGAACTCCAGGTCGTTGATGTAGCGGCCGAACTCGTGCAGGCTGCCCAGCGCCTTGGTGCTGAGCGCAGCGCTCAGTGAGGAGGAAAACAGCGCCTCGAACAGGCTCAGCTTGTACTGGCTGGCGTACACGCCCAGCGTACCCAGGGTGGTGTGGCCAATGCCGCGCTTGGGCGTGGTCACCGCGCGCAGGAACGCGGGGTCGTCATCGTTGTTGCTCCACAGGCGAAACCAGGCGCACAGATCGCGGATCTCGGCACGGTCAAAAAAGCTTTGGCCGCCCGACACCTTGTAGGGGATATTGGCCTTGCGCAGCGCCTTCTCAAACGGCTTGGCTTGGTGGTTGGCGCGGTACAGCACGGCAAAGTCGCGGAACTCCTTGTACTGCTTGCCCTGCGCGTCCACCACGCCCTCGGCACGCAGGCTCTGGATGCGGGCCACGGCGCGCTCGGCCTCGTGCTCTTCGTTGTCGGCATCCACCACGCGCACCGGCTCGCCCTCGCCCAGCTCGCTGAACAGCGTCTTGGGGAAGAGCTTGGGGTTGGGGCCAATCACGTTGTTGGCCGCGCGCAGGATGGCGCTGGTGGAGCGGTAGTTCTGCTCCAGCTTGATGACCTTGAGCGTGGGGAAGTCCACGGGCAATTTTTTGAGATTGTCCAGCGTGGCGCCGCGCCAGCCATAGATGGACTGGTCGTCGTCACCCACCGCGGTAAAGCGCGCCTTCTCGCCCACCAGCAACTTCAGCACCTCGTACTGCGTGGCGTTGGTGTCCTGGTACTCGTCCACCAGCACATGGCCCAGCTTGGCCTGCCAGCGCTCTCGCACCTCGGGGTAGTCGCGCAGCAGTTTGAGCGGCAGGCTGATCAGGTCGTCAAAGTCCACGCTCTGGTAGGCCACCAGGCGCTCCTCGTAGCGCCCCATGACGGTGGCGATGATGCGTTCGTTGTCGTCCGCGGCCTGGGCCAACGCCTGGGTAGCGGTCAGCCCTGCGCCTTTCCAGGCGCTGATGGTCCATTGCCATTGGCGCGCGGTGGCGGCGTCCACGGTGCCACCCGCGTCCTTCAGGATGCTGGTCACATCGTCGCTGTCCAGAATGCTGAACTGCGCCTTCAGGCCCAGCACGGAGCCGTCTTCGCGCAGCATGCGCACACCCAGTGCGTGGAAGGTGCAGACCAGCACGTCCTTGGCGGCGCGGCCAATGAGCTGTTTGGCGCGCTCGCGCATTTCTGCGGCGGCCTTGTTGGTAAACGTGATGGCGGCAATGCGGTTCGCCGGCAGGCCCATCTGGATCAGGCGGCCAATCTTGTGCGTGATCACGCGCGTTTTGCCCGAACCGGCCCCGGCCAGCACCAGGCAGGGCCCGTGCAGGTAATTGACAGCCTCTTGCTGGGCGGGGTTCATATCGGCGGCCATCGGTGCGCGTGCTCAGTATGCAAAAGGTGCTGATGATAGTGGGTTGCGCCACTGGTGGTTCTTTACTGTGCATTTACATGTGCTGCCAAATTCTTCCCAGATTGGTTGCCATATTGGGGCCTTGTTTCATTGAGAGAGATGTATGTCGCCGGAGGCACATTCTGTGGATGGTCAACTTTTTCAAGATATGCGTGTACTGGCTGAAAACATGGCAAGTCGTCGTCAGGCTTTGCGCTGGCTGGGTACAGGTGTCATGGCACCGCTGGCCTTGACTGCGTGTGGGGGCGGCGGTGGATGTGGTGGTAGCAGCACATCCAGCAGCGCCTGTTCTGTAATAGCGTCGGAAACCAATGGCCCTTATCCTGGAGATGGCACCAACTCTCTGAATGGCATTTTGGTGAATGCCTGGCTGCTATCGGGCATTGTGCGTAGCGACATTACCTCCAGCATTGTCTCCAGCTCCATGGTCGCAACGGGGGGGCTTGCAGGTGACACTCAATCTGGAAAACAGTCGGGCCAGTTGCGCGCCGTTGGCGGGATATGCCATCTATCTGTAGCATTGCACGCAGAGCGGTTTGCACTCCATGTACTCCACCGGCATCACCGGAGAGAACTATTTGTGCGGCGTGCAGGTCACCGATAGCAATGGCAGCGTTACTTTTCAAACCATCTTTCCAGGCTGCTATTCGGGGCGCATGCCGCATATCCATTTTGAGATATACGCTAGCGAGACTTTGGCGACCTCTACGCCCGCTGGTGACGGTATCAAGACATCGCAGATTGCATTCCCCATCGCCACTTGCAATGCCATGCACGCCACTTCGGGTTACAGCGCCAGCGTCGCGAATCTGGCCGCTATGTCCTTTGCAACTGACAATGTCTTTAGCGACGGCTACTCTACCCAGCTCGCAACAATGACCGGGAATACCAGCAGTGGTTATGCTGCTACTTTGAACGTGGGGATTTCGGTGTAGAACACGCCGTGTGTAGATGCAGGATGTGTACTGCACCTACTCGAGGTCGGAAACACGCAGCTCCAGATCCACTTGCGTCGGGACTGGTTTGCCATGCAGTAGTCCGGGGATATAGGCCGTGTCCATGAACATGGTTTTGATCTGCTCCACAGCGGGCATATCGCTGGTGGTGCTTTGGAGTACCACCACGTCTTGCACCTGACCTGTCTCGTCAATCAAAATGCGTAGCTGAATCGGCAGTCCTGAAAAATACAAACCCCGCAGACGGCCGGTATCGGGGGACGATTTTGGAACTACCGGTCCGTCCAATCGGTCCGCTGGAATAAACCGGGAAGGACTACCGAGTGTGTCCGCTATAGGAGGAGAAGGCGAGTCTAGCTCCGGTGCCCTATTGATGACTGCCTGTGGGCTAGGCCTGGCCTGAATAGTGGGGGATGGTGAGACCAGCCGTAACGTCACACCAGTCGGATCCACTCGGGAAACCGCGCCGGCATTCTCCGAGGGCCTGCGCTGCCATGCTTCCCATGCCAGCCAGGCACCGCCATGCGCAGCGACGGACGCCACTACGGCCAGCAACACCCCCTGCTTCCAGGGGGGGCGTTGCCGCTGCATAAACCTTACTGCCCTACGATATTGCGCCAGCCTAAACGTTTCACACCGGAGGAGGTCGATAGGCTTGTGGGCACGGTGACAGTACTGCCACTCGCATCCCCGCCAATCAAGCGCACTTTCCCGTTAATGTTTTGGATGGCCAGCTCAGTAATGATGCCAGAGGTGTTGCTTGACTTGGCAATGTAACTGCCAGCACTGTCCTGGAGCACGCTTTTCCCGGTGGAGATGTCAAAGCCCAGGATATAGCCTTGCCCAGAGGGCGAGCAGACCGTGCCATTGGGTAGGTTCACACCAAAAGCTGCGACGCCGTTGTACGCTACAGGGTCAACGTTGATACGTTCGGCATAGTAGGGGCTGCTGCTGTCTACCGACAAATCAAAATACCAGCCGGTGGCTACTGAGGGGGCGCTGCCAATGCCGTTCAGCATGCTGGTGTTGGCCTCCAGGCCGCTACGGGTCAACGGCGTTTCATAGACAGACGCTGCCTGGAACGCGCCGTGACCACTGGTACCGTCATAGATGGAGTAGACGCTCTGCACGGCCGTGCTGGAGGTGTCCGAGTCCGCCAGCAACCGCCCGGTGCCTACCAACACATAGCGCTTGGACGTGGTAGGGTGAATCTCTATCAGTGGGCGCGTGGTGACGGGCTGGGGTGTGCCCGAGGTCTTGTACAGAGTGGCCAGCTTGGTGGGCGCGCTGTAGGCTTCTGTGGTGGGGGTCAAGTCCAGCCGCCACAGGTTACCCTGTAGGTCACCGCCATACATGGCGTCGGCCGTGAAGTCTGCCTTGTTGGAGATGTAGGCATCGGCATGCGCCAAGTTCAGGGGGCTGCTGGTGGACCCCGTGGAGGTGGCCACGGTTTCCAGCAAGGCCCCGGTGCTGGGGTTCACAATGAAGAAGTAACCCTTGCCATCGCTGTTGTTATAGCCGGAGGTGAAGATCACCACCCAGCCGTATTTCTTGGTTTTCACCACTGTGGGGGCACCGTAGCTGTAGCCCATGCGTGCAATGGTTGTGGTGTCCGTGCTTGCAGGAAATTCCCACAAAATCTTGCCGGCCACGGCACTCTCGCTGGTCCAGTCTCCTGTGGTGACTGTCTTGGTGACTGTCTTGGTGGAGATACTGGTATCCGCGACGGTGGTGCTGGTGGTAGTCAGGGTGCCGGGGTTAGTTACGTCAATGGCGTAGAATCCTTTGCCCCCTTTGCCCAGGCCCCCAATCAACAGGGTGCGCCAGTCTGGCGTCGTACTTACTTTGGAGCACACACTGGTGCTGCTAGAGGTGCCGGCCTCGCACACGTTGCTCACATCTAGGTCAAATGACAACGGCGTGGCATCCACCATGTTGTAGTGCGAGCGGGTCGGGCTCCCGTAGGAGGCCAAGCCCGTAGTCGCCGCCGTGCTGGAGGTGCCGTAGACAAAGCTTGGGACATATGCGAACAGCTCTTGGCCACAAAACGAACAGGTCGTGTCGGTTGTCACGGTGACTGCAGTTGATGCAGTTGTTACGGCGGTGTAGCCTGGCAGCGTCCCATCGAACGCATGGAGCATGCCATCGTTGGCGCCTGCATACACTACGGTTCTGCGTTTCGCATAGGTGCGCTTGAAGCTGCTGTAGCCGGGGTTGTAGATGTCGTAGTACGACATGCTGGGGGCGCCTACTGCCGTCACTTTGGAATCTGCAATATCGCCCAAGAGGTAGCTGCGCTTGCGATAGATGCGGCTGGTGGACGTAGTGGTGGAACTCAATTCGTTGGTGCGGCTGCCGCGCAGGTAGTCCACATAGTCTGCCTGCGGCGTGCTGGAGGTCGATGTGGTGCCGGTGATGCTGGCAAATGATGCGTAGTAGAGACGCCCCGTGGTAGGGCAGGCGGCCAATGCCGTGCTGGTGAATTGAATACCTGCAGGCGTGCTAGCGCTGTCGCAATAACTGACGATATAGCGGGGCGAAGTGGTCAGATTACGCGCTTCCAAAAGGTCCCGACCGCTCCATCCCCTGGTATCCACGGAAGTGGCAACGCCCGCACTGCTGTATTCCACAGGCCTTGCCAATATATTGCCCGTCCAAGTGGTGGGGTCGTAAGTTGCTGAGTAGGCCGCATCCCCAGAATTGACGTTCGGCGATGCCATGGCATACGTGGAACTGTTGGCAGATCCCAATTCGCTGTCGATCTTGGCAAATGCCGATGTCAAGCTTGCCTTCATCGTTGAAGGCGTGTTGCCGAACAAGTAGTTGTCTGGTCGTTTATCGTAGGTGTCATAAGTGAAAGACACATTACTGTTGGACCACGCCGTTACGCCTGAGGAAAAGGTTGAGAACGTATCGCTATTGGTATACCAAGTTGCATTCGACAACGTGCTGGTGCTATTGCTGCTTGCGTAGGGAGAAAAGTTACTGGGTACCGTGAATCCACCATATTTGGCCGCCAGCCAATATTGATTTTTGCGCAGATAAGACGCCCCCTCTAACACGTCAACCCAATAAGTACTCACGGTCTGGCTCCCCGTCATATTGGTGTCGGAGTTCGTGCTGCTGGTGGTTGCACGCATATCCACGGTGTGCGCGTCGTAGGCCAAGCCCGCAATGTAGTAGGTGTTGTAATCGGTTTTGCCGTATTTGCTGCCTAAGCTACTTTCTCCCCCCTCCAACTGCCCCACCATATTTGTTGCCGTTGTGACACTGACCGATGTATCCGAGCTGACTTCGGTTGGCATGGTGGGTTCGGCGGTCCTTAGTGAGCTTCCGTACAGATTGCCATCCCGGTGGGTATTGACGTCGCCTATTCCCAGGATGAAGTTTTTCTGACAGGAATAGACAATAGGGTCTGCGCTGGTCCAGTTCGTGATGACCGGGAAACCGTCTGCCGAAGTGGCGGTGGTCCCTGATGTATAGCTGCTGACATTGGCCAGCCCTTTGTAATAACGTATTGTCGCGTAATACAGCTCGCTGACGGGGTCATAAGACTTATATGCCGTGCTGTTGTACCCGAATTTGTTCAGATAGTTCATCACCCCGCTGTTGCTTACCGTCACACCGAAATCGGTATAGGTGGCCGTGGCGTCGGTAGGCGCCGGGTTGGTCATCATCTTGCCGGTGGTGCCACTGTATTCGGGCGCGCTGTTCGCCACATCACTTGAACCCGGAACCGGTTGGTAAGGGCCGATATAAGCCATGCGTGCGCGCAACACACCACCGTCACGTGTGGCCGACGAGTCGTAAAGGTAGCCAAAGGCTGAGTACCGTAGCTTGAGCGCATAGGCCTGCATCAACCCCTCGGGCTTATAGGCAGAACCATACAGGGTGCAGTTGTCTTCTTTATAGGTGGCATTCACGCAGACGGCAACGTTAATGTAGACCTGATAAACCGTCCCCTCGCTCAGCGTGAGGCCGCTGTAATAATTCGTTCCCGTGATGGTGCTGCCGGAACTAAGACTTCCCGTTTTGGTGAAGAGCAAACGAACCCCTTCACCCCACGTCCGCGTGTACAAAGAACTCCAGCTCAGCGGCGTCGCGCCGCTGATGGTGCTTGCATTGCTGAGGATGGATTTGTTTGGCGTGTTACTAGACATACTGCCATTGGTGGACGCGTAAGTCTTGGTCAATATCGTGTCCAGATTGACGCTGCTGGTGCTGGTTGCCGTGTTTTCGTCGGTGCTGCGATAGCCGCCAGTCATAATGGATCGGAATTCATCCAATGCATGCATAGAGGCCCAGTTCATGTAGTTGCCACTCCAGTAGCCACTGCAAACGTGGCTGGTAGCGGTGCCGGCAGGATAGAAGTAGCTGCTAGCGGGCGTCGTAGTATTGTAACTATAGGCATAGCACAACGAGGAGTTGAAGTACCCCATATAGGTCGAACTCGCGCTGTACGCCGAGGTATAGGCAGGTGCCTGTGCCGTCGGGTACTCTACCGACAAGGCCAAAGCCAAATTGCCCGGTACTTGGACCGTGGAGAACATGGGAACGTCCGCCAAATCGATAGCCTGAGCTGAGGTGTGCAGGCCCACGAGCACGGGAAGAACAAGAATGGCGGCCTTGCACAAGGTATTGCGAATCACACGAATAAAAGCAGACATAGAAACTCCTGTGCCGCCCCTTAGGGCGGCGACACCATCATTTGTTGAAAGGTTTGGGTGTTGCGTGGCCCGTCCACGCGGACGGTGATGCGGTAGACGGCTTTGCCGTCCGCCAGAATTTGCTTTAGGCGTGCTGTGCCCTTGAGGTTGGGCGTACTGGTTTGCATGCTGCAGGTGGCATTGCTGAAAGCGCCTGTAGATGTGCACTGGCGGTCAATGACTGTGCGAATGGTGACTTGAGCATCCGTGTCGGTGATGTCATTGCTGCTCACAATGCCTGCAGTGGAAGCTGTCGTGTCATTGATGAGAACCAGTGGAATGCCCTGGTCATTGGTGTCCAAGCGCGTTGCACTGTAGTTATACGTACTGAGCGCGGACGCTTGGCGTGTGGATTCCGAGGCCAGACCTCCACTACTCAATGCGTAAATGGACTTGGCAAAGCCGCGCTCTGCCTGGTTGAGCAGGTCTTGCTTGAACGCGTAATTGCCAGCTTGCAGCAACGAGTTGGTAGTCGAGCGAGTGAGTGCTACTGCCGCTACCAGCATGAGGACCAAGCAAATCAGTGTCATCACCATCACTACACCGCATTGCGATGTGCGCAGTGTGCGTGGCGAGCTGGGAGGTGGGCGGCGGGCGTTCATAGGATGATCAGCGCGTTGCGCAACGGTATCTTGATATCCACGGTGCGGTAGCGGTAGTGCTGCTCCAGGCGCGTGGTGTCTTGGGCATCCGTTTTCAGGGTTCGCGTTGTTTGCTTGGTCGTCGCCAGATCAGGGAACAGGGTGATACTGCCGGTGGTTACCGCATCTTTTTCTGGCCGGCTGGTGCGCAAAATCAGGCCAATACGGACAGCCAAAATACGCTGCAAATGGTCGTTGGCGGTGGTCAGTGTTGCGCATGAGGACGTGCGCGCTGTGGTATCGGCTGGCCAGTTGACTTGTTCCTGCCCATATCCGGTCATCAGTTCCGCCACGGTGTAGGGGCTGGTCGTCGGCGTGACCCATTCATCGCTGCTGATCGTGCCGTCGCAATTGGCGTCCACCCCATAAAGGGCGTGCATTTCAAAAACTCCTTCTGCGCGCGCTGTGCTAGTGGTGGCGGTGCTGAGCAGGTCGTAGCTGAACAGGGTATTGTTGTCTCCCACGCCCAAGACCACAAACTGCGGCGAATTGCTGCTCACCACATTGCCCAGCGACATCACGCTGGATTCGATGGGCAGCGCGTCTACCGAGTTGTTGGTGCTGTGGTAGGCGCCCGCCAAGGGCAAGGTGTTGGTGGTGGTTAAGGTGGAACTTACCTGCTCGATGATGCAATCGGCCATGTTGATCGACGACACGGTGCTGCCCGAGGTGTTGTAGTTTGCCGAGGTGGGCTGGAGGGTGGCGGCCAGCACAATGTCATTCGCCAGAAAGCCCTGGTTGCTGGGCACGTTGATCACCGCAGCGCCCGGGTAGTCTGAAAACGCAGCAGCAGCGCCCCCCGTGCTGGAGGTGCCGCCCATAACAATCAGCATGTCGGAGCCCGAACCACTGACGCCGGGGGTGGTTTGGCTGGGCAGAATGAGCACGGGGGCCAACCGCAAATTGCCAACTGTGCTGACGACTGTGTTGAATGGCGCGGGAAGTGCGGTTTGGCGCGGGAGTATTTGGGTTTCAGTGCTGCCGCTGGTATAGCGCGCCCTCAAGGGGCAGCCAAAGGTGTAGGGTGCGGCCTGGCTGAAGCCGTTGCCGGCATTGCGCACCCATTGGTTGAATAGGTTGGACGTGTAGTTGCCGGCCTGGTTCAGGTCGTTCGTAGAAGTGATGGTGCGCTTGCGGCCCTCGGCATCTCTCATCACCAACAGCATGGCCAGGGACAAGATGACGCCAATCAGAATGCCTATCATCAACTCAATCAAGGTGACGCCTCGCTGGCGTGTTGCGATGAGGGCGAGCTTCACGGAATGACCACCTTGCTGTAATACGTGCTGTCGCTGGTTTGGGATGGGGGGCGCCAAGTGACCGTGATGGTGGTGGTGGTAATACCCGACGTGGTGCTGGACGCGATTACTCCCAAGCCATTGGGAAGGCCGGAAACCGTTGCGTCACTTACGCGCGACTTCCATGCAGTGAGTGTGGTGGGGGCGTTGGTACCTTCTAGCCACATGTCTGCCACCAGCTGGTTCACCAGGGCGGCCGCGCGGGAGCGGTCTTCAGCATTCACCGAATAGGCGACGGACTTGGCCTGCATGGCCACCATGCCCAACACACCCAGGGAAAAAATGAGTAGCGATACTAAGACCTCGATCAAGGTGGCGCCGCTCTGGCGGCGTGCGCTGGGCCACAGTGCTGTGGGTTGCGGACGGTAAAAGGGGTGTGTGCGCATGGTTAGCAACCGTCGGGGTTGGTGGTGCTCAGCGTTTTGCTGGGGTCGCACAGGCGCACTTGTCCGCCTATGCTGACCGTTACATTGAGGGATCGGTCGGCGCCCGTACGTGAAACGCTGTAGGTCTTGGCGGTTGCGGCACACGCAACACCCAGCACATTATTGGTTGCCGTGCTGGCCACGGCCTCCAGGTTGCCCAAGGAGCCAAAGCACGCCACGGGGTTGGTGCTGGCGATGGTGACACCGCCTTGGGTGCCATAGTTGCTCCCCTGGATGTAGTCGGTGGTCTGGGCCGTTGTGGTGGTACTGCCCAGAAGCGGCAGTGCTTGCACATACCAATTGATGCCGTTGCTGGCAGGAGCCGTACTTAGCCCAGGGGTTGCGTTGGTGACCACAAAAACGCTCAAGCGGTTGCGTCGCATGGCCTCGGCCTGCGCCGTGCGCAGGCCATTGGCAATCTCCTCAGCCACACTGCGTACTTTGGCATTGGCCATCCACTGCGCGAAGGATGGCAGGCCTGCCAGCATCAGCAGCCCCAGAATGGTTAACGTCACCATCAGCTCTATCAAAGAAAAGCCGCTGACATGCTGGTGCTTCAGCACGAGTCGCCCTTGCGCATGATCCAGCACGCGCTGGTGGCACCACCCCAGGCTGTGGACATGGTGCTGGATTTGGTGTCTGCCTGGTTGATGGAATAGGCGAATCCATTGACCACGCCCGAGCCACTTGCAGTGGCCGTGAAAGTCGTCGCCGTGAGATTGCTACAGACGGTGGAATATGGTGTTGGCTTCGTATAAGTGACTGCCACAGTGGTACACGGGGCCGTGATAGTGGTGCTGACATCCAAGTAAGTGCGGTTGTCTTGGTAGTACTGCTCCATCTTGACGCGGGTGGCGATCAGGTCATTGGTCATCGTGACCAAATGACCGCGCAGCACATAGTCTCTGTAGGCCGGCAGGGCAACGGCGGCCAGGATGCCAATAATGGCCACCGTGATCATCAGTTCAATCAAGGTGAAGCCCTGTGCTGCCTCGCGGGGCGTGGCTGCGCATCTTGCGCGCGACTGCATATATTCAGGCACTCTATTCTCCAAACGACTCTATCGACCAAATTTGCCTGCCAATGTGGGAGGCTTTTAGGAGATTTGCACCGGTTGTCGGTGTGGTTTGCCCGTTTGTCGCCAGATCGGGGGGCATAAGCTGCTTTACTATTCCGTGCTATGGCGCTATCTGGGGTTACACATTCCCCCTCTCAAACTTTGGCAAGACACCTGACGTTTCAGCGCAAGGTGTTGCTGGCGCTGGTCGCGCTCACGCTCAGTTTGCTGGCAATATTTATTGGGCTGTCTCGTTGGGGGCTGCAGCGCAGCCTGGGGGACTACGTTGCGGAGGTTGAGCTGTCGCGGATGGACTGGTTTGTGCAGAAGCTGGAACAGGCCTATGTGGAACGCGGGAGCTGGATGTTCGTCGTGGAGGATGAGCAGGCGTGGTTTCGGTTTCAGTTCCCGGGCCGGTCCGGGGCCGAATTAGCCTTTCGCCGCCCTCCCCCTCCCGACGGGGACTGGCGTCCCCCACCCGACGGTGGCTCTGGTCCGATGGGGGCTCCGCCACGACCAGCAGGCATGGGGCCGCCGGACTCGGTGTACCAACGTATGGCGCTTCTCGGTGCCGACGGTAGTTCCCACATCGCGGGCAGCTTGCAAGCCGTTTCTGCGGCGGCCCGACGGCCCTTGCGCTACCAGGGTCAGCTGATTGGGTACCTGGCGATTGCACCCATGCACAGCATGGCAACGGATGCCGGGCGCGCCTTTCTGGCAGGGCAGTCATTCTTCATCGTGACCACAGGGTGTGTGGGTGGGCTGTTGGCGCTGTCGCTGTCTTGGTGGTTGTCCGGGCGCTGGCTCCGCCCGATCCGTGAGCTCATCCAGGGGGCCGATGCGGTGGCCCATGGACAACTGGATACGGTTGTGCCGGTGCGCGGGCACGACGAGCTCGCACACCTCTGCGAGACCTTCAACGGTATGACTGGGCAACTGCATGAGACGCAGGCCAACCACCGCCGCTGGCTGGCTGATGTGGCACATGAGTTGCGCACCCCACTCGCCGCCATGCGTGCTGAAATTGAGGCCACCCAGGATGGTGTGCGGGCATATACGCCCGCAACGGCCGAGCGGCTCCATCGGCAAGTGGTGCGCCTGGGGCAACTGGTCGAAGACTTGCGCGCCAGCATGGGACAGCGTGATGGCCCGATACGGTTCGCGCCCGGGGTCAACCCACTGGCAGTGCTGCTGGAGGCGGTGGGCTTTGTGGCCGAGCGCTTCCAGCGCGCGGGAATGCAGGTAGCCACGGGTGAGGTGCCTTCGCTGGCGAAGCAACCCTTGGTGAGAATGGTCGCAGACGCCGCGCAGTTGCAGCAGGTATTTATCAACCTGCTGGAAAACGCGTTGCAGTACACCCGACAGCCCGGCGTGCTGCAGATCAGCGCCACCCTGCTGGAGCAGGGGCGGATCCTGATCCGGCTGGATGATTCCGCGCCCGCGCCCGCGGCGGCGGACATACCCCACCTGTTTGAGCGTCTCTACCGCGGCAACACCTCGCGTGGCCGCAGCACGGGAGGCTCCGGCCTGGGGCTGGCCATCTGCCAAACCATTGTCCAGGCCCATGGCGGCAGCATGGCGGCCGATTTTTCTCCTCTGGGCGGATTGCGTGTCGAGTTGGTGTTGCCCCTGCAGCAGGGAATTCGGGAGATGGGCGATGCTAGTTAACGTGCCACAACAGACGGTATTGGTGGTGGAGGATGAGGCCGACATCGCCTCCGTTGTGCTGGACTATCTGCGGTTTAACGGCTACGCGGCCGAACACGTGACGGATGGCTTGGCCGCCATCGAACACATTACCCGGTCCCCGCCCGATTTGCTGTTGCTCGACGTCATGCTGCCCGGCTGCGACGGGTTTGCCGTGCTCCAGGCGATACGGCGCTTCACCCCATTGCCGACCATCATGCTGACCGCCCGGGTGGAAGAGATTGACCGCCTGCTGGGACTGGACTGCGGTGCGGATGACTACATCTGCAAGCCCTTCTCTCCCCGAGAAGTCGTTTCCCGTGTACGTGCCGTGCTGCGGCGCACAGCGGGCGTGCCTGAGGCGGCGGCGATAGCGCCAACACTGTTTTTGGACTGCGACCGTCGTCGGGCCAGCCTGCATGGTCGGCCCCTGCAATTGACGAGCAAGGAGTTTGAGATCCTGAAGACCTTGTACTCCAGCCCTGGCCGGGTGTATTCCCGCACACAGCTGCTGGAGTTAGCCTACGCTGGCGAACTGGATGCCAACGAGCGCGCCGTGGATAGCCACGTGAAGAACTTGCGCCGCAAGTTTGCCCTGATCGATTCACAACACGAATGGTTCCGCTCCGTCTACGGGGTGGGTTTTTCGTTGGAAGACCCTCTTGCACCCATTTAAAAGAGCGCAGACTGAACCCTGAACATGCTGCAAATCCTCACCGTCACCTTTCCATTCTTCGCCCTGGTGCTATGTGGCTTTGTCGCCGCGCGCCGCGGCATGCTGCCACTGGCGGCCATTCCCGGGCTCAATGGCTTTGTGCTGTTCTTTGCGCTGCCCTGCATGCTCTACCGTTTTGGCGCCAGCACGCCCATCGCCCAGCTGCTGGACCCCAACGTGGCGTTGACCTACCTGCTGTGTGCACTGGTCATGGTGGCGTTTGTGGTGGCGGTCACGCTGCATGGCCGCATTGGCTGGAATGACGCGGCCTTTGGCGCGCTGGTGGGCGCCTTCCCCAATACCGGCTTCATGGGTGTGCCCCTGCTGGTGGCGCTTTTGGGTGCCAAGGCGGCAGGCCCGGCCATCGTGAGCATCCTGGTCGACATGGTGTTCACTTCGTCGCTGTGCATTGCGCTTTCGCGCCTGGGCGAGAACGCGGCCACGGGCGGCGTGTCCGCTGCGCAGGCCGCCAAAAATGCCCTCAAGGGCGTGGCTGCCAACCCCATGCCCTGGTCGATTCTTCTGGGCGCGCTGGTGTCGGCCTTGCAGATTGAATTTCCGCAGCCCGTGGTGGCCACCGTGGGGCTGCTGGCCGATGCCGCATCGCCCGTGGCCCTGTTCACCATTGGCGCGGTCTTGGCCCGTTCGCAGATTCTGGCCAAGGAAGACAAGTCGCACCATGTGCACTGGCAGGAATATGTGCCCGTGGCGCTGATCAAGCTGTTTTTGCACCCGCTGCTGGTGCTGCTGGTGGGCGTGTCGGCCGTCAGCCTGGGGGTGCCCATCGACAAATTCGCACTCACCGTGCTGGTGCTGCTGGCCGCATTGCCTAGCGCCAGCAATGTGTCGCTCTTGGCCGAGCGCTTTGGCGCCGACAACGGGCGCATCGCCCGCATCATCCTGGTCTCCACCGCCGCCGCATTCTTCACCTTCTCGGGTGCGGTGGCGCTGATGGTGGGGATCTAGCCCGCCTTTACCTGCGCATAGGCGGCGTTGAGCCGGCGTATCAGGGGCTGGTTCATGCTGCGCGTGTGGCG
Organism: Rhodoferax sp. GW821-FHT09E07; assembly: GCF_059416145.1. Taxonomy (NCBI): domain Bacteria; kingdom Pseudomonadati; phylum Pseudomonadota; class Betaproteobacteria; order Burkholderiales; family Comamonadaceae; genus Rhodoferax; species Rhodoferax sp. GW821-FHT09E07. The sequence goes on along the minus strand of NZ_JBWKOP010000010.1, from coordinate 116,425 downwards.
GCTCCAGCGGTCCATGGTTTGCTGCAGCTCGGGTTGCAGCCGTGCCGCCAGTGCGTGGTCGCCGCTGGCGCAGGCCCAAATCGCATATTCAGCGCGACTCTCAAAGCTGCCAAAGCGGGCGACGGCCGATTCGAATTCCCCCTGCGCCTCGGCGCGCTGGCCCGCTGCTGCGTAGGCCTGGGCCAGCAGCAGGCTGACCTGCTCGGCCCGGAAACCCGCGTCGGCCTGGCGGATGAACTGCAGGTGGGTGATGGCGTCCGTGGCGCGCTGGCACGCCAGGTAGGCGCTGGCGGCGCCCAGGCGAATCTCCAGGTCCGTGGCAAAGGGGCCTTTGAGGCAGGCTTCGTAGTTCTGCGCGGCTTCTTCGGGCTGATCGCCAGCCAGCAGCGCTGCCGCCAGCCGCATCTGGTTTTGCGCCGTGGGCGTGTAGTCAAAGGCCGCGCGCGCTTCGCGCAGTTCCTTGGTGGGGTCCAGGGTTTTGGCGGCCGCTGCCACCACCTGGCGCGCCCCGCGCTCCAGCCGCGAATTGGGCAGGTAGATCACCAGAAAGTAGACGATGCTGCCCAAGAGCGGAAACGAGAACAGCACGAACAGCCAGTACAGCTGCTGGCCGCTGCGCACCACGTGGACCGCAAAGAACAGGGCAATCAGGATGTGCAGACCCAGGCCGGCAAATGGCATTTTTCTTCCTCGTTGTGTCAGTTCAAACCGCAATTTCGCTGGGGCCATAGCGTACTGTGCAAAATGGGAGCATGGAAACACTCCTGAATTTTGTTGCCCACGTGCTGCGTCGCGTGTTCAAGTTGGTGCTGGTGGTGTGGGTCAGCCTGTTGGCGCTCAGTGTGCTGATGGTGGTGCTGGCCACCGTGGCCTTGAGCGTGTTGTGGTCGCTGCTGCGCGGCCGCAAACCGGCCCTCTTTACTACCTACACGCGCTTTCGCCAAGCCTCGCAGCAGTTCCGCGCGGGCGGTTGGGCACGCCAGGGCGGCTTTGCGCAGCCCTCTGCGCAGGACGTGGTGGATGTGCAGGCCAATGAGGTGCGGTCCGAGGTGTTGCCGTTGCCTGGGGCTTCTGACAAGACTTGAGTTCTTTGGGCTCGCGTGCCTGCGGGTTGGCGCGGCCGGCAGCGTGGCCCGCGTTCTCCGGTTCACCGGCCCCGCCCACCCGGTGGTGTGAGACGCGGCATCAACCATCAAGTCACTACAAAAACAGTAGCTGCTCGCGCATATTCCACGAGGGCTAGAGCCCTAAAAGGCATCAAATAGCCATTGGATCCACATCAATCGCCCAGCGGATCAGCCCCTTGCATTCGGGCTGTGCGCGGGTGGCGTGCAGCACGCTTTGCCAGCCGTTCAGAAACTGCTGCAGCGCCGCACGTGACGGGCTCTCAATCAACATCTGGGCGCGTTCCACATTGGCGATGCGCTGGATGGTCATGGGCACGGCGGGGTACAGCGTGAGCTGGTCCAGCACGGGGGGCCAGCCTTCCCACTGCGGCATCTCGGTTTGCGCGAACGTGCGGGCGGCGTTCAGAAAAGCCTGGGCTGCTTCCTGCGTCTTGGCGTCGGCGCGCACCAGGGCCTGGGCGCTGAAGGGGGGCATGCCGGCCTGCTCGCGTTCCTGCAGTTGCTGCGCGGCGAAGGCCGGGTAGTCGTGGCGTTTCAGCGCCGCATACAGCGGGTGCGCGGGCTGGAAGGTTTGTATCCACACCTCGCTCTGCGCGCCCAGCGCGGCGTCGCGGCCGGCGCGGCCGGCGGCCTGCATGAGCAGACTGAACAGGCGTTCGGGGGCGCGGAAGTCACTGCTGAACAGCGCGCTGTCGGGGTTCACCGCCGCCACCAGCGTGATGCGGCGGAAGTCGTGGCCCTTGGCAATCATCTGGGTGCCCACCAGCACATCCACATCGCCCGCGTGCACGGCGGCCAGTTGCTCTTCCAGCGCGCCCTTGAGGCGGGTGGAGTCGGCGTCGATGCGCGCGATGCGCAGGTGCTCACCGTCGGGGTTTTCGGGCGTGGCCGAGCCCGGCCGCCGCACATCCACCAGTAGCGTGGCCAGGTGTTCTTCCAGTTGTTCGGTACCGCGGCCTATGGGTGCGATGTCCACATTGCCGCAGTCCGGGCAGGCGCGCGGCACGCGCTCGGTGAAGCCGCAGTGGTGGCAGCGCAGCGTGCGGTCGATCTTGTGGAACACGCGGAAGGCGCTGCAGTGCGGGCATTCGCTCTTCCAGCCGCAGTCGTCGCAGGCCAGCACGGGCGCGTAGCCGCGGCGGTTCAAAAACACCATGCACTGTTCGCCGCGTGCCACGCGCTCCTTGATGGCGTCCACCAGCTGGGTGGAGAACACGGCCTTGCGCGGCTGGTGGTTCATGTCCACCCGGCGCACCAGCGGCAGGCGCGATGCTTCGCCCACGCGGCTGGGCATGTGCAGCCGCAGGTAGCGCCCGCCTTCCTCAGACGGGCGGCTGTGGTGCCAGCTTTCCAGAGACGGCGTGGCCGAGCCGAGGATGACCTTGGCACCTTCGAGCTTGCCGCGGTAGACGGCCAGGTCGCGCGCGGAGTAGCGGGCGCCCTCGCTGCTCTTGTAGCTGGGGTCGTGTTCTTCGTCCACCACGATGAGGCGCAGCTTGGGCAGGCTGGCAAACACCGCCATGCGCGTGCCCAGCACAATGCGCGCCGCGCCGCCATGCGCGGCCAGCCAGCTCTTCAGTCGCTGCGGGTTGGTCATGCCGCTGTGCAAGCTGACCACGGCGTGTTCGCCATACAGCGGGGCAAAGCGGGCCTTGAAGCGTTCCTCCAACTGTGGCGTGAGGTTGATCTCGGGCACCATGATGAGCGCTTGGGCATCCGGGTCGGTGGCCAGCAGCTTGTGCACGCAGTGCAGGTAGACCTCGGTCTTGCCGCTACCGGTGGCGCCAAACAACAGGAAGGGGCCGTTGTGCGCGTCGATTTGGCCCACCACGGTGGCCTGCTCCGGCGTCAGGGCAGGCGCGGCCAACACGGCGCCGCTGGCACCTGCGGCCGGCTTTTTGCGCTTGAGGCGGCGCGCCATCTGCTCGGGGCTCAGCTCGCGCAGTTGGGGGGGCAAGGCGGCCAGCGCCACCTCGCCCACCGAGCGCTGGTAGTAACTGGCGGCAAATGTAAGCAGTTGTTGCCACTGCGCCGTCAGCGGGGCGATGCCTTCCAGCGCGCCAGCGATGCTGCGGACCTTGGCCGGATCGAACTCGCCTGTGGCTTCCGCCTCCCCACCATCCCACACCACACCCAGGGTTTCGCGGTTGCCCAGGGGCACGCGCACCAGCGTTCCGGCAGGTAGTGCCTGCTCACTTTGGTAGGTCAGCACCGGGCCCAAAGCGGCGTGCGCAGGGGTGTTCACCAGCACCGGCAACCAGCAGCTCATGGGGCTTGCACCGGGCCCGAAAAGGCATTTGTGGGATGAAACGGCACTTGGGGTAATTTATTGATGTGAACTGGCGAAATAAAGGCTAAGTGCTTGATTTGAAAGAACTTTACAGGCCGTTCACGTTTTCTGTGGATAACTTTGTTGATATGTCCGTCCTGCGCGTTCCGAAGCCTTGTAAATCAAGGGTTTGCTTGCGCTGCCCAGAAAAAAAGCAAACTTTTAATCCCTTATGAATCAAGCACTTACGAGCGCTATGGCTTTTATAGCGGTGCTCCCCCGAGCGGGGGAAGGGATAACCCTAGCACCCCCATTTTTGTGCATAAGTAAGTTTCTTTGCGTTTGGTTTGGTGCATGAATCGTGGTAATGAAATTACGCACGCAAGCGCTTGGAATGGCTGTGCACCGCATCCACCAGTGCTGCCACATGCTCGGGCGGCGTGTACTGGCTGATGCCGTGTCCCAGGTTGAAGATGTGCGTGGGACCGGTGCCTGCGCCCTGGAATGGCGTACCAAAGCTGTCCAGTACCTTGGCCGCTTCCAGTTCGATAGCAGCGGGTGGCGCAAACAAGACGTTGGGGTCGATATTGCCCTGCAGTGCCTTGCCCGGTCCGTTCTCCACGCCGCCCACCAGCGCGCGCGCGGTGCCTAAGTTCACGGTCCAGTCCAGGCCCAGCACGTCGCAGTCCAGCGCCTTCATGTCCTGCAGCCACAGGCCGCCGCCCTTGGTGAACACGATGCGCGGCACCACCTTGCCGTCGGCCCCATGGCGCTTGAGCTGCGACAGTACGCGTGCGGTGTAGGCCAGGCTGAAGCTCTGGAAGGCACCGTCGGCCAACACACCGCCCCAGCTGTCAAAGATCATCACGGCCTGGGCACCCGCATCAATCTGCGCGTTCAGGTAGGCCGCCACCGAATCGGCGTTGATCGCCAGCATCTTGTGCATCAGGTCGGGGCGGCTGTAGAGCATGGTCTTGACCAAGCGGTAGTCGTCACTGCCTTGGCCTTCCACCATGTAGCAGGCCAGCGTCCAGGGGCTGCCGCTGAAACCAATCAGCGGCACACGGCCCTTGCCGTCCTGCGTGAGCGCGCTGCGGATGCTGCTGACGGCGTCAAACACGTACTGCAGCTTGGCCATGTCGGGCACTTCCAGCTTGGCCACCGCGGCCTCGTCGCGCACGGGGAAGGCAAAGCGCGGGCCTTCGCCCTGGGCAAACGACAGACCCAGGCCCATGGCATCGGGCACGGTCAGGATGTCGGAGAACAGGATGGCGGCGTCCAGCGGGTAGCGGTCCAGCGGCTGCAGGGTCACCTCGGTGGCGTAGTCGCGGTTGGTGGCCAGGCCCATGAAGCTGCCGGCCTTGGCGCGCGTGGCCACGTACTCGGGCAGGTAGCGCCCAGCCTGGCGCATCAGCCACACGGGGGTGTGGGGTGTGGCCTGGCGCATGCAGGCTTGCAAAAACGTGGGGTTGTGCAGGGTGTCGAAGGTGGTGTCGGTCATAGACCGATTGTCGCAGGCCAAGGCCACCCCGGCCTTGCGTTGGCGCAAGGCCTGCTGCGCTCAGGTGTGGCGCGCGTGCTCCACCTTCAGGCACTTGTTCTGCACCACCAGCAGGCCGGCGGCGCGCGCCTTGGCCGCGGCCACCTCGTGCGCAATGCCCAGCTGCAGCCAGATGGCAGGCGCGCCAATGGCAATCGCCTCGTCCACCACGGGCGGCACATCCTCGCTGTTGCGGAACACGTCCACGAGGTCGATGGATTCGTGTCGCGCCGCCTCGGTCAGCGTGGGGTAGGCTTTCTCGCCCAGGATCTCGCTGGCATTGGGGTTGATGGGCACGATGCGCCAGCCGTGCGCCTGCATGTAGCGGGCCACCCCAAAACTGTCGCGGTGGGGCTTGGGGGACAGGCCCACCACGGCCACGGTCAGGGGCTTGCTGACGAGTTGGGCAATGGTCTGGGCTTCGGTCAGGGGGGTAGTCATGGCGGTGGTTCACAGGGTGGCAATGGCGCTGCGCAATTCGCCGGGCGTCAAAATTTCGGACAGCACCACGGGTGCCCTACCGGGCGCGTACAGCACATACACCGGCACACCGCTGCGGCCCAGCGCCTGCAGCGCCTGGGTGATGGCGGGGTCGCGCCGGGTCCAGTCGGCGCGCAGCAACGTGACCTGTTTGGCCGCCAGGTCGGCCTGCACCTCGGCGTTGGCCAGCGTGGTCTTCTTGTTCACCTGGCAGGTGATGCACCACGCCGCGGTGAAATCCACAAACACCGGCTTGCCCTGTTCCAGCGCCACCTGCACGCTGCCAGGCGCCCAGGCCTGCCAGCCGCCTTGGGCGGGGGCGGCTGTGGCGGCTGCTTCGGCATCCGATTTCAAGGCATATTGGCCAGTAGCTCCCGCAAACACTGCGCAGGCAGCTATGGAAATAGTAGCAAGCAGCGTGCGGCTGCGACCCTGCAGGCCCAGCGACCAGACCAACATGCAAAGCCCCAGGATCAGCAGCAGCAGGCTGCCGGCACCGTCCACCCCGCTCAAATGCCCCAGCACCCACACCAGCCACACCACGGTGGCTGCCATGGGAAAGGCCATGAAGTGGCGCAGCGTGTCCATCCACGCGCCGGGCCGTGGCAGCCAGCGGCCCACGGCAGGCACCCAACTGGCCAGCAGGTAGGGCAGCGCCAAGCCCAGGCCCAACGCCGCGAAAATGGCCAGCGCCTGTGCGCCCGGCAGGGTGATGGCGTAGCCCAGCGACGCACCCATGAATGGCGCCGTGCAGGGTGAGGCCACCGCCACCGCCAGCACGCCGGACAAGAAGGCCTCCGCCACCGGGTGGCGCAGTTGCAACGTGGCCAGGCGCTGCGGCAGCACGCTGCCCACATTCAGCCAGCCTGCCAGGTTCAGCGCGATGAGTGTGAACAGCAGCGCCAACGCCACGATCACGCCGGGCGACTGCAGCTGGAAGCCCCAGCCCAGCTGCTCGCCGCCGGCGCGCAGCGCCAGCAGCAGGCCGCCCAGCGCCAGAAACGACAACACCACGCCCGCTGCATAGGCCAGGCCCTGGGCCTTTTGGGCGGCGCGCGATTGGCCGGTCTGCGTGGCAAAGCCCAGCACCTTGATGGCCAGCACGGGAAACACGCAGGGCATGAGGTTCAGGATCAGCCCGCCCAGCAGCGCGGTGACCAGCACCCACAGCAGGCTGCCGGGCACAGTATTCGCCGCCGGTACCTGGGCGTTCGCATCCAGCGCGGCCTGCAGCGCAGGCGATACCTGGGCCGGGACGTCGGTCTTGGGCCAGGTGCCGGTCACGGGCACCTCGGCACGCAGCCGCGCATCGCCCTGCACCAGCACCCAGGCCACGGTGGTGGGGCTGGTGGAGCGCTGGGGCGAGAGCGGCACCGATGCGGTCCACACGCCATCCTGCCAGCCTTGTTCGCCGGCGCGGCTGGCGGTCTTGCCGGCCACGCCGTCGCCGGATGCTGGCAGGGCGGGTGTGTTCAGCAGCTCGGTGGTTTCTGGGAAGGCCTGCACGGCCTTGCCGCGCCAGGTAGCGGGTAGGCCGCTGACTTGCAGCGCCATGGTTTGGGCGTTCACCTGCGCGGTTACCTTGCCGGCAAAGGCCTGGGGGGCTGCGGCCCAGGCCTTGGCGAAGTCGGCCGCCTGGCCTGCGGTGGAGCTGCGCAGCGGCAGGCGCAGCGCAAACTGGCCCTCCTGCGGAATGCATTCCTGCCGGCACACCAGCCAGCTGGCCGAGAGGCGCACGTCCAGGTCCTGCGCCAGCGCACCGGGGCGGAAGTCGGGGCCCAGCGTGACGGGCACGGGCAACAGCACCGTGCCCTCGTAGCCCAGGTTGGCCAGGCTACCGATGGCGATTTTTTGTGGGGTGGGCCAGGCAATATCTCCCGCCGTGGCGCCAGTGGGCAAGGTCCATTGCAGCTGCGTGGGCAGGCCGGAGTCGCCAGGGTTCTTCCAGTAGGTGTGCCAGTGCGGCTGGTGCTGCAGCTGCAGGCCCAGCCACACCGTCTTGCCGGGGCCCACGCCGTCGGGCGCGTGCGCCACCAGCTCGGCACGCACCTGCTCTGTCTGCACGATGCTGTTGGCAGATTGTGTGCCAATTTGGGCGCTAGCCCCCGCCACCATTGCGCTGGCCGCTATCAAAACAGAAGCAAATCGGAGCGCCCAGTGGCGACGTGAGAAGGAGGCGCGAGAGGTCATGGCTGTGTGGGAGCGGCGGGGCGGACTAAAGTTCCGGGCAGCCCATTGTGCTGGGGGCTGTGCAGCGTTATAACAGCCCCCTCGGCCCCCGGCTGGGCCGTGTGCGTGACCCCAACCCACCCACAGGAGACTTTGCTATGACCCCCCCTTCGTGCAATGCGCTTTGCGGCCCTCGTGTTGGCTGCTGCCCCTCTGGCCTCCCAGGCCGATGACGCCGGTACGGTGTACACCCAGCTGGGCATCAACGGGCTGGGCTTGGGCTACGCGGCCTCGGTGACGCCCGACTGGGCGGTGCGCGGCCAGGTCAACTGGCTGCCCAAGCAAAGTTATACGGGCAATGTGGGCGACTTCGGATCTGGCGCCAACCTGACCGTGGACCTGACCTGGAGCTCCTTCCAGCTGGTGGGAGACTGGTACCCCGGGGACGGTGGCTTTCGCCTTTCCGGCGGGCTGGTCTTCAACGACAACAAAATCACCGTGGCCGGTACCGGCAGCGTGAACGGCACCAACGGCACGGTGAATGGCGAGATCAAGCTCAGCGAAGACGTGGCGCCCTATCTGGGGCTGGGCTACTCCATTCGTCCACGTGCCGCCAAAGGCTGGGGTTTCAACATGGATGCAGGCGTGATGTTCCAGAACCCCAAGGCCAGCCTCACTGCCACCGGGGGGCCCAGTGCATCGGACATTGCCGCCCAGCGCGCCAAGATGCAGGACGCGATCGACCAGCTCAAGGTCATGCCCGTGATTGCGCTTGGGGTGAGCTACTCGTTCTAGGTCGGCAGGCTAAGGGGCCTGCGTGAACACCGCAGGCAGTTTTTTGGGCGCGCGGATGCGCAGTTGCTTGTGAATGCTCTCGCGCCCGAACACCACGGTGATGTCTGCCACCGCCACACCGAACAGCGGTGCCAGATAACGCACCATGTGGTCTGTGGCCCGCCCGTTCTGCGGAGCCGCCGTCACACTGACCTTGAGCTGGGTGCCCATGGGCTTGCCGATGGCGTCTTTGCTGGCCGCGGGCTTGCCCAGAATGTTGACGACCAGCGTGTCGCCGTCCCATGTAAAGAAGGATTCGCCGGTGGCATTGCGGGGGCGTGGGGAGGACATAGCGGCATCATAGGGCGCACCAGCGGTATGCCTTTTGCTTGACCATACCCAAGCCGCCCAACGATACTTTGCGCACAGCGGTGTGGTATTGCATTTTAGGGGGCATCAGGTTGGTCCAAACAAAAGGCTTTGCGGTGAAGTTCCCCAGTCTGTCCTTGCGCCAGACGCTGATGCTTGGGGCCGCACTGGGGATCCTGTTGCCGGCCTTGTTCCTGGCCTACTTTCAGGTCACCAGCAAACTTGAAACCGAGGTCAAGCTGCGGGTGGAGGCGCCCATGCGCCAGTACGCCGAAGTGCTCTCGCGCGGCATGGCCGTGGCGGTGTGGAACCTGGACCGCGGCGTGGCCAGCGAGCTGGTGGACGCCGTGATGCGCAACCCCGATGTGGTCAGTGTCACCGTGACCGACGAATTCCGCGACGTGTTTGTACGCAAGCACAGTGACGCTGTGCCCACCGTGCCCACGCTGACCGACCAACGCGACATTTCCTACAACGGCGCGCGCGTCGGCCGCCTCACGGTGGAAATGAGCCCCGAGCGCATTGAGCGCGAAATGCGCCAGGACCTGATGCGCTTCATGCTGGCCCTGCTGGTGCAGATGGCGCTGGCGTTCCTTTTTATCTGGCCGCTGTTCAATAGTCGCGTGCTCAAACCGTTGCTGCAGCTGCGCGAAGACGCCTCGCGCCTGGCCCGCGGCGAGCTGGACCAGCCACTGGCCTGGCAGCGCCAGGACGAAATGGGCGAGCTGGCCCATGCGCTGGATACTATGCGTACCGACCTAGCGGCGCTGATGTCGGAGCGCGCGCAGAAGACCGTGGCCCTGCAGACCGAGCTGGCCGAGCGCAAGCGCACCGAAGAGGCCTTGCGCGTTAGCCAAACCAAGTTCGCGGCCATTTTCGATGCCTCTCCCATTGCCATGTCAGTTTCCTTGGTGGATCCTGATGTGCTCACCGTGGATGTGAACTCCGCCTGGGTGCGCGTGTTCGGGCTGGACCGCAGCCAAGTGGTGGGGTCCAACGGTGCGCACACCGGTATCTGGCGTGACGCGGATGCGCGCCGCGACGCGCTGCGCATTCTGCAGGCGACCGGAGAGCTGGTGGGTTTCAAGTCGTGGATGCAGCGCGGGCAGTCCCGCGAGCCCATCCTGTGCGAGCTGTCCGGCCGCGTGGTGCAACTGGGCAGCGACCGGGTGCTCATCATGGCGTTCGACGACATCACCGCCAAACACCGCTACGAAGAAAACATCCTGCAGCTCAATGCCACACTGGAGCACCGGGTGGAAGAGCGCACGCAGGAGCTGTCGGCGACGCTGACCCAACTGACCGTGGCCCAGGCCGAACTGGTGCGGGCCGAAAAAATGTCAGCCCTGGGTTCGCTGGTGGCGGGCATTGCGCACGAACTCAACACCCCCATCGGCAACAGCCTGACCGTGGCCAGCACGCTGCAGGACCATGCCAATGCCTTTTCCAACAGCATGGCCCAGGGTCTTACGCGCAGCCGCCTGGAAGAGTTTGTGGGCAACACCCGCCAGGGTGCCGGCATCCTCATGCGCGGCCTGCAGCACGCGGCCGAGCTGGTCTCCAGTTTCAAGCAGGTGGCGGTGGACCAAACCAGCCTGAACCGCCGCACCTTTGACCTGCACGCCACGGTGAACGAAATCCTGCTCACCCTGGGCCCCACGATCCGCAAGTCCAACCACCGCGTGCTCTGCGATATCGCACCCGACATCGTCATGGACAGCTACCCCGGCCCGCTGGGCCAGGTCATCACCAACCTGATCAACAACGCCTTGCTGCACGCGTTCGACGGCGTGGACCAAGGCTGTGTGCAGGTGGCCGCAAGCCTTACGCCCGATGGCTCGGTGCGCCTGCAGGTCAGCGACAACGGGTTGGGCATTCCAGCGGCACACCTGCCGCGTGTGTTCGACCCCTTCTTCACCACCAAATTGGGCCAGGGCGGCAGCGGCCTGGGTCTGAATATTGTGTACAACCTGGTCACGCGTTCGCTGGGCGGTACGGTGCATGTGGCCAGCAACCCCGGTGAGGGTGCTACTTTCAGTCTGGTGCTGCCGCGCCATGCGCCAGTGCTGGCGTTGGACCATGTGGAACCCGAGGCGCTGGCCACCTAGCCTAAGATAGGCGCATGCAAAACCCTTCCCGTTTTTGGGCCGACTGGAGCACGCGCGATTTCGCACGGCAGCGCGCTGATGGCCAACTGGGCGCCACCATAGCGGTGCTGCCCGTGGCCGCCACTGAGCAACACGGCCCGCACCTGCCGCTGCGCGTGGACACGGCGCTGGTAGACGGCGTCGTGGCGGCCACCGTACCGCATATTCCCGCCGATGTGCCCGCCTTGTTTCTGCCCACCCAGGCTGTGGGCTTCAGCCCCGAACACGCAAGTTTTCCAGGCACGTTGACGCTCAAGGCCGAGACCGTGATACGCCTGTGGACCGAGCTCGGCGAGAGTGTGGCCGCTACGGGGGTGAAGAAGCTGGTGCTGCTTAACTCCCACGGCGGTCAGGTCGGCTTGCTCGATGTGGTGGCGCGTGACCTGCGCGCTCGGCTGGGTATGTTGGTGTACAGCGTGAACTGGTTTGGCCTTCCGCTCATGGGGCCTGCGGGCGAGGACGTGAATGCGTTGTTCAGCGCCCACGAACACCGCTTTGGCATCCATGCGGGCGAGATCGAAACCTCGATGATGCTGGCGCTGGCGCCCGGTCAGGTGGCGATGGCGCAGGCGCAGAACTTTGCATCGACCTCTGAAGACCGCGCAAAGAAATTTGCCATTCTGGGCAACGGCAAAAGCGCCAAGCTGGGCTGGCAAATCCAGGACTACAACGCCGCCGGTGCCGTGGGCAATGCCGCGGCCGCCACGGCCGATAAGGGCCGCGCCGTGCTGGACGCCGCGGGCCGCGCACTGGCGCAAACGCTGGCCGAGATTCACCAGTTGCCGGCTGACACGCTGCGCAACTAGGGGTTACTTCGGCGCGTCCATCACCAGCCGCATACCCACCAGGGTATAGCGCGTCTGGGGTGAGTTCCAGTTGCGGTAGCTGGACCGTGCATACAGCGCCCAGGTGTGCCAGGAGCCGCCGCGGCGCACATACACCTGGCCCTCGCTGGGGCCCTGCGGATCGTTGGTGGGGGAGTGGGCGTAATAGTCTTCGCCATACCAGTCATTGGTCCACTCCCAGGCATTGCCATGCATGTCGTACAGGCCAAAGGCATTGGGCTTGAAGCTGGCGACGGGGGCGGTGAAGGCAAAGCCATCATCGCCCGCCAGCGCGTTGGCCGCAAATCTAGGCCAATAGGGTTTGGCGCTGGCATCAAAGGTGTTGGCCACCTTCAGCAGCGACAGCGGATCGTCGCCGCTGTGGTAACGCGTACGGGTGCCTGCACGTGCCGCGTATTCCCACTCGGCCTCGGTGGGTAGGCGGTAGTGGCGTCCCTCTTTTTTGCTCAGCCACTGGGCCAGCGCCTGCGCGTCGTTCCAGGTGATGTTGACCACGGGATGGCGGTCGTCCTGCGCAAAGCCGGGGTTGCGCCAGCTGTAGCGTGGGTCGCGGCCTTCAAAGGCATCGCCCCGGGCACTCTTGCTGGGGTCGTAGTCGGGGTTGTAGCCATAGCCACCGGTGCCGTCAGCCTCCGACTCGGGCACGTAGTCCGATACCTGCAGGAAACGCCGAAACTGTCCGACGGTCACTTCCGTCTGCCCCATGTAGAACGCGTGGGTGATGCGCACCTTGTGCACCGGCCCCTCGTCCTTCAGCGCCTCCAGCCGCTCGCGCTCCGCCAGCGGGTAAGCCTTCTGCAAACTGGCGACGGACTCGTCGCTGCCCATGCGAAAGCCGCCTGCAGGAATGCGTACCAGCGTCATGCCCAGGCTGTTAGTGAGCTTGTGGGGCTGTGAGGGCCTTGTGGCGGCTTGTGAGACGCCGACCAGCAGTAGCAGCGCCAGTGCGGGAAAAACGGTGGTGCGGTAGGTGTGCATCCGCTGCATTGTGCGCGGACTTTGGGGTGGCCCGTTAACGACCTAGCGAATGCCGCGGACGTAGCGGTGTGCTTCGCTCTCGGTGGCGCCAAACAGCGAGTCCGATGCGCCGGGCAGGGGCGCGGGCTTGGTGTTGCCACCAATCACCCCAAACAACCGGTCGCGGCTGGGGCGCGGTGGTTGCGCGGGCACCATGGCCAATTCCAGCTTGGCCGCCCATTCGGCCAGGTCGGTGTGGCCGTCTTCCTCGGCACTGGCGCGCGCAAAGCGCACGATCTCTGCGGCGTACTCGGTGTTGCTGGCCATCCATTCGGTGTCAGTCACGCGGCCGGTCTTGCGCCGCAACAGCACGTGCAAATGGGCGGCAATCGCCAGCTTTTCACTGTTCAACATGCAACACTCCTTTGAGTTTCACCGTCAGGTCCCCATGTGCTCCCGGTGCTGGGAGACATCCAGGCCCACGAGTTCAGAGTTGTCGTCCACCCGCAAGCCCACAATCACTTTGGTCACCCACAGCAGCGCCCAGCTCATGAGGCCGCTGTACGCCAGCACTGCCAGCACGCCAATGGCCTGCGTAGCCACGCTGCCGCTCACGCCGGAAATGGTCTTGCTGGCGAAGTAGCCCGTCATCAGCGAGCCCACAATGCCGCCGATGCCGTGCACGCCAAACACGTCCAGCGAATCGTCGGCATTGAGCATGCGTTTGAGCCCCGTGGCACCCCAGTAACAGGCCAAGCCCGCCACCAGGCCAAACAGCACGGCGTCGCGCGGTGTTACAAAACCCGCTGCAGGGGTGATGGCCACCAGCCCGGCCACCAGGCCCGAGCACAGGCCCAGCAGGGAAGGACGTCCGCGCATGATCCACTCGCCCAGCATCCAAGAGATGGCGCCGGCCGAGGCCGCAATGTGCGTAACCGCCATGGCCAGACCCGCGCGTCCGTCCGACGCCACCGCCGAGCCGGCGTTGAAACCAAACCAGCCCACCCACAGCAGGCCGGCGCCAGCCATGGTCAGGCCCAGGTTGAAGGGCTCGAACGGTTCTTTGCCATAGCCCTTGCGCGCACCCAGCATGTAGGCACACACGAGGCCCGAGATGCCCGCATTGATGTGCACCACCGAGCCACCGGCAAAGTCCAGTACGCCCAATTGCACCAGCCAGCCGCCTGGCTCCCACACCCAGTGGGCAATCGGCGCATAGACCACGATGGACCATAGGCCAATGAACCACAGCATGGCCGAGAAGCGCATGCGCTCCACAAACGCGCCCACAATCAGTGCCGCCGTGATGATGGCAAAGGTGAGCTGGAACATGGCGTAGACCGACTCGGGCACATTGGGCGCCACGTGGCTCACGGCCACCTGGCCAGCTTCTTTCAGGTAGTTGAGACCACTGAACCAGACCCGGTCCGTGCTGCCCAGCCAACTGCTGCCCGGCGTGAAGGCCAGGGAGTACCCCAGGGCAAACCACAACAGGCTGACCATGGCGGCGATGGCCACCACACTGGCCATGGCGTTGATCACACTCTTCTTGCGCACCATGCCGCCGTAAAACAGGGCGATGCCGGGCAGCGTCATCAGCAGCACCAGGGCCGTGCTGGTCATCATCCAGGCCGTGTCGGCACCGTTGATGCTGTCTTGCGCCACCAAGCCGGGTTTGCTGGGGGGAGGCGGGGGCGTTGGCGTGGCAGGTGCAGGGGCCACCACAGGCGCTGCGGGAGCATCCGAGACGGCAGCCATCACTGCGGCCGGTGGCGCATCCGAAGCCGCACCTGCGGGGGCTGCGGCTTGGGCGTAACTGGACGCACTCCATGCCAAAACACACATCCCCAGCAAGGGGGCGAGCCACTTCGTTCCGAATCGGTGCATTGTTTTCCTCTGCAAGGTCCAACAGAGGCTTCAAAGCACAAGGCGTGCCAGTCGATGCCAGGGCTGCAAGCCCCGCAGGCCAGACTCAGGAGTAGGTCACCCAGTCCGCGTACTGCGCGTCGTCCAAGTGCGGCAGGGTGTTGTAGGTCACCAGCATGTGGCGCTTGGGTGTGTAGGCAAATTCGGTCACCGAGGCATTGCGGATGCGCAGGTTCAGCTCAATGGTGGTCTCGGGCGTGGTGCCCAGCACATGGCCCATAGCGGTGGAGATGGGGCCACCGCTACTGACAATCAGCACATTACCCGTGTGGTGCTGGCGTACATGGTCCAGCGCACTGGTCACGCCCCGCACAAAGTCATCGTAGTGGGGCATGCCGTGGGGGCTGACCACGCCATTCATCCACTGCGTGAGGCCGTCGCGCAGCAGGCGAAAGTGGTGGCGGTACATCTCGGGTGTGTCGGCCTTGGGCAGCGGCGCCGGATGAATCGCCTGCACCACGGCCGCACTGTCGTATTCGTTCAGGCCGGGCCACTCCAATGCTTCGTGGGTATAGCCCGCCCCTTTGGCAATACCGGCCCAGGTCTGCGCGTGGCGGCGCAGTGTGCCAACGATCACTGCTTCAAACTGCAACCCTTTGCCCGCAAAGTACTCCCCCAGCCGCGCGCTCTGTCGGTGGCCAAGTTCGCTCAGGTTGTCATAGTCGGCAGCACCGAAGGATGCCTGGCCGTGGCGTACCAGATAGAGATTTCCCATGCCCGGAATTTAAGCCGGATCCGCTGCAAGCCCCTGTAATTGCGGCGACAGGCTCTGAGAGTTCCTTAGCAGTGCATGCGGCCCGTGCCGCCCGGGCAGCAGCAAAGCGTTAGACTTTCTCCAGAACACCCTTGAGAGCATTTTGACCATGGGCCAACGAATTCACCGGGCTTTGAACTATTTGCTCGGCGAGCAAAAACCAATGCGCATTCGCACCAGCCAATTCTTGCTGGCGGCGATGTTGATGTTGGCATGCATCGGTGTGCTCTATTTCATGCGCATGGTCGGCATCAAGGGCATGGGCGACGTGGATACCTGGGCCCTCGTCTGCAGCGCAGGTTTGGTGGTGTTCTACGTCCTGATTCGCAGCGGTTTTTCTCTGCGCGTGGCGGATCCCTCTCTGGCGTTTTATCAAATGCTTTTCGCCATCGCCTGCAATGCCGCCGCCTTCATCGTTGCTGGGCATGGCCTTGGGGTGACGCTGCCCATACTTTCCGTGGTGCTGATGTTCGGCATGTTCGGTCTATCCATGCGCCAGGTGATGCTGGTCGCGGTCTATGCCCTGGTCATGTTTGGTGCGGCGGCTGCGTACACGCGACGCTACGTGTCCACTGATGAGCCTCCCGAGCTTTTCCTGGCGTATTTCTTCATTCTTTTCATCGTGTTGTCGGCCACCACGTTTTTGACCTGGCGCCTGCAGCAAATGAGTGCGCATATGCGCAAACAGAAAAACCAGTTGGTCGAAGCCCTTGACCAAATACAACTGATTGCCACGCGGGACGAGCTCACCGGCCTGGTCAACCGCCGGTTTATGTTGGAAAAAATGCGGGAGGAGGTGCAGCGTGCACAGCGGTCGGGCTCACCGCTGTTGGTGGCCATGCTGGACATCGATCACTTCAAGCGGATCAATGACAAATACGGGCACCAAATGGGAGACCGCGCCTTGCAGGTGTTCTCCACTGTCGTACAAAACAACCTTCGCGCCAACGACACGCTTGCCCGCTGGGGTGGGGAGGAGTTCGTGGCCTTGCTGACCGGCACTGATATTTCGGTTGGCCAAGTCTGCCTGGAACGCGTTCTCGCCAAAGTGGCGGAGATCGAGGTGCCCGTCGGGGATGACCGCGTCAAAATGACGGTCTCCATAGGTGTGACCCCCTACGGCAACGGAGAAGCCATTGAAAAAACCCTGCAGCGGGCTGACGCCGCGCTCTACGACGCAAAAGCCCGTGGCCGCAATCAGATCGTGTGTTCCTGAGGACCAGTCCCTTCCGGGCTAGGCTCTCAGCCAGAACTGATGTCCAGAGATTCACTACTTCCGTTATGCCTATTGAGAGTTCCCCATGAAAGTCAAAAGCACCTTTGAAGTCACCATGCAGGGCGAGCCGCCGTACGACACGGTGGAGGGCGTCACGCTGTCGCGCGCCAGCTTTTCCAAAACCTTCACGGGCCCCTTGAGCGCCATCAGCACCGTGCACATGTTGGCGGCCCGCACGGCAAATCCCACATCAGCCAGCTATGTGGCGCTGGAGCGCATCGTGGGCACGCTGGAGGGGCGCAGCGGCAGCTTTGCGCTGGTCCACCTGGGGCTGATGGCCGCGAGCGAGCGTTCGCTGAAAGTACAGATCGTGCCGGACTCGGGAACGGGTGAATTGGCTGGTATCTCGGGGCAGATGGATATCCAGATCGTGGAGGGCAAGCACTTCTACGAGTTGGACTACGAATTCAAATAAGTTCCGTTGATAAGGCGCTGATGTCGAACACTTTGATCCTCCCCATGGCCGCGCACGTAGCCCTCGCGGCCCTCCTCTATGCCCTGCTCACCGCCGCCCGTGCGCCCGCCGTGTGGGGCTTGGGCCGCCGCGCGGATGGCAGCAATCCGTGGGCGGACATGGAGCCGCGCATCAGCGCGAACCTGTCCAACCAGTTTGAGTGGCCGCTGTTCTTCCATGTGGCGTGTCTGCTTCTGCTGCAAACGCAGCCAGGCACTGTGGCGGCGGGGCTGGCGTGGATATTTGTTGCGGGCCGCGTCTTGCACAGCGCGGTGCAGATCCTGACGCGCAACGTACGGTTGCGCGGCGTGGTGTTCACCATCAACTTTCTGGCGGTGCTGGGGTTATGGCTTTTGGTGGTGCTGGCCCCCGCCAGATAAGCGCAAGCTGCTACTGATTTTGTAGCACGTCGGCAAACACCGCCGAATCCACATTCCCGCCGCACAGCGTAATCCCCACGGTCTGGCCGTGCAGGGTGTCGCGTTCCTGCATGGCCGCCGCAAAGCTGGCGGCACCTGCGCCTTCGGCCACGTTGTGGGTACAGGCAAAGATATCTCGCATGGCTTGGGCCACTTCCGCATCGGTCACCTGCACGATGTGGTCGATCTCGCCCAGCAGGATGTTCAGCGCCTCGGGGTCGGCCACGCGGCAGGCCATGCCGTCGGCCAACCGGGTGGTGACCGGTGCCTCGACAACCTTGCCTGCCTTCAACGAATCCGCATAGGTCGTGGCGTGGGCACTGACCACACCGACGATGCGGGTCTTGTGACCAAGTGCCCGTTTGGCGGCCACGGCGCTACTGGCGCCGCTGCCTTGGCCGATGGGCACGTAGATGACGTCAATGTCCGGTGCGGCCTTGAGCAGTTCCCACCAGTAGGTGGCCACACCGCGCAGCAGGTCGGGGTGGAAGCTGGGCACCATGTGGGCGCCGCGCTCTTTGGCCAGGCCCATGGCGAACTCGCGGCTTTCCTGAAAGTCCGCGCCGTGTTCGATGAGTGTGACGCCCAGCGCGCGCATGGCGGCGTTCTTTTCCACGGAGTTGCCATGCGGGACCACGATGGTGCAGGGCACGCCGTGGGCGCGCGCCGCCCAGCCAATGCTTTGGCCGTGGTTGCCGCGCGTGGCGCTGATGACCTCAAACGGCAGCGCGCCGCGCCGGGCCAGCTGGTCAAAGTAGGTCAGGCCGCCACGGATCTTGAAAGCGCCCACGGGTGTGTGGTTCTCGTGCTTGACCCAGCAGGTGGCGCCCAGCAAGTTGGTGAGCTGACCCCAGCGGTATTGCGGCGTTGGGCCGAACTCGCGGTAGACCACCTGGGCGGCAGTTTCGATGTCGTGCAGGGTGGGGAGCAAGGCGATGGCGGACATAGGGGTTCCAGACAGGCAAAGGTTCAATGCACATGGGTGCTGGTGCGCAGCAGCTGCAGCCCTGCCAGCCCGAACACGGCGGCCAGCAGGCCCTCCATCCAGCGACGTGAGGCGGCATAGATCCTTCGCGCGGCCGGTGTGGAAAATGCCAGCGCGTAGCCCGTGAAGATGCCGATGCCCATCGCCATGCAGCCCGCCACGACGACCCAGGCCAGGTGGGGCGACGCGTTGGCAGGAATGCCCACGGTGACGGTGGCCAGCCAAGCCAGGACCGCTTTGGGATTGGTCAGGTGCATGCCCAGGCCCCGCAGGTAGAGTTGGCGCGGGGTGGCATTGGTTGCCTGGGTGGCCGACAACTCGGCATGCGGCGCACACGCCACGCGCGCTGACTTGACCGCCAGCCACAGCAGGTAGAGTCCGCACAGCACCTTCATGGCGATAAGCCCGGCGGTAAAGCTGGCCAGCAGTTGCGAGATGCCCAGCGCGGCCAATACACCCCAGAACCATGAGCCACTCAAGATGCCGGCCGCCAGCCACAGCGCGGGGCGGCGTCCGGCATTCATGGCCATGCCCATGATGGCCATGTTGCTGGGGCCAGGGCTGCCGGCGCCGACCAAGTAGGTGGTCCAGGCCAATGCGAGTTGGGCTGCCAAGGGGGCGTGGAGCCAGGCGTCCAGTGCGGGCATCACAGCGTCACCTTGCCGTCAATGCAGATCACCGAATCACCGCCCACCCAAATCTGGCCGCTCGCGTCTTGCTCGATATAGACGCGCCCGGCGCGACCTATGCAGGTGCCCTGGGCGGCCACGTAGCGGGTGGGGACGATGCCATCGGCGATCAGCCACTGCGCCAGGCTGGCGTTGAAACTGCCGGTGACCGGGTCTTCCGACACGCCAATGTCGGGTGCAAAAAAGCGCACTTCGACGGACGGCGTGTCGTCGTCTGCAGAGGACGCCGCAGCATCTCGGGTACCAAAGGCCCGTGCCTCACGGTTGCTGCGCACTATCAAATCAGGAGCTGTTGGCGCAGTGTCCACACCGGCTACACCCACGCCGGGCACCAAACCTTTGAGGGCTGCGGCATCGGGTTGCAGCCCCAGCACGGTCTCCATGCTGTCGAGCAGCAGACCGAGCCAGGTGGGGCCGTTGTTGAGCCATTGCGCGGCCAGGATCTGTTGGGATTGCAAACCCAGCGCGGCGGCGACCTGTGCCAGCAGGGCGGCATCAGGCGCGCTGCGCTGCAGGCTGGGTGCGGCGAAGGCCAGGCGGGTGCCGTCGCGTTTCAGTTTCACCAGGCCCTTGGTGCACTCCTGCACGATGAAATCGGCCGAGCGCGGCGTGCCGCCCGCCTGCAGCCAGGCGTGGCAGCTGCCCAGCGTGGGGTGGCCCGCAAAGGGCAGCTCATCACCGGGGGTGAAGATGCGCACACGGTAGTCTGCACCTTGGGCGGCGGCCTCGGGGCTGGGCGGCAGCAGAAAGGTGGTCTCGCTCAGGTTGGTCCAGCGTGCGAAGGCCTGCATGGCTTCCGTGCTGAGGTCCGTGCCGTCCAGCACTACGGCCAGCGGGTTGCCCAGGAAGGGCTGGGCGGTGAACACGTCCACCTGCTTGAAAAGGCGTTGGCGCATGGGCGCTCCCGAACTTGGATTGTTTGAAATCAGAGGGCTGCGGTGCCACGGATGCAGGTGACGGTGTCGCCGCCCACCCAGACCTGGCCGCTGCTGTCCTGTTCGATATGGACACGGCCTTCGCGCTGGATGCAGGTGCCCTGCGCCACCACGTACTTTTTGGGCATGTACTCGTCTTCGATGAGCCACTGGGCCAGGCTGCCGTTCAGGCTGCCACTGACCGGGTCTTCCTGAATGCCTTCCATGGGCGCAAAGGCACGCACCTCCAGTGCGTCCGCCGCAGTCAGTGCGGCCACGCCCACCTTGATGCCCAGGTGTTTGAGTACCAAGTGGTCGGGCTGCAGCTGCAGCACGGTCTGGCGGTCGTCCAGCAAAATGCCCAGCCAGTCAGAGCCGTTGCACAAAGTTTGCGCTGCCACAATCTGCGCCGCCTTCAGGCCCAGGGCCGCAGCCACCTGCGCCAGCATGCCGGGGCTGGGGTTTTTTCTGCGAAACGCTGGCGCAGCAAAGGCCAGGCGCGTGCCGTCGCGGCAAATCTGCACCAGCCCGCCGCCACACTGCTGCACGATGCGCTTTGTGTTTTTGGGCTTGCCCCCCGACTCCAGCCAGGCATGGCAACTGCCCAGCGTGGGGTGGCCCGCAAACGGCAGCTCCAGCCCTGGGGTGAAGATGCGCACCTGGTAGTCCGCGCCCTGCGCCGCCGCTTCTGGCGTGGGCGGCAACACAAAGGTGGTTTCACTCAAATTCGTCCAGTGCGCGAAACGCTGCATGGCCTCCGTGCTCAGTCCCGCACCGTCCAGTACCACGGCCAGGGGGTTACCCAGATACGGCTGGGCGGTGAACACATCGACTTGGGCGAAGGGGCGCTGTTGGGGCACGGTGGTCTTTCTGCAGGGTGGGGGTGACGGTTATGACAGGGGAAGGTCAAGTACGCCGCGCGTGGCGGGGCGGGCGAGGATACTGGCGAACCAGCGCTCCAGATGGGGCCAGGCGGGCCGGGGTTGGGGCAGGCCAAACCAGCGGTGCACATCGCAGGCCACGGGAATGTCGGCCATGCTGAAGTGCGCGCCGCCCACATAGGCGCGGTCGACCAGGTGGTCGTTGAGCTGGGCCAGAGCCGGTTCGGTGGCGGCGGTCGATCTGGCGATCACGGCGGCGTCACGTTGGTTGGCGGGCGTGCGGAACCACTGCACAAAGGCGCCGCCGCTGTCGCGGTTCAGCGTGGTCTGCTGCCAGTCCATCCAGCGCTCGGCGTCAAAGCGCGCGGCCAGGTCCTGCGGGTACAGCGTGGCATCGCCGTACTTGGCGCACAGGTAGCGCACGATGGTGTTGCTTTCCCACAGGGTGAAGTCCCCATCCTGCAGCGTGGGCACCAGGGCATTGGGGTTCATGGCCAGGTACTCGGGGGTCTTCACCACACCAAACGCCATGCCGGCATCGCTGCGTGTGAAGGCCACGCCGGTTTCCTGCGCGGCCCACACCACCTTGCGCACATTCAACGAACTCAGGCGCCCCCAGATATGCACGGCCATTTCAGCTCCTTTGGGCGTGAATGGCGGCGGCCAGGGCGGCCACGCCGCGCTGGATCTCTTCCACGCTGGGGGTCACAAAAGACAGGCGCATGGTGCGCGTGTCGCCGTGGTCGGCGTAGAACGGTGCACCGGGCACAAAGGCCACACCCTTGTCCACGGCGTGCGGCAGCAGGTCCACGGCGTTCATGCCCTTGGGCAGGCGTGCCCACAGGAACATGCCGCCGGCCGGGGTGTTCCAGGTCAGCGTGTCGTCGGGGTTGGCACCAGCGGGGAAATGGTGGGCCAGGGCCTGCAGCATGGCATCACGCTGTGCCTTGTAGAGGCTGCGGATGGTGGGGACATGGCGGTCCAGGAAACCGTTTTGCATGACCTCAAAAATCATGCGTTGGTTGAAGCCCGGGCTGTGCAGGTCGGCAGCCTGTTTGGCCTGCAGCAGCTTGGGGTGTACCGCTTTGGGGGCCACCATGAAGCCCATGCGCAGGCCGGGCGCCAGCACCTTGGAGAACGAACCCAGGTAGATGCCGCCCTCGGGGTTGCGTGCCGTCAGCGGTGCGGGCGGGGCCTGGTCAAACCACAGGTCGCCGTAGGGGTTGTCTTCCATCAGGGGCAGGCCGCTGCGGGCGGCTTCTGCGCTCAGGGCCGCGCGGCGGGCCTCGCTCATACTGCGGCCCGTGGGGTTCTGAAAGTTGGGCAGTACGTACAGCAGGCGTGCATTGTCGGACTTGGCGGCCAAGTCGGCAATGTCCACGCCTTCGTCGTCGGTGGCCACGCTCACCACGTTCGGCTCCATGGGCATGAAGGCCATCACTGCGCCCAGGTAAGTGGGCGACTCCACCAGCACCTTGCTGCCCGCATCGATCAAGATTTTGGCGACCAGGTCCAGGCCCTGTTGTGAACCGGTGGTGATCAGCACCTGCGCCGGATCGACCTTCCAGGGCACGCCGGCTTCAGCGCTTTGCTTGCCCAGGTTCTCGGCCACCAGCTCGCGCAGCGGGCCGTAGCCCTCTGAGGCGGCATATTGCAGGGCGCCCGCCGGGTCGTCCTTCAGCACCTTGGCACACGCGGCTTCAAACTCGGCCACAGGGAAGGTTTGGGGGGATGGCAAGCCGCCGGCAAAGCTGATGATGCCGGGGCGCTCGGTGACTTTGAGGATCTCGCGGATCACCGAGGGGTTCATCTTTGCGGCGCGCGCAGCCAGGGTCCAATGGGTGTGTGTCATAGCGGTTCCAATGTTCTTTCAGGACATGAGCATAGGGTAGAGCGAGGCGACCAGCGCCAGCGCCATGGTGATATTGAAGATGCGCAGGCGCAACGGGTCTTGCAGCAGGCCGCGCATGGCCTGGCCAAAGCCCACCCAAACGGCAGAGCAGGGGCTGCCCAGCACCAGCGACATCAGCGCCAGCAACAGCACCTGGGGCACGCTGGCGTCTGGCGGCAGGTAAGCGCTCATGGCAGTAACGATCATCACCCAGGCCTTGGGGTTGATCCACTGGAAGGCGGCCGCGCCCCAGAAGCCCAGGGGCTGGGGGGAGGGGGCCGTGGGGTCAGCGTCCGCAGGGCGGGCCGTGGCCAGCTTCCAGGCCAGCCACAGCAGGTAGGCCGCACCGCCCCAGCGCATGAGTTGGTAGAGCGCCGGAAACCGGTCCAGCACGGCATGCAGGCCCAGGCCCACACACAGCAGCATCACGGTGAAGCCAATCTGCACGCCCAGCAGGTGCGGCAGCGAGCGGCGCACGCCGAAGTTCACGCCCGAGGCCATGAGCATGGTGTTGTTGGGCCCTGGCGTGATGGAGCTCACGACCAGGAACAGGGCGGCGGCGATCATCAGCTCGTGGTTCATGCGGCGGCCGCTTTCAGAGAAGATTGCACTGGCATGCGCCGGCCAATGAAGACGGTGGCGATCACCGCCACGCCAAAGCCCACAGTCACCGCGTCCAGCCGCTCACCGAGCAGCGGCACGGCGAACAGCATGCCCAGGAAGGGCTGCAGCAGTTGCACCTGGCTCACGCGCACGGTGCCGCCCAGCGCCAGGCCCTTGTACCAGGCGAAGAAGCCCAGCCACATTGAGAACACCGACACATAGGCAAATGCACCCCAGGCGCTGGCAGGCAGGGCTAGGCTGGGGAACTGCCACACCGCCAACGGCAGGTTGATGGGCAGCGCAATCACCAGCGCCCAGCAGATCACGTGCTCGGCGCGCATGCGCTGCGACAAGCGCCCGCCATGCCCATAGCCCACGGCCGCACAGGCCATGGCCAGCAGCAGAAGCACATCGGCCATCTGCAAGGACATGCCGCTGTGGCCGGAACGCAGCACCGCAAACGCCACCACCAGCGCGGTGCCGGCCAGCGCGCAGACCCAGAAGCCGGTGGAGGGGCGCTGGCGGTTCAGCAATGCGCCCACCACGGCCGTGGCCAGCGGCAGCACACCCACCATCACACTGGCATGCACCGCCTCCACATGGCGCATGGCCAACGAGGTGAAGATGGGGAAGCCGAACACCACACCCAGCGCCACCAGCACCAGCGGGCCCCAGGTGTCACGCGGTGGCCGCGGCGCCTTGCCCCACCACAGGAATAGCGCCGACAGTAGGCCGGCCACCACGGCGCGGCCGACGGCGATGAACAGGCCTGACATCAGCGGCGCTTCGGGCGTGCCCACGGCCAGCCGCGTCATGGGCAGGGTCATGGCGAAGATGGTGATACCGAGCAGGCCCAGCCACAGGCCCTTTTTGAGGTTGGAAGTTGTCATAGCGATCCCATCCAGATGGCGGTGGCCACCAGTACGGCAGACATGCCGCGGTTGAACCAGCGCAGGCGCTGTGCCGTGGCCACGCCGTCCACTACCGGGCCGCCCAACCAGTCGCGCAAGAGTGAGCCGATGGCGGCATACAGCAGGTTGCTGAAGAATCCAAAGGCCAGCATCAGCGGCAGGGTGAGGGCGTAGCGCGCCAGGGCGTCCTCGCGCCCGGCCAGCCAGCCGGCCGTGACGGTCAGGCCCAGCATCCAGGCCTTGATGTTGAGAAACTGCAGCGCCACGCCTTGCCAGAACGTAACGTTCAGGCGGCTGGAATCTGCCTCCCCCAGGCTGCTCGCACCTGCCAGCTTGAAGGCCAGCCACAACAGGTAGCCCACGCCCAGCCACTGGATGGCACTGCGCAGTAAGGGCCAGGCCACCACCAGCGCACCCAGGCCGCCAGCACACAGGGTGAACAGCAGACCCCAGCCCAGCGGAACGGCCAGCACAAAGTGCAGCGCGCCGCGCAAACCCCGGTTGGCCGCCAGGGCAGTAGACAGCGTGGTGTTGGGTCCCGGCGTGAAGCTGGCCGCGGTGGAGAGCAGCAGCAACGCGGTGAATTCGGCAGGGGCAAACGGGTTCAGCATGAGACTCAATGTACTTTGAAAAACAGCACACTTGCAGTACAGTTTATGTGGACAGAAGTGAAACTGTATTGCTGCTGCCGCCAACACAGGACCGATCCAGGACACCCGCCATGCTCATGAAAACCGCTGCCCAAAGCCTGGCTGAACAGCTGGCTGCGTTGTTTGCCCAGCGCATCCGCGACCGCTTGTTGGCGCCCGGTGCACGCCTGCCCTCCGTGCGCCTGTGTGCGCAGCAGCAGGGTGTGAGCCCGTCCACGGTGGTGGGGGCGTACGACCAGCTGCTGGCCCAGGGCCTGGTGGAGGCACGCAAGAACCGCGGGTTCTATGTGCGTGAACTGCCCAGTGTCCCCGTGGGCAGTGCGCATGCTGCTATTGAATCAGGAGCGCATGGTGTGGCCAACCTGATGCTCACCGTGCCCCAGCGCTATGCGCCGCTGAACGCCACAGCCCTGATCCGCGGCATGTTCAAGGGCGTGAGCAACAAGCCCCAGCCTGGCATGGGGGTGCTACCCAAGGAGTGGTTGCAGTCCACGTTTCTGGCCACGGCCGTGCGCCGCAGCTGCAGTGTGGAGGCGCTCAACGCGTTCTCGCTGCAGTACGGCGAGCCGGCGGGCGACACGGGGCTGCGTCGGGCGCTGTCCACCAAACTGGCTGGCCTGTCGATACAGGCTGCGCCTGAGCAAATCATCACCACCGTGGGCGCCACCAATGCGCTGGATGTGGTGAGTCGCACGTTGCTGCGTGCGGGCGACTATGTGATGGTGGAGGAGCCCGGTTGGGCCATCGAATTTGCCCGGCTGGATTCGCTGGGCATGCGCATTCTGCCGGTGCCGCGCCGCGCCGAGGGGCCGGACCTGGAGGTGATGGCGCGCTACTGCGAGGCGCACAGGCCCAAGCTGTTTGTCAGTGTGAGCGTGTTCCACAACCCGACCGGCTTTTGCCTCTCGCCCAGCAGCGCCTACCGCATTCTGCAGCTGGCCAACCAGCACGACTTTCATATCGTCGAAGACGACACCTACAGCCACTTTGCGCCCGAACATTCCACGCGCCTGTGCGCGCTGGACGGCCTGCAGCGCACCATCTATGTGGGTGGCTTTGCCAAGATCCTGGCGCCCAACTGGCGCGTGGGCTACATGGCCGCGCCCAAGGATCTGGCTGAACGCCTGCTTGACACCAAACTGCTGTCCACATTGACCACGCCGGCGCTTCTCGAGAAGGCGCTGGCCTGGTGCATCGACCAGGGCCAGTTGCGCCGCCACGCCGAGCGTATTCGTACCCAGTTGGACGGCGCCCGCGCCCGCAGTGTGAAGCTGGCGCTGGCGCATGGCTGCACCTTCGCCTCCGACCCCGTAGGCCTGTTTGGCTGGGTGGAAACGGGGGTGGATACCGACGCCCTGAGCCAGCGCATGCTGGACGAGGGCTACCTGCTGGCGCCCGGCGCGCTGTTCCACGCCCAGCGCACGCCCAGCAGCCTGATGCGTATCAACTTTGCGAGCACGCAAGAGGCGCAGTTCTGGAAGACGTTTGCGCGGTTGCGGGATGAGCAGCTGGGCAAGACGGGAACGAGGCCATAGATTCACCCGTTTGGGGGATGCGGAAGTGGTGCGTTCCCGGTCAGAATCCGCGCTGCCTTTAGTCGCCAACAAGGGCGGCCATCTCTGGACATGTTTTCCTCGTGCATGCGGGGAATGTGGCAGGAGGTTTTTCTCTCTGCCAATTCATCATCTACTTTCCGTTTTCATGAATACACGTTTTTTCACTACTGCACTGCTTGCCGCCACCCTCGCGTTGACCGGGTGTGCCACCCGGAACAAGATGGCATTTGAGAATGATGCCGACCGCCTGACAGAAAGCAGCAAGCCGGTGTACCTGATGACAGCCACCATCAAAAACAACTACAAAGCTTCGTACCAGCCCAAGTTGATCGTTGTTCACGTGGAAAAACCCAATGCCAAGGACTCTGACGATCGACTGAACTTCACCATGGGTGACAAAGGGCGCGATGAAAAAAATGCCGCCGGCAATAGCTACCTCATGCGCATGGAGCTGGCGCCGGGCCAGTATGAAATCCGTGGACTGAGCAGCATTGCGAGTTCGTTCCCCGTGAATGGGTTCTTCTTTGCGCCTCTGCATTCCAGCCTGGAAGTCAAAGGCAATGGTGTGTACTACTTGGGGCACGTGACCGCCACGGTACGTGAACGCCAGGGCAACGAGTTCAAGGCTGGTTCCAGCATTCCGTTGCTGGACCAGGCGATCGCGGGCGCCTCCGGTGGCACTTTCGACATCAGCATTACCGATGAGTTTGCGGTGGACGAGCCTGCATTCCGGAAAAAATTTCCGGCGCTGGCCAACGTGGCGATCACCAAGGCTATTTTTCCTCCGTTTGACCGGGCCAAAGCCCAGGATTGGTGGGAAAAGAACTGATTGAGCGATTGCTCCCGGCAGCCTCCTGCACGATGCGCCGCAGGCCAAGGCCGCCGTGTTGACACGACCCACCCTGAGGAGACAGAAATGGTGACCTGCTATTTGCGCTACGTGATCGACCCCTTCAAGCTCGCCGAGTTCGAGCACTACGGCAAGCTGTGGATTCCGCTGGTGGAGCGCTTTGGCGGTCAGCACCACGGTTACTTCATGCCGTCCGAGGGCGCCAACAACATCGCCTTGGCGATGTTCAGCTTTCCCAGCCTGGCCGCGTACGAGACTTACCGCCAGCAGTCGTTCAACGACGCCGAGTGCCAGGCCGCGTTTCGCTACGCAGAAGAGACGCGCTGCATCGTGAGCTACGAGCGCACGTTCTTCCGGCCGGTGTTTCGCTGACCCCGCAGCCGGTAAGACGGCCCAGGGCGCTCGCAGCGCCCATCACAACAAACACATCAGCTTTAGGGAGACTGTTTCATGGCGTCGTGCGCGTACTGCAACACTACGATTCTTCTGGGCGGCAAACGGCAGGGCGACCTGCGTTTTTGCAATGCCACCTGCATGCAGCGCGGCGCGCTGGCCCTCACGGCGCGGGCGCTGCCCCAGCCCGAAGTCGACCAGTACGTGGCCCAAGTGCACCGCGGCCAGTGTCCCGCGTGCCAAGGCGACGGCCCAGTGGATGTGCACACCTCCTACCGCGTGTGGTCTGTGCTGTTCATGACCTCGTGGTCCAGTAGGCCTGCCGTTTGCTGCCAGGGCTGCGGCACCAAGCGCAAGATCGGCGACACGGTGTTCTCGGTCGTGCTGGGCTGGTGGGGCTTCCCCTGGGGCTTTTTGGTCACGCCCATGCAAATCATCCGCAACGTGTGGGGCGTGGTGAACCAGCCCGACCCCACCACACCGTCCCCCGCGCTGGAGCAAATGCTGCGGCTGGAAATGGCGGTGCGGGTACCCGCTGCACGGAACAAGTTGCCGGATTGAGTGTCGCTGTCTGCTCCTGTTTTAGGAGCAACTTATTCATATCCCACGAGGGATAAAGCCCTAAAAGCCATTAGTAGGCAGCCAGCGAGCGCAGCAGGGCGCGGTTCACTTCGTCGGCGGGCAGCTCGTGGGCCTTGCAAACATCGCGGATGACTTTGGTGGAGCTGCCCTCCAGCGCGCTGGCCACTTGCAGCCAGGGCGCGTAGGGGCCGGTCTGGCCCAGCACGGCAGAGGCCACGCGGCCGGGCAGGGGCAAGCGGTGCAGCGCGGCGCCCAGGTTTTCACCCAGCAGCAAATCCACCTGCGAAAAGATGCCGCACATGAACACCTCGCGGCGCAGTTCGTCTTCGGCACCTGCGTCGGCCAGGCGCTCCATGA
Source organism: Rhodoferax sp. GW821-FHT09E07 (assembly GCF_059416145.1). Classification (NCBI taxonomy): domain Bacteria; kingdom Pseudomonadati; phylum Pseudomonadota; class Betaproteobacteria; order Burkholderiales; family Comamonadaceae; genus Rhodoferax; species Rhodoferax sp. GW821-FHT09E07. The sequence continues at coordinate 87,657 of NZ_JBWKOP010000010.1, read as the reverse complement.
TGCGCGCGCGCAGCACCATGGCGCCGCGTATGGGTTGCAGGTTGGAGTCGCTGCTGGCGTGGGGCATCTGCTCCATGAGCCAAGCGCGCAGACGGCTGTAGCCCATGTTGAGCAAGCCTTGGCGCACGCTGGCGGTTTCGTTGCGCAGCGCCAGCGCGGCTGAGTTGGCGAAGCGCAAAAAGCGGTAGATCAGCAGTGGCTCGTCACCCATGCGGCGCTCCAGCGCTTCGAGTGATTCATCGGCATCGATGGCGCGCACCAGATCGCGCATCACCTCGCGCGCAGGCTGGATCTGCTTGTAGCGGTAGGCGTAGAGCATTTCCTCGGTGGGCCAGCCAGCCACGCCCCAGACGGCCTGGTGGTCCAGTGCGTGTTCCACCAAAGCCTGGCTGGCCAGGCCTTCGTACAGTGCGCCAGGCACTACGGGGCTGGGGACCACACCAGCGCCACCGCTGCCGCCGTCCTGGTTGCGGCGCAGCGCAGCGCGCAGCGCGCTCAAGGCGTCTTGCGGGCTCAGTGTGCGCAGGGTTTTGTGAAAGCTGCCCTGCACCTCGGCGTGCGATGCGGCCTGGCCGACTTCGCCGCTCCACACCAGGCGGCGTCCGCGCTGGTGGGCCTGGCGCACCTGGTTGGCCAACTGGGTGTCACCCAGCCAGGCATCGGGCACTTCCAGCCAGATGCCGCCGGGCGGCGCATGCTCCAGCAGGTCGCCGAGCAGCGCCGGCGTGCGCACGCTCAGCAACTGCGTTTCCTTGCCTGCGGGCCAGAGTTCCTGCAGTACCTGCAGCAGGTGCTGCGCGTCTACCGCGCTGCCGCTGTAGGGGTCTACCCAGAGGCGCACCCCGCTGCGCTGGCGCCACTGGTTCCACAGGGGCTGGTACCCCATGGTCACGCTGCCCAGCACCGAAGGTGTCATGGCATTAGCCCAGGAAGTTGAACAGCGAAAGCTTCTGCACCTGCGCGTAGGACTGCAGTGCGGCAGAGTAGCCGGTCTGCTGGTTCTGGAAGTCGGAGATGCCCTTGATCATGTCCAGGTCTTCCGCGCGCGAGCGGTTGCCTTCCTGCTCGATGTTGCGTTTGTCGTTGTCCGTGGTAATGCGGTCAGCCCGGCCCAGCAGGTCGCCGGCCTGGCCACGTACCGAGGAGATACGGGTCATGCTGGTGTCGATGTTGTGCAGGGCTTGGGCCACGGCCTGGGTGGCTGCGTTGGCGTTGGCGGCCTTGCCAATGTCGTTGATGGCCGTGTCCAGCACGCTGAACACGCTGCGCTTGAAACTCACGTTCACCGTGTCGCCCACGGCCGGGCTGCCGATCACCGTAGCGCCGGTGTCCTTGTCGGTGGTGGGTGGAATGCCGTTGATGTTGAATGACAGGCCGGGGATGCCGGTGATGGCGATCTTGGAGTTACTGCCGGTGGCATACGAGGCGCTGGCCCCGGACACCAAGGGGCTGGGGCCGCTGACGGGCGGGGTCTCGGTGATGTCGTAGGTGACCGTGGTGGTGCCTGGCACGGTGGTGGAGTCCAGCGCGGTGAAGGTCACCTTGTAGGTGGGGTAGTCGGGGTTGCCGGCCGTGGCCTGGGCCAGCGCGGCCGTGCTGGCCACGGTGGCGCTGTTGCTCACGACCACGCCGTCGGTGGTCAGCGAGCGGTTGGTGGGGATGGCATTTGCGCCATTGCCGACGGTGACGTTGAACACGCCATCGCGTGCGGGCTGGTTCATGAAGGCCGCTTCGCCATCCAGGGTGAAGGGGATGGCGTACTGGCCGCTGGAAGACTGGCCGGGCAGGCCATTGAAGGTGTAGTCTGGCGCGACGGACTGGGGCCCGACAAAGGGGGCCAACGCGCTGCCCAAAGCGGCGAACAGGGGCAAGCCATTGCTGTCCTTGGTGTTGGCCAGGGCCAGGATCTGGTCGCGCATGCCGGTCAACTGGCTGGCAATGGTGGATCGCTCCGATGCGGTGTAGGCGCCGTTACCGGCGGTGACCACCAGTTCGCGGAAATTCTGCAGGGCATCGGTGATGTTGCCCAGCGTGCTCTCGGCCGAGGCAATGGCGTTGCGTTGTGCTTCAAGCGCACGCTGGTCGGTAGCAATGCGGGCAATGCGATTCATGGCGCGCTCGGCCTGGGCGGCGCCGGTGGGGTCGTCGCTGGCGTTGTTGATCTTCTTGCCTGAGGTCAGGTTCTCCTGCAGGCTGGCCAGGGTGGTCTGGCGGGATTGCAGGTTGCGCAGGGTGTTGTCGTAGGCGTTGGCGGACCCGAGCCGGGTGAAGGCGGTGGCGGTCATGCGTGTTCTCCGAGCATCGGTGGCCTAGCGGCTACCGGGAAAGCCCTTGAATCAGGGTGTCAAAAATGCTTTGTGCGATCTGGATCATCTTCGCCGAGGCCTGGTAGGCCTGCTGGTACTGCAGCAGCTTGGCGGCCTCCTCGTCCAGGTTCACGCCTGACACGCCGGAGCGGTCTTTCTCGGCGTTGGCGGCGATGTTGCTGGACACCTGGGCCGAGTAGTTGGCGCTTTGCGAGCGGATGCCGATTTGCGAGATCAGGCCCGCGTAGCCATCGGTCAGCGCGGCACCGTCGAACATGGGCTTGTCGCGCAGGTCCATCATGGCGCTGGCGTTGCCGCCGCTGGTGGCGGCAAAAGCGTTTTGCCCGATGTTCACGGTGTCATTGGTGGCGGGCATGCCGGTCAGCGTGAGCGAAAAGCCTGGAAAGCCGGCCGGTGTGTAGTTGATGGCCTGGCCCGACACGTAGGGCTGGCCGGTCACGCCCGCAGTCAGGCCGGTGTTGTCCACGATGTCATAGGTGGTGCCGCCCGCGCCATTGGTGAAGGTCACGGTGTAGCTGGGCTGTGGCACGGTGGCCGCGGTGGTGGCCAACGTCTTGGCGCTCAGGCTGGACAGCGCCAGCGAGCCCGTGTTGGTGGGAGTGAGCTTGGCGGCCAGCGGGGCGGCCACAGCCAGCGCGCGCGGGGTAGAGAATTCACGCGCCACATTGCTGGCCGAGGTGCTGTAGGGCTTGAGCAAAAAGCGGTCGCCCGCAGCAGCGCCCGCCGCGCCGGTGGTGGTGATGGTCAGACCGTCCAGCGTCACCGGGCTGCTCAGGTCCACGTTGCGCACCAACCCGTCGCTCATGCGCTTCACCGATGCGTTGGGCGGAGTGGTGAAATTGATCTCGTAGTCGGAGGCTTCCAGCTTGGTGACATCGGCGATCGACAGACTCATGCTGGCCGCGGAGGTTTGCCCGGTGGCCTGGTAGATGTTGGAGGTGCCGAAGGTGGTGGGGGTGAAGAGGTTGCCGCCCACATTGCCGTCCAGGTCCAGGCCCAGCTTGTGCTGGTCGTTCATGGCCGTGGTGATGCCCATGGTCAGGCGGCCCAGCAGGTTGCGGCCTTCGGCCAGGTCGTTGTTCTGAAAGCGCAGCAGGCCCGACACCTCACCACCCCCCAGGGTGTTTTCGTCCAGCATCATGGAGTTGCCGTTGCGCGTGATGGCCAGCCGGCTTTTCAGCGTGTCGCCGAAGTCGTCGGGCACGATGGAGACCGGTGCCACCTCGGTCCCCAGCACCAGCGCCTGGCTGCCGCCAATGAAAACGCCTACCGTGCCATCGTCCGCCGGGATGGAGGTGGTCTGCACGTACTGGTTCAGGTCGCGGATCAGCTGGTCGCGCCGGTCCAGCAGGTCGTTGGGCGGCTGGCCATTGCCTTGCGCGCGCGAGATCTGCTCGTTCACATCGGCAATGTTGTGTGCCAGGGTGTTGACGGCGGTGACCTTTTCGCTGATGGACTGGGCAATGCCGCTTTGCAGGTCGTCCAGGCTTTGCGATGCAGAGCGCAGGCGCCGGGCAGTCTCGTCCACACGCGTCAGCGCCACCGTGCGCGCGGTCAGATCGGTGGGGGCGCTGGCCACGTCGGAGAAGGCGTTCAGCATGTCGTTGATGCTGGCACCCACACCATCGGTACCGCCCTGGAAGATGTTGGTCAGCTGCGTCAGGTAGTTGGCGCGGGTGACGTCGGCAGACTGTGTGGTGGCGGCCAGTGTGCTTTGGCGGTTCAGGAAGGAGTCAAAGTTGCGCTGGATGGTCTGGATCGACACACCCTTGCCGAGGTAGCCACCGCCGGTGAACTGGCCTGCCACGGTCTGCAGCACCACCTTTTGGCGCGAATACCCTGCGGTATTCACGTTGGCAATGTTGTTGCCCGTGGTTTGCAGTGCCACCAGGTTGGCTTGCAGGGCCTGCGCGCCGATGTTCAGAATGCCCATGGTGGTCTCCGTTTACACCTGCACGCGGCGCAACTGCAGCGTGGTGTTGATGGCGCGGCTCAACTTGGCGGCGTACTCGGGGTCGGTGGCATAACCTGCTTTTTGCAGGCCGCTGGCAAACGCGTGGGCGGACGTGGTCTGCTCGCGGGCCTTGGCGTAGCGGGGGCTTTCCGTGATCATGCGCGCGTAGTCCTTGAAGGAGTCTTCATAGGAGTCGTAGGCGCGGAATTTGGCGACCTGCTTTTGTGCCACACCGCCCACGTATTCGGTGGTGGTGACCTCGGCCACCTTGCCGGTCCAGCCGGCGCCGGCCTTGATGCCAAACAGGTTGAAAGAGTTGCCGCCGCCCTTGACCTTGATCTGGTGGCTGCCCCAGCCGGTCTCGTGGCCGGCCTGGCCCAGCATGTAGCTGGCAGGAATGCCGGTGGCCTTCTCCACCTGGCTGGCCACATCCGAATGTTTCTTGACAAAGTCGGCCTGGGTTTCGGTGGGCGCGCGCTTGGTCTTGACCGGTGTGATCTTGGCGTCCATGCCCAGGTCGGGCTTGGTCTTGGCGGGTTCAGTGCCCGCCGTCGGCGCAGGCGTGGTACCGGGCATGGTCACGCCCATCTGGCGGGCCAGCTGCTGGGAGATCATGTCCGACAGGCCGCCGGGCTGGCCGGACATCTGCACCGCGAACTGCTGGTCCAACAGGTCAGCGCCCAGGTCTGTGCCGGGGTTGTCCAGCATGCCGGATTTCATGGTGTTGCTGGCGTCCCGCATGCTTTTTACCAGCTCGCGCATGAACAGGGACTCGAACTGTTTGGCCGTTTCCTTGATGGTCTCGGGCGTGGCCTTGCCTGCATCGAGTTTCAGGCTGCTGAGCGACTGGGAGTCGGCCGCCAGGCTCTGGGAGCTGGACAGTGAGGAGGTGCCGTAAATGGATCCGTAGCTCATCTCAGATCACCTCCAACTCCGCATTCAGGGCACCTGCCGACTTGATGGCCTGCAAGATGGCCAACAGGTCTTGTGGGGTGGCGCCCAGCGAATTCAGGGCCTTCACCACATCGGTGAGTTGGGCGGCTGCGGGAATCTGGATCAGCTTGCCCGGCTCGGATTTGATGTCGATGTTGGCTTTTTCAGTGACCACGGTCTGCCCGCCTGACAAAGCGCCAGGCTGGCTCACTACCGGTGTGCTGGAGATGCTGATGGACAGGTTGCCGTGCGCGATGGCGCAGGGGCCCAGGGTGACCGCCTGGTTGAGCACGATGGAGCCGGTGCGCGAGTTGATGATGACCTTGGCCGCGGCCACAGAAGACTCGATGGGCAGTTCTTCCATCTCGGCGATGAAGTTCACGCGGTCGTTGGGGTTGCCGGGGGCCTTGACCTGCACCGTGCGACCGTCCTGAGCCTGGGCAATGCCGGAGCCAAATTTGCGGTTGATGGCCTGGGCCACTTTGCGTGCGGTTTGAAAGTCGGACGAATTGAGGCTCAGGCTGATGCTGTCGCCTTCCTGCAGCGTGGTGGGCACGGCACGCTCCACCTGCGCACCATCCGGAATGCGGCCCACGCTGAGGTGGTTGACGGTGACCTTGCTGCCACCCGCGGCAGCGCCGGCACCCGCCACAATCAGGTTGCCCTGGGCCAGCGCGTAGACCTCACCGTCCACGCCCTTGAGCGGGGTGGAAATCAGCGTGCCGCCCTTGAGCGACTTGGCGTTGCCGAGCGACGAGACGTTGATGTCCAGGGACTGGCCGGGCCGGGCAAAGGCGGGAAGCTGGGCGGTAACCAGCACAGCGGCCACGTTTTTCATCTGCAGCTGCGCCACCTGGGCGGCGGGCAGGGTCAAGCCCAGCTGTTTCATGTAATTGGCCAAGCCCTGCGAGGTGTAGGGCATCTGGGTGGTCTGGTCGCCGGTGCCGTCCAGGCCCACGACCAGGCCAAAGCCGGTCAACTGGTTGCTGCGCACGCCTTCAATGGCGGCGACTTCCTTGATGCGGGTGGCCGACAGAGCGGTGCCGCTGGCTGCCATCAGGAGCGCCAGGCACAAACCGCCTAGCCAGGGACGGCCTCGGGGTGTTACAGCGTGGTTCCAGTGTGTCATGTGCAGAGTCGGTAACGGGGACGGTCCGACTGGACCTATTACCCCTCGGCACTATTCTGGAGAACTTTAGAAGGGGTTAAAGCTCAAAAAGAAGCGCGATAACCAGCCAACTGTCTGGGCTTCGCCTTGGGCGCCGCGGCCCTTGGACTCCACGCGCACGTTGGCGACCTGCAGCGAGCTGATCACATTGTTGGGTTGCAGCATGCGCGGGTTGACTGTGCCGGTAAAGCGCATCACGTCCACGTTCTGGTTCACGCCGATCTGCTTCTCGCCGGCTACCACCAGGTTGCCGTTGGGCAGCACTTCGACGACGGTGGTCGAGATGGAGCCGCTGAAGGTGTTGGCGGCTTCCGTGCCGCCCTTGCCGCTGAAGTCGTTGTCGGTCTTGACACTCATCTCCAGGTTTTTCATGTCCACACCAATCACGCCGGGCAGGGGCGGCGTGATGGCGTTGCTGGCGGATGTGTTGCGGTTCACCGTGGATTTGGACACCTGGCTCGCCGTCAGGCTTTCGACGATCTGGATGGTGACAATGTCACCCAGCGCACGGGCGCGGCTGTCTTCAAACGCGGGTCGGTAGGTGGCCAGGTGGAACAGGCTGCCGTTGGCCGGCCTGGCGGGCGCGGCATTGGTGGCGGCTCCCAGCTCGGGTTTGACTTCGGCAAAGTCCACCACGGCCTTGGGCGGCAGCGCGCTGCAGCCTGCCAGCCACAGGGTGCCGGCCAGTGCAGCATAAAAACTGCCTCTGGCCCCCGTGGAATATGCGTAAGTAGCTACTTTTTTCATAGCAGACCTCACAGCTGCCCTAATTTTTGCAGCATCTGGTCCGAGGTCTGGATGGCCTTGGAGTTCATTTCATAGGCGCGCTGGGTCTGGATCATGGTCACCAGCTCCTGCACCACGTTGACGTTGGAGGTTTCCACAAAGCCCTGCATCACAGCGCCCAGACCGTTGGAGCCTGGTACACCTGCATTGGGCTGGCCCGAGGCTGCGGTCTCCTGGTACACGTTCTGTCCCTTGGGTTCCAGACCGGCTGGGTTGATGAAGCTGGCCGTGGTGATGGTGCCCACGGTCTGCGGTGTGGTGGTGCCCGGCACGGTGGCGGACACGGTGCCGTCCTGGGCGATCGACAAATTGGTGGCGTTGGCCGGCACGGTGATGCCGCCTTGCACCAGCAGCCCGGACGAGGTGACCACGCGGCCCTGGTTGTCCAGCTGGAAGGCGCCGTCGCGGGTGTAGCCGGTGGTGCCGTCAGGCATGGTCACCTGGAAGAAGCCGTTGCCCTGGATGGCGACATCCAGGTTGTTGTTGGTCTGTTGCAGGTTGCCCTGCGAGAAGGTGCGGCTGGTGGCCACGGTGCGCACGCCCAGGCCCACCTGCAGGCCCGTGGGCAGGGTGGACTGTTCCGAACTGTTGGAGCCCACCTGGCGGAGGTTCTGGTACATCAGGTCTTCAAACACCGCATGGGCTTTCTTGAAGCCGTTGGTAGAGACGTTGGCCAGGTTGTTGGAAATCACGTCCAGCTGCATTTGCTGGGCTTCCATGCCGGTCTTGGAGATCCAGAGGGAGTTGATCATGGCGGTGTTCCTTTAGCCTTGCAGGCCTAACAATTGACCGGCCGAGCGGTCGTTGGATTCGGCGGTCTGCAGCAAGCGCATCTGCGCTTCGAACTGGCGCGCGGTCTGGATCATGCCGACCATGGATTCGATGGCATTGACGTTGGAGCCTTCGAGTACGCCCACTTGTACGCGCGCCGTGTCCTCGTTGTTCATGGGGTCACCCGACAGGGTGCGGAACAGGCCGTCGTCACCGCGCTTGAGCGGGTCGTCGGCCGTGGGCACAGCCAGCTTGAGCCGGCCGATCACGTTGGCGGGCTGGCCGCCCACCTTGGCGCTGATGTTGCCGTCGGGGCTGATGGTGAGTTCGGCGCCTGCAGGCGAAGTGATGGCCCCGCCGTCGCTGGACAGGACCTGGCGGCCATTGCCGGTGGTCAAGGTGCCGTCAGTGGCCACTTCAAAGTTTCCGTTGCGGGTGTAGGCCTCGTTGCCGTCCAGGCCCTGGACGGCAAACCAGGCGTCGCCCATGGCCATGGCGTCCAGGCTGCGGCCCGTGCGCTGGGCAGGGCCGGGGGTGTTCAGGTGACCCGCCGTGGCCTCCACCGCAAACACGCGGGTGGTGGCGCCTTCGCCGCGCAGGGGGACGGCGCGGTACGTGGCCAGTTGGGCGCGAAAGCCGTTGGTGGACACGTTGGCCAGGTTGTTGGACAGGACGGCCTGGCGGCTGGCAGCCGCATTGGCGCCGGTCATGGCGGTGTAGATCAGACGGTCCATGGCGGGCTAGCCTCGGTTAGCGCAGGTTGACCAGGGTGGACATTACCTGGTCCTGCGTCTTGATGGTCTGGGCGTTGGCCTGGTAGTTGCGTTGTGCAGTCATCATGTTGACCAGCTCGGCCGTAATGTCCACGTTGGATTCCTCGATGGAACCGGCACGCGTTTCACCAAACTTGCCGATCCCCGGCTTGCCCAGAACGACGGGGCCGGATTTGAAAGTTTCCAGGTACTCGCCACCGCCCACTGGCGCCAAGCCCTGCAGGTTGCGGAAGTCGCCCAGCGCCAGCATGCCGCCGGTCTTCAGGGTCTGGCCGTTGGAGTAGCTGGTGCTGATGACGCCTTTGCCGTCAATGGCCAGGCTGGTGAACTCACCCGCGGCATAGCCATCCTGCGAGAGCGCGGTCACGCTGTAGGCGGCGCCAAACTGGGTGACGCCCTTGATGTCGACCGTGATGGTGCCCGGGATCTTGCCGGTGGCCTCGTTGGGGTTGTTGGAGGTGATGGTGCCGCCGGGAATGGTCAGGGTGAGGCCTGCGGGGCCGTTCACCTTGCCGGTGGCGTCGAAGGTGATCGTGCCAATGGGGGTGGTGCTGGTCAGGTCGGTGTAGACGTCCCAGGAGTTGGCCACCGTGTCGGTCTTCTGGAAATACAGGTTGGCCGACGACGGCACGCCCTGTGCGTCGTACACGCTGATGGAGGTGCCGTAGGTGGCGCGGGGCGAGGGGGTGATGCCGGCGGCCGTGGCTTGGGTCGCGTCCTTGGCCCGGGCGTCCAGGTTGAATTCGGCGGAAATGGCGGCGGTGGCCTTGGCGGGGATCGGAGCGCCGGTGGGCAGCACTAGCTTTTGGGGGGTGATGCTGGTGGCGGTCCCGGTGTTGTCGGTGGGGTAGCCCATCAGGAAGGAACCGGTGTTGGTCAGGATGTTGCCGTTTTTGTCCAGCTTGAACTCACCGTCGCGGGTGTAGGCAATGGTTCCGTCGGTCTTGGTGACCTGGAAGAAGCCGCCACCGTTGATCCCCACGTCCAGGCTGTTGCCAGTGATGTTGATGTTGCCCTGGGAGAACTGCTGGGCAATCGCCGCTGTGGCCGCGCCAATGCCGGCTGCGTTGCCTCCGCCCGTGCCCAGCGAACCTGCTACCAGCTCGGAAAACTCATTGCGTGACGACTTGAACCCCACGGTGCTGGAGTTGGCAATATTGTTGCCAATGACGTCGAGGCTCTTGCTCGATACATTGAGCCCGGAGAGGCCTGTTTGAAAGCTCATGGCGTGGTCCTTGTGGGTGGCGGATTAGAGGATGACTTTGATGGCGTCGTACGCAACGGTGGCGCCGCTCTGGAGGCTGAGGTTCAGACCACCGGTGCCGGTGCTGACCGACTCGATGGTGCCGCGCGTGAGCGGGGTCACGTCCACGGTCTTGCCGCTTAGCGAGGCGGTCACCTTGAAGATGGGTGTGGTGGTGCCGGTGTAGCTACTGGCGTCCCACTCGAAGTCGTGGCGGCCTTGGGTCTGCGCACCCAGGTTGACAGTGCCCAGCACCTGGCCACCCGGGGTTTGCACCTGCACGGTCACCTTGTCGGCTTCGCCCGCGAGGTTCAGGCTGCCCTTGCCCACACCGCTCTTGATGGACATGGCGTTGCCCTCGGTCAGCACCTCGCGGCCGACCATGGACGCGCCCTGCAGCACCTGCATGGAGGAGAACTGGGTGGCCATGGACTTCATGGTCTCGTTGAGCTCCTGGATGCCCGACACCGTGTTGATCTGCGCCATCTGGCTGGTCATCTGGGCGTTGTCCATGGGGTTCATGGGGTCCTGGTTGTTGAGCTGGGCCACCAGGAGTTTGAGGAAACGGTCGGTCTGGGCCTGCGCGCTGGTTTGCGAGCTGCCCGTGGTGGATGTGCTGGACGAACTGGTGTTGCTGACGCTGGAGACCATGGTGTGTGCCTCTGAGGTTATTGACCCATTTGGAGCGTCTTGAGCAGCAGCGTCTTGGCTGTGTTCATGACTTCCACGTTGTTTTGGTAAGACCGCGAGGCCGAGATCATGTTCACCATCTCCTCCACCGGATTCACGTTGGATTGGGTGACGTAGCCGTCGGCATCAGCGGATGGGTGCGTCGGGTTGTGCACGCGCTTGAGCGGGTCGTTGCTCTCGCGGATGGAGCTGACTTTGACGCCGGACGACGCGTCCGACCCCATCGGCACGGTCTCAAAGACCACTTGGCGCGCTTTGTAGCCCTGGCCATCGGGGCCGGCTACGGCGTCGGCGTTGGCCAAGTTGCTGGCGACCACGTTGAGGCGCTGCGACTGGGCGCTGACCGCGCTGCCAGATACGTTGAAGATGGAAAACATGGACATCGTGGGTCTCCTCAGTCGTGGTCAGGGCCTACTGGCCCTGGATGGCACTCAAGATTGTTTTGGAAGAGCCGTTAATGAACCGAAGGGTGGCTTCATAGCGCACCGAGTTGTCCACAAAGTTGGCGCGCTCGCGGTCCAGGTCCACACTGTTGCCGTCCATGGCGGGCTGCGATTGCACGGTGTAGTCCAGCTTGGAGTCCCCCAGCGTGCTGCTGCCATTGGCGCTGGGCAAGGGAATGTGGCGGGCATTGGTCGTGCCATCACTGGCCATGCCTGCGCTGCTGCTGGTGGACAGGGAAATGGCCTTGTCCCCCAGGGCTTCGCTCATGGCCTGCTTGAAATTGACATCGCGCCCCGAGTAACCGGGCGTGTCGGCGTTGGCGATGTTGCTGGCAATGACGCGTTGACGCTCGGCGCGCAGCACCAAAGCTTTCGCTTGAAAGTCCAGGGCGTTGGTCAAATTGGCAAACATGGGCTACCTCGGCTAAGTGCGCCCGGTCCAGACGGAGGGGGCGGGATGGGGGCGTGCGGCAATTATGGGAAAAGCTTTAATTTCCTAGCGGAGGAATAGCGGGGGGTTTGGCCTGCATTTGGCGGGTTTGCGCCGAGCAGGGGCTGCCTATAGTTGTGGCAACTTAGGAGTGCCGCCATGTCCCCGTGCTTGCGATTCACGCATCTGCTGCCCCGCTGGCTGCGCGGCGGTGTGGTGCTGGCCGTGCTGGTGGCAGCGCCAGCGGCTTGGGCCCAGGAGATGGCGCTGGGCGATTTGCAGGCGCTGGCGCAGCGCTGGGTGCGCGACACGGTGGCGAAAACCAACGCGGAGAACCCTGGTCTGCGCATGGAGTCGACCGTGGGGGCGTTGGACAGCCGTTTGCATCTGGCGGTGTGTGGCAATGTGGAGCCCTATGTCCCGCCGGGTGCCAGGCTGTGGGGCCGTAGCCGCGTGGGCTTGCGCTGTGCGGATGGCATTGGCCGCTGGAATGTGTCGTTGCCCGTGGTCGTCAAGGCCGTGGGGCCGGCTTGGGTGTTGAAGGGCCAAGTGTCGCCCGGTGCCGTGCTGAGTGATACCGATGTGCTGGAGGCCGAGGTGGACTGGGCCGATGAGCCCAATGCCGTCTTGCAGGATCGCGCGCTGTGGGTGGGGCAAACGACCACCCGCGTGCTGATGGCGGGCCAAGCCCTGCGTCAGGGCATGGTCAAGCCGGCCCAGGTGTTCCAGGCGGGTGCCTCGGTGCGCGTGGTTGCCCAAGGCCCCGGTTTTCAGGTGTCCAGCGACGCCCAGGCCCTGTCGGCCGGGGTGGTGGGCCAACAAGCCCGCGTGCGCATGGACAACGGACGGGTTGCATCTGGCACGGTGCTGGATGTTCGTACAGTAAAAATAGACCTTTGAGTCCAACTTCCTGTGCAAAGAACCCTAAAGTCAGTCATCATCTGGCCGATAACAATCCCACGAGGCCGTGCTTATTGCGGCTTTGGAGAACGCCATGAAGATAGGTCAACCCTCAGATATTCCCTCTTCCGTCACGCCCACGGTGTCCGGTGCTGCCCAAAAAGCGGCCCAGAGCAGCAGCGCCAGCACTGCCGCGACCAACAGCGCGAGCGAGGGAACGCGCTCTGCGGGTGTGGCCGTCACCGTGTCCACGCTGGCGCGCTCCCTGGAAAAGCCCGAACGCAGCGATGCGGACGTGGATACCCAGAAAGTAGCCACCGTGAAGGCAGCCATCGAAGACGGAACCTATGTGGTGAACGCCGAGGCGATTGCCGACCAACTTCTTTCCAACGCGCAGGAAATGCTGAACCGCACCACGCGGTAAGTCCGGCCTGCGCACTTTCAACAGTGCGGAGGTTTCGGAATGTCTAAAGGCTCCACCCCATCCAAGTTTGACGCGCTCGAGCAGCAGTTCGGCGCTGTAGCCGCCGCCTTGCGCGATGGCGACGCGTCCCAGCTTGAATCCCTGAGCAGCCAGCTACAGCAAATGACGCTGGAATTTGCGCGTGAGCTGGAGGTTTTTTCGGCAACGTCGGGTATTTCCTCAACCCAACTGCGCAGGGCCAAGGCGCTGAGCCAAGGTTTTCCGGTGTTGCGCGAAAGCCTGATGCGCCGGCAGGCCTTGGTGGAGCAAGCTTTGCAGGTGGTCGTGCCCGCTACCCAAAGTCAGACCTATGGAGCCCCGGCCGCCAGCCCCTATGGTGCCGGCCCCAAGGCCTCGGGGCGCTTCCAAAGTTTTACCGCCTGAGAGCGGCAATGCGATCTCGCTTTTCAGTGGGATCGCATTTTGGCGCGCAGCCGCGCAATGGATTGGCTGTGCAGTTGACAGACCCGTGACTCGGTCACTTCCAGTACCGCTGCAATTTCCTTGAGGTTCATGTCCTGCTCGTAGTACATGCTCATGATGAACTGCTCACGTTCGGGCAGGGCTTTGATCGCAGTCACCAGTGACTGGCGCAAGCGCATGTCCCGCAGCATGTTCAGCGGGTCGGCATCGTTGTCAGCGACATGGCGGTCCAGGAAGGTGTCGTCGTCCTCGTTGCGCCGCGTCATGTCTTCGAGGTAGACCAGTTGCGTCCCTCGTACTTTGCCCAACAGGCTTTGGTATTCGGCCAATCCCATGCCAAGCTCTGCCGCAATTTCGGACTCTGCGGGGCTGCGGCCGAGCACATGCTCCAGCTTGCGCATGGCGACTTCAATTTCCTTCTGGCTCTTGCGGGAGCCGCGCGACATCCAGTCGTTTTCCCGCAGCTCGTCGAGCATGGCGCCGCGAATGCGTTGGGTGGCAAAGGTCTCGAACTGCACCCCCTGCGAGGCCTCAAAGCGGGTGAGTGCATCTGACAGCCCGATGAGTCCGACCTGGATCAGGTCATCCACCTCCACGCTGGCGGGCAGCTTGGCCATCATGTGGTGGGCCAGACGGCGCACCAACGGCTGGTACTGCTTGATCAAAGCGGTACGGTCCAGCTGTCCTTTGGCGGAGTACATCAGTGTGCCCCCGTGGGGTAGTGGTGGCGCACGGTAGGTGCATAGGGGCGGTGTGGGGCGGACCAGCCGCTGTTAAGCGCCATGGCATTTTCCAGCAGGCCCAGCACCAGCCTGCCGATGCTGGCCGAGGGGCGCTCATCGGTGGTGGGGGCCGGGATATTCAGGGCGTTCACCTGGTAATTCAGAAAGTATTTGGCGCAGTCGTTCAGGCTGGTGGGCATGCGGTTCTCGGACACCGGTGTTTTGGCCTGTACATTGTCCATCACATTGACAACGGTAGGTTCCAGTGCGCCTTTGAGCAACAGGCGTTTGAGGGCCAGGTAGCTGGTCAGCAGCGAGGTTTTCGCCGTCGACACGGCCAGCACTGGGCGTACACCGCTGCCGTGCAGCAGGTGGGCCAGCGTTTGCGCCGTGCTGTACACAATCACCACACTGTCGTGGGGGAATAGCCCCCCTGCATCCACCAGGGAATGCATGCCGGTGGCACTGCCACTGGCCAGGGTTTGCAGGCCCAGCCGAGCGGGCAGAACAGACCACGAGGGCGCGTCTGACACTTGATGGGGGGCCATGGAGTAATCAAACAATTGTGCCAAGCCCGGGTTGTCCGGGGTTTCCAGCACGGTGCCGTCGAGCACGGTAACTGGGTGGCCGAACCCCACCAACGCGTTGCAGAGCTGAAGGAGCAAGGGTAGCTCCACCTGCTCATCGCCGTGGCTGACCATGGCAATGAGTTTGGGTGTAGGGACCACCGCCAGGTCCAGCAGACCTGCCGCCTGGTTGATCGGGTGATCAAGCATCCAGGCGCCCCTGGCCAGCGGCCGCGTTGCTGGAGTGGCTGAAGAAGAACCCCAGGTCGCTGGCCTTGGGGTCGTAGGCCGATACACCCGCAGTGCGCATGGACAGGCGCACCAGCTTGGCGGCCACGGCTGGTTCCCAGTCTTCGGGCACGCGCTGGCCGTTGGTGACGCCGCGCAGCACCAACTGGTGGCGAATGACGGCATCGAGGGCGGGGCCAAGTTTGACGGCCTCGTCGGTCTTGGACAGTATGGCTTGCAGCGTGGTGGGGGTCTTGAAGCAGGCCACGGCCTCGTCCAGGGTGTCCCCATGGCCGCCTGCATTGAGCACCAAGAGGCGTTTGATTTTGGGCAGATCCAGCAGTTCCATCAGCTCGCGCTTGCGCGGGTCGCGTGGTGCAATGCCGGTCGTGTCAATCAGCACCATTTTCTTGTTGGCCAGCAGACCCAGCAGGTCTTGCAGAGCTGCCTTGTCATGCGCCAGGTGGGCCACCACGCCCAACATCTTTCCGTAGGCACGCAGTTGCTCATGGGCCCCTACACGGTATGTGTCCAGGGTGATCAGGCCCACGCTGGCTGGGCCGTGGGCGCGGGCGCATTGGCCTGCCAGTTTGGCGGCGGTAGTGGTCTTGCCTACGCCGGTGGCTCCAATCAGGGCGAAAACACCGCCTTCTTCGTGCAGGGGCGGGCCGCTGGCATCGGTGCGCAGGTTGCGCTCCAGCACATCCATGACCCAGCGCACCGATTCTGCCGCGTCCATGTCTTCAGGGATGCGTTCGAGAATCGTGCGCGACAGTGTGGGCGAATACCCTGCCCGAATCATCTTCAGCATCAGGTTCGACTGAATGGGGTTCTGCCGCGCCTGTCCCAGCCAGTTCAGCGTGTTGAAGCGGTCTTCAATCAACTCCTTCATGGCGTGCAACTCATCCATCATGTTCTGCGGCACGGCAGGGGCGGGCGCATAGCTGGGTGCCTTGCGTGCAGGCAAAGGCCGTGCGGGTGCGACTTCCACGTCCATGCTGATCCGCTTGTGCACGGGCGCAGGCGGAGGCTCAGGCGCCACCGGGGGCGGCAAGATGGTGGTCTGGGGCTGGGCTTGTGTGGCCTCGTGACGGCGGCGCGCCATGCGCTCGCGCACATAGTCCTGGAATGACAGTGTGCTCATCGCCAACTGCTCGGCATCCTCTTCCACTTGGCTTGCCACATCTTGGTAGCTGGGGGACGCGGTGTTGCGGGGCGAGCTCTGGGGCTTGCTTCCGCCTGCGCCGCCTGCATTCTGGTCCAAGACGGCCAGCGTGTCTTCTGCGGTGGCGACCACTTCCACGCCATGTTCGGTGGGGCGGTTGGACAAGATCAGGGTGCCGTCGCCAAAGGCTTGGCGTGCTTTGGCAAGGGCTTCGCGGGAGGTGGCGGCGGTAAAGCGTTGGATGTTCATGGTGTAGCGCCTCTCAAAATCGGGCCGATGCGGATGGTGTGGGTTTCAGGTATTTCGCTGTGCGCCAGCACCTGGAGTCGGGGAGCAACGCGCCGTACCAGGCGTGCAATGGAGCCCCGAATCTGGTCGGGCACCAGTAAGCAAGCCGGTACGCCGATTTCTTCCTGCTTCAATGCAGTTTCTGCGGCCGTGCGGGTCAGCATGTCGGCCACACCAGGGTCCAGGGCCGGACCCGAAGCGCTGCCCAAGGCCTGCACCAGCAGGCGTTCCAGGCTGGGGTCAATGGCGATGACGTTGAGTTCGCGGGTGGGGCCGTAAATCTGCTGCACGATGGCCGGTGACAATGCCACGCGGACGCGGCGCGCCAGTTCGACCGGGTCGGTGGTGGCGGTGGCGTGTTCGGCAATGGATTCGATGATGGTGCGGATATCGCGGATGTGCACCGATTCGTCCAGCAGCAGCTGCAGCACTTTTTGAAAAACCGCGACCGAGACCATCTTGGGGACGACTTCTTCGATCAGTTTGGGGGCCAGCTTTGCCACGTGTTCCACGAGTTGTTGTGTTTCTGTCCGGCTCAGCAACTTGGCGGCCTGGACTTGCATCAAGTGTGACAAATGGGTCGCCATGACAGTCTCGGAATCAACCACGGTAAATCCGGCCATTTGCGCCGCTTCTTTTTGCCGTTCATCAATCCAGTGGGCGGGAAGTCCAAACGCGGGGTCGGTGGTGGCTGCTCCGATCAGCGGCGTGGTGATGCCACCGGGGTTGATGGCCAAGTACATGCCGGGGAATGCTTCCCCTTCACCCACGATGACGCCACGCAGGGTGATGCGGTAGGCGCTGGGTTTGAGTTCCAGGTTGTCGCGCACGTGGACCGCGGGGGGCAGGAAGCCCACCTCCTGTGCAAACTTGCGGCGCACGCCCTTGATGCGATTGAGCAAGTCGCCTTGGCGGGTCTTGTCCACCAGGGCAATCAGACGGTAGCCCAACTCCAGGCCCAACTGGTCCACAGGTTGCAGGTCGTCCCAGGACGCCTCTCCGTCGTTGACGGGGGCTGGGGCCTGGGCTTGGGGATCCACGGGAGCGGGCTTGTGGGACAGCGCCCAAGCGCCATAACCCAAGACAGCCGCGATGCTCAAAAACACCAGATGCGGCATGTTGGGAATGATGCCCACCACAAACATGATGATTCCGGTGATGCCCAGCACTCGGGGAGACACAAACATCTGCCCCATGATTTGCTTGCCGATGTCCTTGTCCTTGCCCACGCGGGACACCACCATGGCTGCGGCCACTGAAATCAGCAGGCCGGGGATTTGTGCCACCAGTGCGTCACCCACGGCGAGCAGGATGTAGGAGTTGGCGGCCTGGCTGGCAGTCAGGTCGTGCTGCAGGATACCGACGGCAAAGCCGCCAAAGATGTTGATCAGCAGGATCAAAATACCGGCTACGGCATCGCCACGAACGAATTTGGAAGCGCCATCCATGGAGCCGAAGAATTCGGCTTCTTCGCCGATTTCCGCGCGGCGGCGCTTGGCTTCCTTCTCGTCAATCAGACCGGCGTTCAGATCGGCATCCACCGCCATCTGCTTGCCGGGCATGGCGTCCAGCGTGAAGCGCGCCGACACTTCGGCAATACGTTCGGAGCCCTTGGTCACCACCACAAAGTTGATCACCACGAGGATTGCAAACACGATCAGACCCACGGCAAAGTTGCCACCAATGAGGAAGTGACCGAACGCCTCAATCACGGCACCGGCAGCGCCTGCGCCGGTGTGACCTTCCAGCAGGACCACGCGTGTGGATGCGACGTTCAGCGACAGGCGCATCAACGTGGTCAGCAGCAAAACGGAAGGGAAGGCCGCGAAATCCAGCGGGCGGATCATGTAAGCCGCCACCATCATCACCATCAGTGCCACGGCAATGTTGATGGTGAAGAAAGCATCCAGCAGGATGGGCGGCAATGGCAACACCATCATGGCCAAAATGGCCACGACGAGCATGGGTGCGGCAGCGCCCTGCACGACGGTGGCATTGCTGCCAAACCATTGCTGCAGGTTTTTGATTTGGGCGTTCATGCCGTTTCAGCCTCCAGTGTTTTGGACAGAGGATCCAGCTCGGGTGGCACAAAAGGCTGCGGAACCTCTTGTGGCATGGCACCTTCGCCGCGCAGCGCAGCGCGCAAGCGGTAGACGTAGGCCAGCACCTGCGCTACCGCGGTGTACAGGGCCGAGGGGATGTCCTGGTCCAGCTCGGCATTGGCATAGAGCGCACGCGCCAGCATGGGGGACTGCAGCACCGGAATGGCGTTTTGCTTGGCTACATCCCGAATCTTCATGGCAAGCAGGTCGGCTCCCTTAGAGATCACGCGAGGGGCGCGCATGGATTTCTCGTCGTAGCGGATGGCGACCGCAAAGTGGGTGGGGTTCATCACCACAAAGTCGGCCTTGGGCACGGCGTTGACGCTGCTCTTTTGCGCCAGTTCGCGCTGCTTTTGGCGGATCTTGCTTTTGATCTGGGGGTTGCCGTCAGACTCTTTCCCTTCCTGCTTCACTTCCTGGTGGGACATCTTCATCTGGTCTTTGTGCAGAAAGGTCTGTAGCGGCACGTCCGCCATGGCCGCCAACAAAACGACCAACAGCATCAAGCCAAGCCCGCCCGTGAGCCATTGGGTCAGGTGGGCAATCGCCGCGGTGGAGGGCTGCATCAGCAACGCCGCCATTTCCTGAAAACCAGAAGTCAAAAACGACGTGGCGATGGCAAACAAAATCCCCGTCATCACCACCATTTTGGCGGTGGTGAGCAACTTCTTTTTGGAGAACAGGTTAGAGAAGCCGGACAGCGGGTTGAGCCGTGAAAAGTCGGGCATCAGGGGTTTGAGGCTGTTGACCCAGCCACCGGATGCGACGGCGGCCACAATCGCGGCTGTCATCACAATGGCTGCAAATGCCGCGCACCCTGCGACACCGATGGTCGTGGTATCGCTCAGGCGCTGCAGCATCGTGCCCGGGCGCATGACGATGGCGGCGTCAAAGGACAGCTGCTGCGCCATGCTGCGCTTGAGCTGGTCAAACAAAATGGGGGACAAGACCAGCACCGCGATGGCACCAGCACCCAATACAGCGAGGTGGGAGAGGTCTTCGGAGCGGCTAACCTGGCCGTCTTCGCGCGCCTTCTTGAGCTTGCGCTCTGACGCCGGTAGGTTGCGATCTTGGCTGCCTGAGTCCATGGTGAAGAAGCTCTCTAGTTCTCACCATTGTCGCAACCGACCTCTCAAACTAAAGGACGATAAGCGGGGCAATCCTCCGCTTATTCAAGACGACTTCAGAAGCCCAGGCTGGCCAGTAAATCGTCCACCTGGGATTGGTCGGTGACCACGTCCTGGTTGGCCTGCCCATCCACTACGGGGCCAGCTAATGCGGGGGTGTATTCCTGAACGGTGGCAGCGCTCACCTTGGCTTCTGCAGGCGCGGTTTGCAGCAGCAGCAATACCAGCTGCTCCTCAATCGTCGCCGCCAAGTTGACCACTTTGGCAATCACCTGGCCTGTGAGGTCATGGAAGTCTTGCGCCATCATGATTTCTGTCAGATGGTCATCCACTTTTTTGCTCGATTGTTCAACGTCCGTGATGAAGTTCATCACATGACCCTTGGCAACGGCAGCGACAGGGTCCTTGACGATCAAGGCGCCGATACGACGCGTTTCGGCGGCAATATGATCGTGCTGTGCCTTGGCTTGATCCACCTGGTTGAGCACTTTTTCAGCCGCCTGGCCCGTCAGCCGCGCAATGTATGACAGTCGGCTTTTGGCGTCTGGCAGTTCGCCAGCCCAGTCCTTGACCTTTTCAGCCAGCCCCAAGCCGTTGAGCGAGTCATGCAATTGGCGCGTCAGTGCGCCAAGCTGCTGGTGAACTTCAACCGTGGAGAGAGCGTGCGCGGGATTGGTAGCGTCTGACATGGTTACTTCAGTCCTGCCTTGACCAGGATGTGGTTCACTTTGTCTTCCAGGGTGGCTTTGGTGAAGGGTTTGACGATGTAACCGGCGGCGCCTTGCTGGGCCGCCAGCACGATGTCTTCCTTGCGGGCTTCGGCCGTCACCATCAGCACCGGCAGGTGCTTGAGCTTGTCGTCTTTCTTGATTTCAGCCAGCAACTGGAAGCCGTTCATATTCGGCATGTTGATGTCGCTGACCACGAAGTCAAAGGTGCTGTTGCGCAACTTTTGCAGAGCGGCTACGCCGTCTTCGGCTTCGTCCGCATCGGAGTAGCCACTTTCTTTGAGCAGGTTGCGCACGATCCGCCGCATGGTGGAGAAGTCATCAACAATGAGAAAGCGCAGTTCTTTGGACATAGATAACCTTTTACCGGGCGATTTTCGAATTTCTGCAAGTATGACTGAATTTTCGCAGAGTTATGGGGTCGATTTTGCGCCTGGGGCCGCTGCGGTGCCAGCGGTTTCCGTCTCCGTTTCCAGAGGGATCGTCTTGGTGCCCAGGAGACGTTCCTCCGCCTCTTTGGTCATCACCAGAATACTGATGCGGCGGTTGGTTGGACTCAAGGGGTCATCCGGGTCCAGCGGGAGGCTGGACGCCATGCCCACCACTCGGGCCAGCTTGTCTTCGGGCATGCCGGCCGCAATCAGTTCGCGCCGGGATGCATTGGCGCGGTCGGCCGACAGCTCCCAGTTGCTGTAGCCACGGGCGGCGTTGCCGTAGGCTTGGCGGTCTGTGTGCCCGTCCAGGCTGATCTTGTTGTCCACTTCGGTCAGTGTCAGGCCGATTTCGCGCAGGATGTCCCGCATATATGGTTTGACGGTGGCGCTGCCACTGTCAAACATGGGGCGACGCTGATCATCGACAATCTGGATCTGCAGCCCGTCCGGCGTGATTTCGAGCTTGATCTGTGAGCTGAACTCCGCCATTTTGGGATTGTTGGAGATGGTGGTCGCAATCTTGGCGGCCAGGGCTGCCATGGCCTTGGCGTCTTTCTTGGCGCGTTCCACCTTGGCTTGGTCGCCAGACATTTTCTTTGCGGACTTCTCCTCACCGTCGCCGCGGCGCGATTGGCCAGCCTGCTGCGTCAGGTCGTTGCCGCCGCCAGTGATGACGCTGTTGCTGGCACCCGCACCCGCACCGCCTTGCATCGCCACTTTCAGGGGGGACTGGAAGTAGTCGGAAATACCTTTTTTGTCGCCTTCTGAGGTGCTGCCCAGCAGCCACATCAGCAAGAAGAACGCCATCATGGCGGTCACAAAGTCGGCGTAGGCAATCTTCCAGGCACCGCCGTGCGCAGCGTGGCCGCCCTTCTTGACCCGCTTGATGATGATGGGCTGTAGCTTCTTGGCGTCTCCAGCCATGCTCAGGCGTCTCCGCGCTTACTTTTTCTTGACATACGCTTCCAGCTCGGCGAACGTGGGGCGCTCTGTAGAGTACAAAACTTTGCGGCCAAACTCGATGGCGGTAGAGGGGTTGTAGCCTTGCATGCTGGCTAAGAGGGTGGTTTTGATGCACTGCAACTCCTTGCCGGCTTCTTCCACCTTTTGCTCCAGCAGGCCGCCCAGGGGCTCGGCAAAGGCGTAGGCCAGCAAAATGCCCAGAAAGGTACCGACCAGCGCTGACCCAATCATGCCGCCCAGCACGGCCGGCGGTTGGCCTACCGAACCCATGGTGTTCACCACGCCCAGCACGGCGGCCACAATCCCGAAGGCTGGCAGGCCTCCCGCGATGCGTTGGATGGCGGCCACGGCGGCGTGTTCTTCGTGGTGGTGGGTTTCGATTTCGCTGTCCATCAGCGATTCAATTTCGTGGGCGTTGAGGTTGCCCGAGACCATCATGCGCAGGTAGTCGGTGATGAACTCCACCACATGGTGGTCGCTGCCCACGGTGGCGTATTTTTTGAAAATCTCGGACTGTTCGGGCTCTTCGACGTCCTTTTCAATCGCCATCAGCCCTTCTTTGCGAGCCTTTTGCAGGATGTCAAACATGAGTGCCATGAGCTCCATGTAGCGCGCTTTGGTGTACTTGCTGCCTTTGAAGCAGGCACCCAAGCCCTTTATGGTGGACTTGATCACTTTCATCTGGTTGTTGGCCAGAAAGGCCCCTAAGGTGGCGCCCCCAATGGTCAGCATTTCGAAGGGAAGTGCGTGCAACACGACACTGATGTTGCCCCCGTGCGCAATAAACACGCCGAACACGCAGCCCAGTACAACCAGCCAGCCGATGATTACGAACATAGAAACATTGTGACAGGGAAGCCGGGGGCTTCATGGGTTGAACAGCCTGGCTTTTCAGGGCCGTCTCTATCATATCGTCGCTGTGTCCGTTGTCTTAAGTTTTATATCAAAATGACCTCTGACCCCCGTGGATATTGCGCAAGCAGCTACTAAATTAATAGCGTCTAGTGCAGCAGGATGCCGCCAGCGGTAGAGCCTTTGCCAGCCCGTGCGGGGGGGGTGCACAGTCCGCACTCAAAGTGGCGGGAGTTTTCGTAGGCTTCCGAGACAAAGTGTCCGCCGCATTTGGAGCACTTGGTCATGGACAGCATGTTGTTGTCAATGAACTTCACCAGGCGCCAGGCGCGGGTGATGGACAGGAGTGGCTCGACGCCGCAGGCGGCGATTTGTTCGGTGTACAGCCGATAGGCGGCCATGATGGCATCAATGTCCTCCATGGCGCTGACCTTGCTCAGGTACTCATAGGTGTTCTGGAACAACGAGGCATGGATATTGGGCTGCCAAGTGAGGAACCACTCGGTGGAGAAGGGCAACTGGCCCTTGCTGGGAGAGCGGCCGGCCACCTCTTTGTACAAGCGCAGCAGACGCTCGTAGGACAGGTCGGTTTCGCTCTCCAGCACCTGCAGGCGGGCGCCCAACTGGATCAGGGAGACTGCGCGTTCGACTTGCTTGGAGTCGTTCAAAACACTTTTGGTGGCCATGGGGTGCTCCTGCGGGACGGGTACTTAGACGGCTTCGGCGAAACGGCCGGCCATCAGGATGCTGGCGTGCAGCTTGGTGGTGGCATCGTTGTCCACCTTGTTGGTCGAGTGGTTGGTCAGCAGGTTCCATACGATGTCGTCGTCTACCCGGAAGCGGCAGAGCAGCATGTTGCCCGAAGCAATGCGCATGACTTGTGCTGGGGAAAGAGCCGAAATCATGTCAGCGGCTTCCTCGGACATGCCCAGGCGAAACAGGGCTTCTGCCTTGTCCTTGCGGATCAGGCTTTGCGCCAGCATCAGGTAAGTCATGTTGGCTTCCCGGATCTGCGCCAGTAGTTGTTCGTCGTTCATATTCGGCTCCTGGTGGGGGCGATTCGTGTGAATCACCATGGAGCGAATTCTGGTTGTGGGGGCTTGAAACTTGAATCAGAAAAAGGCTAATCCGCGTGTCGGAAACGCAGACGCGCCCTGTAGGCGAACTTCCTACAAGCGCAATGCACACAGCATGGGTTGGCCCGCAACGAAGGGGCGTGAACGATCCGTGAAGGACGCGCACTTTTGGCTTGTCGGCAGCATGGGCTGCAAACTTGAGAACTAAAAATAAGGGTGTGGCAGGCGCACCTGTCCCACGGTCGCCATCCAGAGGATGGTTCCCTGCTCGAGGGCTGCGCTATCAGCCCTTGAGCAACTGGAGCACCGACTGTGGAAGCTGGTTGGCCTGGGCCACCATGGCCGTGCCGGCTTGCTGCAAGATTTGCGTGCGCGACAGGTTGGCCGTTTCCATTGCAAAGTCCGCGTCCTGGATGCGTGAGCGCGAGGCACTCAGGTTCTCGGATGTGGTTTGTAGGCTGCTGATGGCGGTCTCGAAGCGCGATTGCAAGGCGCCAAACTTTGCGCGCTGACCAGCAATCACGGAGATGGAGGAATCCACCGTCATCAGGGTTCGTGTGGCCGACTCTACGGTCGACACGTCCAGAGTGTCTGCTCCCTGCAACTGGCTGGCGGAGGATGCACTGTTGAAGAAGCTGGTGCCGGCATTCGCGGCGCTGGCCGCGGCGCTGACGCCAAATGTCTTGTCCGAATCCAGGGTCAGGGCTCCGGTCGCCACGGCGGCGACGCCGGGTCCTACGGAATAGGGGGTTGCGCTGGCGCCGGGCAGTTCAAATGTGCCAGTGGATGCCGCGGCGTTGGTAATGAAAATATCCGCACCGTTTTCATTGGTCAGCGTAAGACCGGTGCCCGCCGCATTCATCTTCGCCGTCACACCCGTCTGGGATGCTTTGTCGTTGAACGCCGTCACAGCGGCTGCCAAGCCGTCTGTGTTGGCAACGGCGCCTGTGGTGAATGAAATGTTGACAGCAGTGCCGTTGTTGGATTTAACCGCCAGGGTGTAGGTGGACGATACCGTGAAGTTGGTAGCGTCAACCTGGGTGCGCGCTGTGGCGGTTACGCCCGTGGTGCCCGACTGTGCGTTGATGCTTGCGGCAACTACCTTCGCGCTATCGCCTGCGGTTACGGCAACGCTGGCGGAACCCAGTGCACCATCGATGGTGAGTGTGTCCGCGCCGATGTTGTTGGTCGCAGGAGGACCCGCCACGGGGGCTGCGGCTACGGCCTTGTTGGTGCCTGCGGTTGCAGTGCCTACCACCAAATCGCCAGGGCCGCCGGTGCTTGTTGCAATCTCGGAGCCAATGCGGTTGTTGCCGTATTTGCTGGTGCTGAAGTTCGCCGTGGTAGCAATGATGGTTTGGTTGGCATTGGCGCCAACCTGGAAGGTGGCAGAGGTGAAGCTGCCATCCAGAATATTCTGGCCATTGAACTGTGTGGTTTGGGCGATGCGGTTCAGTTCGGAGGTCAACTGGCTCACTTCGGCGTTCAGCGCTGCCCGGTCCGATGCCGAGTTGGTCGCGTTGGCAGATTGCACTGCCAGTTCACGGATACGTTGCAAGATGTTGGACGAACTGCCCAGCGCACCTTCGGCCACCTGCGCCAGCGAAATGCCATCGTTGGCGTTGCGGGCTGCCTGGTTCACACCGCGGATCTGCGATGTGAAGCGCTCGGAAATGGCCAACCCCGCCGCATCGTCCTTGGCGCTGTTGATGCGTAGACCTGAGGACAGGCGGGCCATGGAGGTAGCCATTGCCGACTGCGAGCTACTCAAGTTGCGCTGCGCAGTCAGCGACTGGACGTTGGTGTTGATGGTTGAGGCCATTGCGGAACTCCTAAATAAAGTGAATCAGCGTCGCCGCCGATTGCATAGCCTGCTAGCCCGCAGACAATCAGTAACGATGGGTGAATTCTGGAGAAGCCCCCCGCAGGCATACGGGCGATAAGCACGGCAAAAAGCGGCTTAATTTCCGCTGCCTTGGCGATCTTGATAGGGGTAAACCCTTGAACAAGCGAATTGCGGGGTGAGTGCACTGCTAATTCAAATTCCGTGCGCTGAATGGGCGTGTTAATGCGGGATGCTGGTGAAGTTCCTAAAGTTTTCCGAGATAGTCCCGAAAACAAATGCAACGGGCCTTGGCGGGCCTGTCGTCCGGAAGGCGCCACAGTGGCGCACCGGTCATGGCGGCCAGTAGCAGTGCTGGCGTTGAGATCGGCATGTTGCCGGATTAGGAAAGCTTTTTTAGGAGTGAATCAAAATGGCTTCAATCATTAACACCAACATCAATACGCTGACGGCGCAGCGCAATTTGGCGATGAACCAATCGTCGCTGGCGACATCCATGAGTCGCTTGTCTTCAGGCTTGCGCATCAACAGTGCGAAAGACGATGCTGCGGGCTTGGCCATTTCTGAGCGCTTCACCGCGCAAATTCGCGGTCTGGACCAAGCGTCTCGTAACGCCAACGACGGCATTTCTCTCTCCCAGACGGCTGAAGGCGCGCTGGGACAAATGTCAGACAACATGCAGCGTATCCGCGAGCTGGCTGTGCAATCCGCCAACTCCACCAACTCGGCATCTGACCGCGCCGCCTTGGATCTGGAAGTGCAGCAGCGTCTGGCTGAAATTGACCGCGTGGCATCGCAAACCGGCTTCAACGGCCAGAAGATTTTGGACGGTTCTTTCGGTAACGCAACATTCCAAGTAGGTGCGGACGTTGGTCAGACCATCAGCATTGACTTGTCTACCAGCATGCGTACCACCAACCTGGGACGCCGTGCGGACTATGTGGATGGCTCCACGGTTTACAGCGGTGCCAAAGCCGTGGGTGCGCAAGGCGCTGGCGTGGGTTCTGGTGCCGCCAGTGCTACAGGCGGTACTGCAACTGCGCTCGTTTCAGGGGCTCTGACCATCGCCGTGGGCAATGGTACGGCTGTGAACGTCGGGGCTGCCGCCACCGTGACTGCGGCACAGATTGCAGCAGGGCAAACGGCCGGTAGCGCCTACAACGTGGCTGCTACTATCAATGCAGCGGGCATTTCCGGATTGAATGCGGAAGCCAACACGTCCGTCAC
The DNA here is from genome assembly GCF_059416145.1 of Rhodoferax sp. GW821-FHT09E07. Lineage (NCBI taxonomy): Bacteria > Pseudomonadati > Pseudomonadota > Betaproteobacteria > Burkholderiales > Comamonadaceae > Rhodoferax > Rhodoferax sp. GW821-FHT09E07. Next base: position 61,032 of record NZ_JBWKOP010000010.1, on the reverse strand, counting down.
GGTTGCCTGGACCACCACCACTGGTGCGGACACCTATACGATCAACGGCACAGCGATTACCGTTGGTAGCGGTGCGACCTACACGGACTTCGTTGCCGCCGTGAACCAGAACTCTGGCGCTACAGGGGTTCAAGCTTCCTATGCGAATGGCAAAATGACGCTAACAGCGGCCGACGGTCGTGATATCAGCGTTTCCCGGGCCACGGGTAGTAACGGTGGTTTGGGTGTGGGCACTGGTGTTACGGAAAATAATACGGCCAACTCCATTCTGGATTTCAGCACGGTTGCAGGTGGAATCGCAGTGGGTACTGTGCGCCTGTCCTCCAATGAGCGCATCACGATTGCTGGTACGGCGCCGGCCAATGCGGGCTTTGCCGCTGGAACGCTGGCGCTGGGCGCCACTGCCTTGAATAGTGCCTCGGTGACCACCGTGGCCAATGCCAACGCTACGGTCTATGCGATTGATGCCGCTTTGGCCAGTGTGAGTAATCTGCGCAGCACCTTTGGTGCTATTCAGAACCGTTTTGACTCGGTGATTTCCAACCTGAGCACTACATCCGAGAACTTGACGGCATCCCGCTCCCGTGTGCAAGATGCTGACTTCGCCAAGGAAACTGCCAACTTGTCGCGTGCTCAGATCCTGCAACAGGCCGGTACCGCCATGGTGGCGCAGGCCAACCAGCTGCCACAAGGTGTGCTGGCCTTGCTGCGGTAACAAAGTGCAAGAAAAGGCCGTGCGCTAAAGTATTTGCTGAGGCGGCCGATAGATAAGGTGGCAGGGGTCAAACCTCTGGCCACCTTTTTTTTGTGGAAAAACGGCTCTTTTCGTGGGTTATTCGTGATGTCAAAGTGAGACACTTCTGAGCCGTGGACCGAGCAGGAGGCTTGAATGGCTACCATTTCATCATTGGGTATTGGCACTAACGGCCTGTTGGACTCTGAGGCCATTGTTACCAAACTGGTGGCCCTGGAAAAGCAGCCACTGGCGACCCTTCAAACCAAGGCGAAGATTGAGCAAGCCCAAATTACGTCATTTGGGCAAATTCAATCCCAGTTTTCTGCACTCAGCGATGTTGCGGCGCGAATTTCCTCCACTTCCGGTTGGAGCTCCCGTGTAGCGAGCTCTTCCAATACCGCAGCGGCGACGGTTACGGCCACTGCGGCTACCACCGCAACGTCGTTCACTTTGGATGTAGACGCTTTGGCCAGAGAGCAATCCAATTCCTCGGCCTCGGTTTCCCTGGGGTCTACCGTTGGCGCTGGTACATTGACATTTAGGCTCGGTACTTGGTCGGGTGGGTCCTCTGATGCCGGGGCGACCAACGCTGATGTCGCTGCCAAAGATGCTTTGGTTGTCAGTACTGCAGCGGCCTCGGTCACTGCGGCGAATGCGGCTTCGGCGGCCAGCGCCACGGCTGCGAGCAGCGCTGCCAGTGCTGCATCATCGCTGGCGGATCACAATACGGCGGCCACGGATTTAGCATCAGCAGCCGTGTCCCCGGAGCAGTCCTCGTACGCAAGTGCCTACTCCGATTGGGTTGCGGCCATTGCCGCGAACGATCACAGTACGCCGGCATTGCAAGCGGCGGAAAATGCCGCGTTGCTTGCCAAAAATAATGCGTACGCTGCCATGACTGGCGGTGAGCAATCCGCGGCAAACAGCATTACCGCGACCGCCGATGCGACAGATGCCTCGGCACTGAAAGGTGTGGCGATCAGTGCTGCTGCGAGCTCTACGGCCGCTGCCGCAGCAGCCACCGCTGCAGCCACGGCTGCGGCTGCAGCGGTCACCGCAGCAAACTCCGCCCGCCCTACCTTTACGGCCGGTAGCGGCAGTTCTGACGTAGCCATCACGGTGGCTGCCGATGACACGGTCACCACGTTGGCGGCAAAAATCAATGCGTCGTCGGCGGGCGTCATTGCCACTGTGTTCCGAGACGGGACTGGCGAGCGGTTGCTATTGCGTTCCAAGAGTACTGGAGCAGATGCGGGCTTCAGGATCCAGGCAACGGACGCGGATGGCAACAATGCTGACAACGCAGGTCTATCGCGCTTCGCCTATGACCCTCAAACTGCGGCATTTGGCATGGCCTCCAGTGGCACACCCGCGCAAAATGGGCAGGACGCGAAAGCCCGAATCAACGGCCTAGCAGTGACTTCCAAGACCAATACCTTGACCGACAATATTCCTGGGGTCACGATTACGCTAACAGCTACCACCACAACCAACTATGGCTCGGTTGGCGAGACGAAGTCTCCCATTACTATGGCTGTGCGTGAGGATGTGACCCCCGCGGTCAAAAACGTGCAAGACTTTATTACGGCCTACAACGCCCTTTCCGCGTCTTTGGCAGATATGACCAAGTACGACGCCGCGACCAAGACGCCGTCGATTTTCCAGGGTGACTCTGCGGTGTTGGGATTGCAAAGCGTCCTTCGCAGTATGTTGAGCTCTGTGAGTACCGGATCGGCGTATTCAAGGTTGTCCGATGTGGGTATCGAGCGCCAGTTGGATGGCTCTTTGTCCTTGAATACAACCAAACTCAGTGCAGCCGCCAACAACGGAACGGAGCTGCAGAAGTTGTTCACTGCAAATAACAGTGATGCGAAGACCAATGGTTTTGCGTTGAAATTCAGCGATCTTGCAAAAGGGGTGCTAAGCGCTGGCGGCTCTGTCGTCAACAAGGCGAAGGCGCTTCAGAAGTCGCTGGATAACAATGCCACCGAACAGACCAAAGTCAATGACAGGGCGGCAATGGTAGAGGCTCGCCTGCGCAAGCAGTATTCAGCGTTGGACGCAAGGCTCGGCAGCCTTACCGCGCTCGGCAATTATGTTTCCCAGCAGGTAACGACCTGGAACAAGTCTTCGGGTTGATGGCTGCAGCCATGAATAAACAGGTGCGCTGCGTCGGATTTCTATGGCTGGGTTTGGCCAGCCTTTTGGTTGCATGTTCTACGAGTGTGCAAAAGGTGCCTGTGGGTGCCGCTTTGACAGCGCCTGTCGACGCCGGCACCAAGGTGATTCAGTTTCGGAAAATTGCGGATGCTTTGCCCAAAGGCGAATTGATTGGCAAGTCGCGTTTTGGCGTCTTGTGCATACCCGGAAAACCCCTTGCCTGGCGTGACGGGCGCGTGAATGTGAATGACGACGAATTCGCCGAGAGTTTCCGTCAGGAGGTTGAGAAAGCAAAGTTTGCCACCGTGGTCGAACCCGGGGTTGCTCCGGAGTCCAGTATCAGTTCCAGGGCTGGATTTGTGGTGTCGGGGCAGGTGGCTGGCGTGAATATGGACACTTGCGCTCCGTGGTCTGACTTCGGAAACTGGCGCGATGCGCGCGGCGGCGCCTATGTCAAGGTGCAGTGGCAGGTGTACAGCACTGCGCAGAAAAAGATGGTCTACGAGACCGCAACCGAAGGCTCTTACCAGACAGATGAGAGTGTGCCAGGCGGAACGACTGAGCTGATGCGAAGTGCGTTTGCGTCCGCGACCCAAAATCTGCTCGCAGATCCAACGTTCTATCGCACCATCCATGGGGATCGGAGTGCCACCCCGTCTGGGGGCGTTCCGGTTATGGCGGAGCCACTGCGCGCGATGGAAGTGTCCAAGGGTGGCGCAGCGCCAGATGAACCCAGGTCTGCTGTATTCACGGTGATTGCTGGCATGAACCGAGGTAGCGGGTTCGTGGTGAGTGCTGACGGGTATTTGATCACCAGCGAACACACTGTGCGTGGGTACCAGTTGATCAAGCTGAAATCAGCCTCTGGGCGTGAATCCTTGGGCTTTGTCATTCGCAGAGATGATCAAAATGACGTTGCCTTGGTCCAGCTTACGGAGCGCAATGCTTCGACGTTGGCCCTTCGTGCCGCTCCCGCAATGCAGGCGGGAGAGGATGTGTATGTGATGGATGTCACGGCGCGAACGCCTGACATGGGTATCCGCAAAGGAGCCGTTGGCACCCAGAAGGACGCTGTAAATACAAAATGGGTGCGCACCACTGTGCCGCTGACCCCTCTGGATGCAGGGGCGCCATTTTTTGACAAGACCGGCAAGGTCGTAGGCGTTGCAGTTGCGCCTACCTTAGACGGCGTTGCGCAGCCCGCGGGCGGATTTGTCCCAATTTCCGAGGTGTTGGCTCGCCTTGCCCTGAGCTTGAAGTGAGCCTCAGGGAGCTCTTCAAGCTCTCAGGGGTGGCCGGTTTCAGATTGAATGCACTTTAGTTGGCGCTGGCGGTGCCGATATAGATTGCAAGAAGATAAGGAATTGCAGCATGTTTACTTCCGTCAGCGCCCGTTCGGCTTCCGCCTACAAAAGAGCGAGTGTGGACGCCAGTGTAGAAATGGCGAGTCCCCATCAGCTGGTAACACTGTTGTTTGAAGCTTTGCAACGGTCTCTGGGAGCAGCTGGTCTGGCCATGCAGTCGGGTGACATCAACGCGAAGTGCAACCACATCAGCTCTGCCATCCGCATCCTGGAGGAGGGACTGATTGCCCCTCTGGATCTGTCCAAAGGCGGCGAATTGGCGGCCAACTTGAAAAACCTCTACGAGTACTGCGTGATGCGCCTGGTGTTGGCTAACGCAAAAAATGACCCGACTTTGCTCAGTGAGGTGAAGCAACTGATCGAGCCCGTAGCCAGCGGCTGGAAGCAAATCGATGGGCAAGGACCTGCCTACCTGAAGCCTGTTTGAGATCTGAGGGCCTGCCATGCCAAAGACATTGATCGAGTGTTACAGGGCTATAGAGGCCAGCAGCCTCCAGATGCTGGACGCAGCCCGCGTGCAGGACTGGGATACCGTGGTTCACCATGAAGGCGTGTGCGCGGTGCTGATTGAGCAACTCCGCAGCCAGGCGCGACGTCTTGAGCTTGACGCACAGGAAAAAGCAGAGAAGTCACGCATCATGCTGCGTATTTTGGGCAATGATGCCAAGGTGCGTGACCTCACGGAACCGTGGTTGGCACACTGCGATGCCCGGTTCAATAGCCAAAGCACGCTGCTGCACTAAAGCTGCTCAGCCTCGAGATCTGCGATAAGTTGCCTTAGGCGCTGTTCGAGATTACGTGTAAAGCGGGGCGTGTCAAACAATACCCCGTTGGCTTTCTCTTGAGCCAGGTGCTTTCTAATCCGCGCAAGCTCTACAGGGGCGTTTGCTAGGGCGACGGCTTTCTCCTCATAGTCTTGCAGGTTGTACGTGATCAATTCCGGCAGGTTTGCCGCAGTCAACAGTGCTCCTGCCATGCGCGAGGCGAAAGATTGTCCGGTGTAAGTCAACAACGGAAGTTCCATCCAGAGCGCGTCGTTGGCCGTGGTGCCGGCATTGAACGGGAATGTGTCCAAAAACAGGTCGGCAGCCGCATACCGCGCAAGGTAGTCTTGTGGCAGCACGCGGGCTGCAAAGTACAGCCTGTCTGGACTGATGCCTCGCATCTGCGCCTCCTTGCGCAGATTGTCCTCCGCCCAAGGGTTATCCGATAGCAGCCACAACACGCTACCCGGTGTGCGGCGCAAGATGCTCATCCATACAGAAAACACCTCGGGCGTGTACTTGTAGTTGTTGTTCAGAGAACAAAACACGAATGCTTCCGATGGCAATCCACATGCGGCGCGTGTGGGCGTTGGGCCTACGGAGCGCTTGCGATCGCTCACTTGGTACACGTCAGGCATGTAGAGCGGTTTTTCTGAATACAAATGGGCTGATGCCTCAGGTATCAGGAATTTATCGGCAATGACGTAGTCAATCGAAGGCAAACCTGTGGTCGCAGGCAATCCCAAATAGGTGATTTGCACCGGCGCGGGGCGGTATGCCAAAAGGTTGGCACGGGCACCGGCAGTCTGGCCTTGCAGATCAATGAGGATGTCGATCTCGTGCGAACGGATGAGACGGGCCGAATCTTCGTCCGTCATTCTGTCAATGCGATGGAAATGATCCATGGATTGAATCACTCTTTGGCGCAACCCGGAGCCGTCTTCAGGGCTCCAGCAATAACCGTATATCTCAAATTGTGTGCGGTCGTGGAGCTCGAAGAGTTCCGCCGTCAGCATGGAAACTGGGTGCAGCGAAAAGTCTGACGAAACATAGGCAACACGCAGTTTGGAGTGTCCGTAGCCTTTGGGGCTGGCCAAGGTGGGAACGTCGGATTTGACCTTTTTCTCCACGAATCGTCGCGCGGCTTCCAGCTGTTTGCCTGGTTCGTCGGAGACGCTGAGCATGGCCAATGCTGATGTCGCTTTGTGCATGGCATCGAGGCTGATTCCGGGAAGGGTAGGGTAAACCGGCCAAATGCACTGTTTCTGGCGCAGATGTATCCAGTGGTGCAGGGCATCTTCCTGGCTTGGGTCTAATGCAAGACTTCGTGTGAGCCACTCTAGTGCCTCGTGTAGCTGTTTTCTGTTTTCCAGAACGCGGCCCTGGTGATTGCAGGCCAGGATAACCATGGGTTTGGTTTCCGGTGCATCAGGATTGATGTTGTCTGCCACCCATCGCCATTCCAACAAAGCCTTGTCAATGTGTCCCATGCGTTCAAACAACGAACCAAGGTTTAGGCGGGGTTGGGCAAAGGTGGGGTGCAACTCTATGGATTTCCGGTAGGCAGCCTCGGCATTTGGGAAGTCATCAAGATTGGACAAAGTGACGCCCAGATTGAAGTAAGCCGCATAGGCATAGGGTGATGGTGTTCTGCTGAGCCAAGTCTGGTAAAGCACTGCAGACAATGGATTCAGCTTTTTGGCGTCCATTTGGGCTGCGCAGTCGATCAGCTGTGCAAATTCCAGCTGACCATTCCATGCGCGCATGACGATGTCTACGAAGTTTTCTTCAAAAGATGCCACGTTACCTCGGACGAATACATAGTTGAAGGAGGGGATTACAGCAAGTATGTACCGAATCAACGCGTTAAAACGGGGGGGGAAAGAGGGGTATTTGTGGACTTGCCGTAGCGCGTAGCCACGTAGTATGCGAAGCCTGCACCTGCGTGCTTTGGCTTGTTATGTACAGAGTTTCCCTCCTTATTGCAGTTGTTTTTTTGTTGTCGGCGTGTTCGCAGACGGAGTTGCAACGCCCTGTCGCGCCAGTGCCTGCCAAGTGGGAACAACCTGGTCAAGTCCCCGGTATCAATTCAGCAGCCACCCACTGGCGCACCTTTTTTACGGATTTGCGGTTGCAAGCACTGCTGGAAGCGGCATTGGAAAACAACCGTGATCTGCGCATGGCAGTGGGGCGCGTGCAAGAGGCGCGTGCGCAATACGGAGTGGTGCGCGCAGATCGTGTGCCAACCGTTAGCCTTGGGCCTCCGGCAGGAACGGCCATCACAACGGGCTACACCGCGCCATTGATTAGCGTCTCCTATGAACTCGATTTTTGGGGCCGAATCAGCGGAATGACTGAGGCCGCCCGATTCAGCTTTCTTGCGACCGAAGATGCCCGACGTGCAGTGCAATTGACCCTGATAGCCGATGTCGCCAACGCTTACTATGAAATTTTGCAATTGGACGAGTTGATCTCTTTGTTGCGCGCGACCGTGAATCTACGCGAGTACGCGGCAGAGTTGGTGGGGAAGGGGCGTGATCTCGGAGCCGCCAATGACAATGAGTATTTGTTGGCAACCGTGGCGCTGGAATCCGCCCAGGGAAGCTTGGCGGCGCTGAAGCATCAGCGCACGGTGGCCAGCAATCGCTTGGACTTTTTGGTCGGGAAGGTAGGCGTCGTGCAGCCGGAAGGTAAGTCCATTGAGGAGCCTGGTTTTGATTCGGTGTTGCGCCCCGGCATTCCTAGCGAGGTCCTGTTGTTTCGACCCGATGTCATGGCAAGCGAGCAACGACTGCGGGCTGCGCACGCCAACATAGGCGTGGCGCGCGCTGCATTTTTCCCAAAAATTGCTATTACGGCGGGCTTTGGTGCGGTCGGCGGCGGGTTTGCAAGCCTGTTCACCTCCAATTCCTCCACTTTCTCCCCGCTGGTCTCGCTGCCGGCGCTCTGGGATGGTGGGCGCGTTCAAGGGGGCGTTGCGGTGGCTCAGGCACGCCAGGAAATTGCGGTCGCCGAATACGAAAAAACCATTCAGCAGGCTTTTCGCGAAGTTGCGGACCAGTTGTCTGCTCGTGAATCCTTGGCCAAGCAAATGCGGTCAGCGCTGGCAAATAAAGCGTCCCAAGAAAGGCGGCTGCAGATTGTTCAAGGCAGATACGACGGTGGTCTGGTGGCCTATCGCGAGGTGATTGAGGGGCAGCAGGACTTGCTGGCTGCTCAGCAGGCAGTTATCTCCCTGCGGAGGGCGCAAATGGAGGCGGAGGTTCAACTGTACAAAGCCATGGGCGGCGGGGAGCAACGTGTTGAAAAAATGTAGCGCGTGCAACGACACTTTTACTCGTTGGTTGGGAGACTCTTGTGATATCGGGTCGTGATAAAGCGGTATTTCTGAGAACGTTGAAGTCTGCGCGTCTGGGCTTGGCCGATGCACAGTATGAAGTCGGGCTGATGTTTGCCAATGGCATTGGCGTTTCCCAGGACTTCAAACAGGCGATCCATTGGATTCGTATGTCTGCGGAAAAGGGGCATGTGCCTGCTCAGTATCTGCTTGCGACGCGCTATGCCAGCGGCGTAGCGATTGAGAAGAACGAACACCAGGCATTTGTCTGGTTTCTTCGTGCGGCATCGCAGGGGCACCCCAAGGCCTATTTTCGACTGGGGAGGCTACACGGCGCAGCACACCATGAGGCAGCCTTTGCATGCTTCTTGAAAGCCGCGGAACTTGGCACACCAGAGGCTCAGTTCGCCGTCTCACAAGCCTTTGCCAAAGGTATTGGAATTGCCCCCGATGTGTCTCTCGCATTTCAGTGGTGTAAGGCGTCCGCAGATCAGGGTCTGGCCGCTGCGCAGCACGCTTTGGCCGAAATGTACGTTGGTGGGCACGGTGTTGAGCCAGATAAAGAAGCCGCTTTTTTTTGGTTTCGCCGGGCAGCGTCGCAGCGGTACGCGCCTGCACAGGTGGCCTTGGAGCAGTCGAACAGCAGAGAGGTTGGCCGGTCCTCAGTGTCGGGTCGGGGCGGGCGCCGAAGGGCAGCCACAGAGCGTCGGCAAATTGTTGTCAGCGAATGGCTCGATGCGGCCGAGAATGGGGATGTGAACTGCTGGTTTCACTTGGGGTTCATGTTCGAGGCTGGGATGGGGGTTCCCCAGGACCTGGCCCAGGCGGAATATTGGTACGGGCGCGCAGCGAATGGCGACGACGTGCGTGCACAAGTTGCCTTGGCGAAACTATTGGAGCTTAAGCGTGATCCGACCGCGAGCAGTTGGCTGTTAAGGGCTGCGGAGCGGGGCTCAGTGGATGCGCAGGTTGCAATAGGGCGTTGGTTGTTGGGCGCTGGCAGTGAAGATCGTGATGTATTTCAGGGCATCGCTTGGCATATCAAGGCAGGGGAGCAGCAAAATGGCCATGCGTGGCGGTCATTGGCCGACACCTTTTGTAACAACGCAGAGGAGTTGACAACCACGGCTTATCGAAGGGCTGCTGATTTTGGTGACGCGCGAGCTCAGTACATAGTGGCGCAGCAGTACGCCACAGGGACTGGTGTTCTTAAAGATCCTTCAGCTGCATTTAGTTGGTACAAACTCTCGGCGGAGCAGGGGTATGCGGAGGCCCAAAGTGCGTTAGGCGCTTGTTATTTAGCCGGTCTCGGCATCGCATCAGATTTTCGCCAAGCGTTGGATTGGCTCCAGAGGGCGGCTGACCAAGGCGACGCCAAGGCACAGTGGAATCTTGGATCTATCTTTGCCAGTGGGCGTGGCGGTATCAAGCGCGATCTGCCCGCCGCTTTCATATTGTGTAACAAAGCAGCCGCCTCCGGTTTTGTGCCCGCCCAAGCGACCTTGGGTGTGCTGTTGAACCGGATTCGCGATTTTGAGCAAGCGGCGTTCTGGTTGCAGAAGGCGGCCTTGCAAGGCGATGCTGAAGCTCAGTACAACTTGGGGGTTGCCTTCATCAAAGGGCTAGGTGTTCCCCTCGACTTGGCGGAGGCTTTTCACTGGATGGTTTTTGCCGCTGAACAGGGGCTTGCGCCTGCCCAAGCCAGATTGGGTTTGATGTACGCAACGGGGGATGGCGTGGCATTGGATGCAATAGAGGCCCATAAGTGGTTGATCTTGGCCTCCAAGGCGGGCGACGCCGGAGCCGCGGCAAACTATTCCCGTTCGGAGGCGCAATTGGGGCTTATGCAAGTTGCAGAGGCAAAGCGAAGAGCCGATGTTTGGATGAGTGTGAGTGCTCGCAAACAAATAGATAAGAGTGCGTAAAGTCCCTTGCGTTTTCAGAAGAATGAGGGCTTTTGGGTCTTAAATCTTTTGCTTGGCCCCCTCGTTTGTGCGATAAGGTGCTACTTTTAGGGCGGCTATTCTGTTTGTTGTGTGCCAGTTGAAAGAAATTGTTTAAGTTTTGAAAAATTGTGTCGTTATGAGGGAACGGGCGAACTCCATAACTGGGGTTTGCATTGCCTGTTTCATAGAGTCGGCATTTCATTCGCATCCCCTCAGCAGGTGTGGATAAAAAGGAATAGAGGTTAAAAATGGCAGCATCAAATTTCATTCTGGGTAGTACGACCGCGCAAATCGCTGCGTTGACTACAAAACAGATCACTGGGCTGTCAACGGATGATTTTGGTGCGCTTACGACGGCGCAATTGGGGGCGCTGACCACCACAAATTTGGTTGTCTTGTCCACGGATCAGTTCCAGTCTTTGTCGACAGCTGCAGTTTCTTCGCTTAAAACCTCTCAGGCCCAAGCTCTTACTACGGATGAAATTGTTGCGCTTTCCACCGCTCAATCGGGTGTTTTAAGTACGGCAACTTTGGCAGCGTTGTCAACCGCCCAACTTGCCGCAATTGAGACGGCGGACATTGAAGCGCTGACGACGCTCCAAGTGGCTAACCTAACCACAGGCACGCTGGCGGCGCTGACGACGGCGCAAGTGCAGGCCATTGAGACCACCGACATCCGTGCGCTGACCACAGGCCAGCTCGGAGCGATAGGCACCGGTACGGTGGCGGCGCTCTCCACCGACCAGATCCAAGCCCTCACGACCAACCAGCTTGGAGCGCTGGGTACATCCGCAGTGAAGGCCCTGACCACCGACCAGGTAGTAGCCCTGACCACCGCCCAAGTCAGCGGACTGAGCACCCGCACCGTGCAGGCGCTGACCACCACCGCGGTGGCTGCCCTGACCACGGACCAGATTGGAGTGGTGAACACGGCCGGACTGGCTGCGCTGACCACAGGCCAGATCAAGGCGCTGAGCACAGACGCGATTGCGGCCCTGTCGACCTACCAGGTGGGCAACCTGACGACGGCCACGATGGCAGCGCTGACCACCGCCCAAGTGGCGGCGATTGAGACGACCGACATCCAAGCCTTGAAGACCAGCCAGTTGGCAGGGCTTGCGACGAGCACCGTACAGGCGCTGACCACAGACCAGGTGGTTGCGCTGACCACAGACCAGGTCGCCAACCTGACGACGGCGACACTGAAGGCGCTCACCAGCGACCAAGTGGCGGCGATTGAGACGACCGACATCCAGGCCCTGCGTAGCAGCCAACTGGCGGGCCTGGCCACCAGCACCGTGCAAGCGCTGACCAGCGACCAGATCATTGCGCTGACCACCACGCAGGTATCCACGCTGACCACAGGCACGCTGGCGGCGCTGACGACGGCGCAAGTGCAGGCCATTGAGACCACCGACATCCGTGCGCTGACCACA
>NZ_JBWKOP010000010.1:5000-49191 GCF_059416145.1 Rhodoferax sp. GW821-FHT09E07 | reverse complement strand
CCAAGCCTTGAAGACCAGCCAGTTGGCAGGGCTTGCGACGAGCACCGTACAGGCGCTGACCACAGACCAGGTGGTTGCTTTGAGCACCTACCAGATTCAGGCGATTTCGACCGCCGGAATGAAGGCATTGACAACGAATCAAATCGTGGCGATTGAGACGACGGATATTGCGGTGTTGACGACACAGCAGTTGAGTGCGTTGACAACGAATCAAACCTACTCGTTCACTACGACGCAGGTTGAAGCGTTGCAGTCCAGCCAGATTGCTGCGTTTGGAACGCAGGCCTATCAATACCTGACGACGGGCACGCCCATCATTCTGGACCTGAACGGAGATGGTGTCAGAACGCAGAGTATCAATGCGGGGGTCAAGTTCGATCTGTTTGACGACGGAGCGGCGATCAACACAGGTTGGGTCAGTGGTAGTGACGGCTTGCTGGTACTGGACCGCAACCACGATGGACAAATCAACGATGGCTCCGAACTCTTTGGTTCAGCCACCCGACTGTCCAATGGCCAGAAGGCCTCCGATGGTTACGCCGCGCTGCGAGAACTGGACTCCAATGGTGATGGTGTGATCAGCCGTGATGATGCCATCTACGGTGACCTGAGGGTCTGGGTTGATAGCAACTCGGATGGTGTGAGTAGTGCAGGTGAGCTCAAGACACTGGCCGAGTTGGGCATTGCCAAGATCAACCTCAATGCGGTTGCAGGCACCGGCACCGACAACGGTAACACCTTGGGACTGACGTCGAGCTACGAAACCACCGATGGGGTCACCCACGACGCGGCTGACGTCTGGTTCCAGGCCAACAGGACGCCCGTTGCAACAGCGGCATCCGTGGACAGCGCAATTGCGGCACTGAACACGACAACACCTGTTCCCACCTTGGTGGCGGATCCGGTGGCCGTGCCGCAGACACAGACTGTTGCGACCATCCAGGCGCAGCCGGCAGTGGAGCCGCCCGTGCCATTGACCAGTGTGATGCGCGCGCAAGTGAGCAGCATGGCGCAGGCGATGGGATCCTTTGTAGATGCGGGCCTGTCGCAACCGAATGTGGCGGCCGCGCCGGCCGATGGTGCTGCGCCTGCACCGACGCTGAGTCCGGTGGCGTTGGCGGTGACCAGTCTGGCCGATGCGATGAAGCAGTTCGATGTGAATGGAACTGCCATGGGTAGCCCGTCAACGGCTGTGCCGACGACGACGACCCTGAAGCTCACTGGCATTCAAAACCCACCAGCGGGCGACATACTGACCACAGGGGGAAAGACCTGATTTGAAGTCTATGTGGCAAACCATCGGCGCTCTGGGGAACGTAATGCAAAGGATGGCGAAAGCTCCTTTCATGGCCAATCCAGGGGCTGATGCGCCATGACTAGGTCCATGAACTATGTGGTTTCTAACGCTACTGTTTGGATCACTGTTCGGAGATAAGCTATTTGGATCTTGGTCGGATAAGTTCTCTGATTTAGGGCATTGGCTGGACGATCTGTTTGGTATTTCCAGTGGAAATGCTCAGACAGTCACTACGACTGCTCCTGCAGCGTGGTCGTTGACCACGGCCCAAATTGCTGCATTGACTACAGCCGAGGTGCAGGCGCTTACGACTGCCCAAATTGCAAGCCTCTCTACGGCCCAGATACAAGCATTTACGACCACCGGAATCAGCGTTTTCCTCACTTCGCAGTTGCTTGCGTTGAATACCAGTGATGTTGCAGCTCTGACGACGGATCAGATCGTGGCGCTCACGACCTCTCAAGTGCCAGCATTTTCGACTGCCAGCGTAGCTGCGCTGACGACCCGCCAGATCGCGGCCATGGAGACTGCAGATGTTGCCAGTCTTACGCAGAATCAAGTGGTGGCCCTGACCACGGCGCAAATCGTGGCGCTGACTACGGACCAATTTCCGACGCTGTCGACCAATGAAATTGCTGCGTTGTCGACCACGCAGATTCGAGCTATCGAAACGCAGGACATCGCTATCTTGACTACAGATCAAGTTTCTGCGTTGACCACGAGCGAGTTAAGGGCATTCACGACTGCGCAAGCCACCGCGCTTACTTCCGCTCAACTGGCCGCTCTATCTCCAGCGCAGCTCACTGCGTTGAATTCATATGTTTCTGGGTTCACCACAACCCAGGTCGCTGCGTGGGGTTCGGCTGATATTCTGGCCCTCACCCCGAGTGATATCGCTGCGCTGTCGACTGCTCAGGTCATGGCTTTACGCACGGATGCTGTGCGGGCATTGACCACGGCACAGATGGTCGCATTTGAAACCCAAGACCTCATTGTTCTGTCTACTTATCAACTCTCCGCGATTACATCATTTCAAGTTGAAGTTATGAGTACGACCCAGTTGGAGTCGTTTACTTCGGCTCAAATCCCGGGGTTCACCACAGAGGCTACCTCTGCGTGGACGATGGGCACGCCCATCATTCTGGACCTGAACGGAGATGGTGTCAGAACGCAGAGTATCAATGCGGGGGTCAAGTTCGATCTGTTTGACGACGGAGCGGCGATCAACACAGGTTGGGTCAGTGGTAGTGACGGCTTGCTGGTACTGGACCGCAACCACGATGGACAAATCAACGATGGCTCCGAACTCTTTGGTTCAGCCACCCGACTGTCCAATGGCCAGAAGGCCTCCGATGGTTACGCCGCGCTGCGAGAACTGGACTCCAATGGTGATGGTGTGATCAGCCGTGATGATGCCATCTACGGTGACCTGAGGGTCTGGGTTGATAGCAACTCGGATGGTGTGAGTAGTGCAGGTGAGCTCAAGACACTGGCCGAGTTGGGCATTGCCAAGATCAACCTCAATGCGGTTGCAGGCACCGGCACCGACAACGGTAACACCTTGGGACTGACGTCGAGCTACGAAACCACCGATGGGGTCACCCACGACGCGGCTGACGTCTGGTTCCAGGCCAACAGGACGCCCGTTGCAACAGCGGCATCCGTGGACAGCGCAATTGCGGCACTGAACACGACAACACCTGTTCCCACCTTGGTGGCGGATCCGGTGGCCGTGCCGCAGACACAGACTGTTGCGACCATCCAGGCGCAGCCGGCAGTGGAGCCGCCCGTGCCATTGACCAGTGTGATGCGCGCGCAAGTGAGCAGCATGGCGCAGGCGATGGGATCCTTTGTAGATGCGGGCCTGTCGCAACCGAATGTGGCGGCCGCGCCGGCCGATGGTGCTGCGCCTGCACCGACGCTGAGTCCGGTGGCGTTGGCGGTGACCAGTCTGGCCGATGCGATGAAGCAGTTCGATGTGAATGGAACTGCCATGGGTAGCCCGTCAACGGCTGTGCCGACGACGACGACCCTGAAGCTCACTGGCATTCAAAACCCACCAGCGGGCGGAATGTTGCTGGCGGACCGTGACGCGAAATAGGCGCCATTTTCGCCCCAATTGAGGGGTTTGCAACCGCAGTGCCATGTTGAAATAGTTGATCCCAAGTTGGGCTATCAACAACAATGGCAGAACGCTTTCCTCATACGACCATCCAGTGCTTGGCGGCAGTAGCGCAGCACCACCGGTTGCCAATCAACCCTGAGCGACTCATCGAAGACTACGCTCTGGTGGGGGAAGAGCCGTCCGTTGCAACGGTATTGCGCATTGCAGCAGACATTGGGCTGAAAGCACGCGTGGACACGCTGAGCTGGGATTCCCTGTTGGCGCAGGGCGGGGTTTTCCCCGTCATTGCGCGGATGGCTGATGGGAACTGCGTGATTGTCATGGCGGCTACTCCCAACGAGGGCGGACAGGTCGCCATCTTGAACCCGCTGGCGGACAACCCGACCGCGGTGCTGATGGTCGGGCGCGAACCCTTCTGCGCCCAGTGGCGGGGGGAAGTGTTCTTCATGAAGCGGATCTTCGCTGCATCCGAGACCAGCCAGCCGTTTGGTTTTCGATGGTTTCTCCCCGAGATACTGAAGCAAAAAACGGCATTTCGTGACATCGCACTCGCCGCCATGGCCATGCACATTCTTGCGTTGGCATCACCTATGTTCTTCCAGCTGGTGATTGACAAGGTGCTGGTGCACCAGAGCATCTCCACGCTTTGGGTGTTGGGCGTCGGTGTGGTCATTGCCTTGGTTTTTGATTCGTTGTTGGGCTTTTTGCGGCAAATCCTGACGGTCTCAGCCTCGAACAAAATAGACATGCGATTGACGCGGC
This sequence comes from Rhodoferax sp. GW821-FHT09E07, assembly GCF_059416145.1. Lineage (NCBI taxonomy): Bacteria > Pseudomonadati > Pseudomonadota > Betaproteobacteria > Burkholderiales > Comamonadaceae > Rhodoferax > Rhodoferax sp. GW821-FHT09E07. The sequence goes on along the minus strand of NZ_JBWKOP010000010.1, from coordinate 45,007 downwards.
GGACATTTGCACATCTTTTGTCGCTGCCCATTGACTACTTTGAGACGACCACCGCAGGCGTGGTCACCCGGTACATGCAGCAGGTGGAGCGGATCCGAGCCTTCTTGACGGGGCGGATGTTCTTCACCGCACTGGATGCCACGTCGTTGATCATCTTCTTGCCGATTCTGTTCGCCTATTCGGTCAAGCTGGCACTGGTTACTTTGGTGTTCACCTTGATGATTGCTGGCGTGGTCATGGCGATGGTTCCCATTTTTCAGCGCCGGCTGAATGACCTGAACATTGCCGAGGGGCAACGGCAATCGATGCTGGTGGAAACCATTCACGGCATGCGCACAGTGAAGGCCTTGGCCATTGAGCCTGCACAGCGCCGCTTGTGGGACCAACGGTCTGCCCAGGCGATCAATATGCATTTCCGGGTCGGTAAGGTGGCCATCACCGGAAACTCCATCACCGACTTTCTCGGGAAGTTGTTGCCCGTCGTGATCATCGTGATCGGAACGCAGCAGGTGTTTGACCAAACGTTGTCCGTCGGGGCCTTGATAGGATTCCAGATGATCTCGGGGCGTGTCATTTCACCGCTGCTGGCGATCGTGTCGCTGGTGAATGAGTACCAGGAAGTCGCGCTTTCCGTGCGCATGTTGGGTGAGGTGATGAACCGACCTTCCGAAGGGCGGGCAGGTGCCGGTGGATTGCGTCCTGAGCTTGCCGGGGAAATCTCGTTTGAGGATGTGACGTTCCGCTACCCCGGTTCCAGCGTCACGGCACTGGACCGCGCAAGCCTGACCATTCAGGCGGGAACGGTCGTGGGGATTGTGGGGCGCAGTGGCTCTGGTAAGACTACCCTGACCAAATTGATCCAGGGCTTGTACAGCGTCCAAGAGGGCATTGTGCGGTTTGACCGGACGGATGCGCGTGAGATTGAGCTGGCACATTTGCGTCGCCAGATCGGCGTTGTGTTGCAAGAGAACTTCCTGTTCCGCGGCACAGTGCGTGAAAACATTGCGGCGGCAAAGCCGGAGGCCCCGTTTGAAGAGATCGTGGCCGCCGCGGATGCCGCGGGCGCCGCAGAATTCATTGAGCGCCTGCCCCAGGGTTACAACACCATGCTGGAAGAGAACGCGTCCAACCTGTCCGGTGGACAGAAGCAGCGACTCTCCATTGCACGCACCTTGCTCACCAAGCCCCGCATTCTGATCCTGGACGAAGCCGCGAGCGCGCTGGATCCCGAGAGCGAATCGATCTTCATCAACAACTTGTCGCGTATTGCCGTTGGGCGCACCGTGATCATGATCTCCCACCGGCTCTCCACCTTGGTCAACGCCAATGCGATTCTGGTGATGCAGCATGGCAAGTTGATGGACAGTGGCCGTCATCAGGAATTGCTGACCCGTTGCCAGACCTACCAGCAGCTCTGGAACCAACAGACTAGCCACCTATGAGCAAGTGGTTCTCCCGCGACAAGCCCAAAGCCCCCAAAGGCAAAACGGCGATCGAATACCTGCCAGATGCCGATGAGCTGGAGCGCAGCCCGGTGCCTCGTTGGGCACAGGTGACTTTGCGGGTGCTGTTGTTGGGTGTGATTTCCTTTGCAGTCTGGGCTTCGGTGTCGGAGTTGGAGCAAGTTGTGGTCGCGCGGGGAAGCCTGGTGAATCCGCTGCCCAATGTCGTGGTCCAGCCGTTGGAAACATCCATCGTGCAGAGCGTGGATGTACGGATTGGCCAATTGGTGAAAAAGGGGGATGCCCTCGCAACCCTGGATGCCACGTTCATCCAGGCCGATGAAAACGTGCTGCAGCTGCGGCTGGATAGCCTGGAAACCCAAGCCAAGGGCCTGGAGGAAGAGCTTTCCGGCCAGGTCGCAGAACGGCCCAAAACGGGAAGCACCGCGGACGACCAATTGCAGGCCGATCTGCTGACCGAGCGTCGCGCCAACTACAAGGCCCAGCAATTGAAGATTGCCGAGTCGGTGGGCCGGCTACGGGCTGCACTGGCCACCAATCGCCGGGATCAAAAGCTGGCGGCTGCCCGGCTGGCCTCACTCAAAAACATTGAGGCCATGCAGGAAAAGATGGTGGCCCAGAAATTCGGTGCGCCCATCCAGCTCATGGAGGCGCAAATCAAGAGCAAAGAGGTGGAACGGGACTTGGAGTCCGTCGCCAACCGGGAGCAGGAGATCGTGCGCGAGCTGGCGGCCGCTGAAGCGGAGAAGACCGCTTTTGAGAAGGGCTGGCGCCAGAAGACCATGGAGGACTTGCTCAATGTCACGCGCGAGCGTGATGCGGTTCGTGAGCAAATCCAGAAAGCCGACAAGCGCCGCCGCCTGGTCACCTTGGTGGCGCCGGTGGATGGGGTTGTGCTGGATATTGCCAAGCTGTCACCCGGATCCATCGTGCGCGAGGCCGAGACCTTTTTCACCCTGGTGCCCTCGAATGCCAAGTTGGAAGCCGAAGTTCAAATCGATTCCACCGATATTGGGTACGTCAAGGTCGGTGATGATGCCAAGCTCAAGCTGGATGCCTTTCCGTTCCAACGCCACGGAACTTTGGGGGCAAAGATCCGGACGCTGAGTGAGGACGCCTTCAGGAGGGACAGCTCCGCCAAGAGCAATGGGGATGTCTATTACGTGGCACGCATCACGCTGGACGGGGCCGCCCTTAAAAACATGCTCGACAGCGCCAGGCTTTTGCCCGGGATGACGCTGACCGCAGAGGTGATCGTGGGCAAGCGCACGGTCATGTCCTACCTGGCCTGGCCGCTGACCAAGGGCCTGGGAGAGGCCGCACGCGAACCTTAAGTTCTGGCACGCTTTACAGCGTACTGGCGCCAGCAAGAGACTGCAGTCGGCCGAATAAGATTTGCTTTACCCGGTATATCTGTGCAGTGCGAGCAAGTGGGCGCAGTAGGATGGCCGCATGCAGTTTCCGGGTGACTGGTCGCTATTTGCTATACATTGCATAGCTGTTGGCGCATATTCGACGGGGGCTAGAGCCCAATTTCTTTACTAATTTGCAGCACATGAATGCATCGCGACAAAAACTGGTTGTAGAAGGCTGGCGTGGTATCAACCACTCGTTTGCCTTGGTCAACCAGTTTCAGCTGCTTGAAATGATCCGTCGGCAGGATACCGATTTGCGACATGTCGATGCTCCTTTCCATTACCCGCACTGGAATCGTACGGTGAATGGCGCCGGGTTTCATGCTGCTGATGAGGCAGAGCTATCAAGCATCCCCCTTGCCCAGGCTGGGGAGCTTGCAGACTGGCAGTTCCGCATCTTTTCGCCCGTGGACCTGCGTCCGGCCCAACAGGCGCGTAGGTTGGCCGTCTTCGCAGTGACCGAGTGCGGGCTAGACGCGAAGTACTTTGCCCCAGGCAGCGATATCGTGCAGTTTGAGGCAAACGGAGGGGTGGTCGTCACGCCAAGCCGGTGGTCGCGTGACCGCATTGTTGAATTCGGTTTCCAGTCGGCTACCGTGCAAGTGGTGCCCCACGGTGCTAGCAGCGACTATTTCAGGCCCCTGCCGGCGGAAACCAATGCGGCCCAGCGTGCGGCCCTGGGTTTCCGGCCGGACGAGGTGCTGTTGCTGAACATAGGTGCCGCGATCTGGAACAAGGGCATTGATGTGCTGCTCAAAGGCTTTGCCTTGGCCCGCCAGACGCGCAAGGATCTGCGCTTGGTCTTCAAGGACCAACGCAATACCTATGGCATTTCAGGGGAGAGCTTTGTGCAGTCCACGCTGGCGGCAGCCGGCTTGTTGTCCAACGATGTGCTCAATGCCATCACCTTGATCCCGGCCAACCTGACCATGGACCAGATGAACAGCATGTACAACGTGTGTGACTGCTATGTATCACCGTACCGGGCCGAGGGATTCAATCTACCGGTGTACGAGGCCATGGTCTGCAATGTGCCCGTGATCGTGACCGAGGGCGGCGCCACGGACGACTTCGCTCAGGGGCCGGGAGCCCGGAAGATTCGCTCCACCCTGTACCGCAACGCCATGGTGCAAGACCGTCAAGTGGCGGGGTACTGCGAGCCTGATCTCGATCACTTGGTGGAACTGCTGGTGCAGACAGCCGCCAAGACAACCATGGCGAACGGTCTAGTGCCACCGCCCTCAATTCACGACTGGCGTGTTCCGGTTGACCAGCTTCTGACCCTGTTGCACTAACGGAGATGCCCTAGAACCATGCGCTCTATCCATATTTACTGTGACGGTGGCTTTGGCAACCGTTTCAATGGCTTGGTGGCCGGATTGGCCATTGCCGAGTTGGCTGGGTTTCACCCTATCGTTGTCTGGCCTTGCAACAACTGGTGCGGTGCCTCTTACGAAGAATTGATCGCTACACCGGCCCAGGTGGTGGAGCGGGAGCTTTCTTCCTATGCGCCGGAGAAAGACAAGTTTCTGTTTTTCACCATCGAAGACCATCTGGGCATGGGCTTTCCTTTCCAGTCGCCTCTGCAGATGCCCAGTCTGGATAGCGCGTTGGACTATCTGCGCTCTAGCGACAAGGATGTGCACTTCCACACACCACTGATTCCAGCATTTCTAGAAGCCAGTGTTGTACACGCCCAAGTGCGCGCGCTGCAGTTTCAGCAGGACTTGGTGGCTCGGGCTCAAGCGTTCATGGCAAGCCGCAATCTGTCCGAGTACTTTGGCATCCACATACGTAAGACCGACTTTGGCAGCAACGGCTCGGACGATACCAACCTCTATCAGTTAGTGCGGGATGTGCCGCACAAGCAGTTCTTCGTGTGTTCCGACGATAAGGATGTGGAGCAACGCTTCGGCGCCTTGCCCAATGTGGTGATGTACCCCAAGCGTGCCTATGTCGAAAAGCTGGTGGACGGCACCTGGAACACGCCGACGGCGGATCACAGTGGGCGGGTGTATGCCTGCAATGTGAACCGCAATGCCATCAGCGTGGAAGATGCATTGATTGACCTGTTGGTGCTCTCTCACTCGCAAATTGTCAGCACTTCCAACAGTACGTTTCGCAATACGGCGCTCTTGCTACAGTCCGTGCGGCGAGCTGCGGAAGCAGTGCCCCACTGAACCCCAGAAATCGGAGAAAAGTGATGAAAGCAGTACTACTGGCCGGCGGGTTGGGAAGTCGTATTTCGGAAGAAACCCACCTCAAGCCCAAACCAATGGTGCTGATCGGGGGCAAGCCCATCCTCTGGCACATCATGAAGATGTACTCCGCCCACGGCGTCAACGAGTTCGTGATCTGCTGCGGCTACAAGGGTTACGTCATCAAGGAATACTTCGCCAACTACTTCCTGCACATGTCGGACGTCACCTTTGACATGGCCGACAACCGCATGGAAGTGCACCAGCGCCATGCCGAACCCTGGCGTGTCACGCTGGTGGACACGGGCGAAGAGACGCTGACCGGTGGGCGCCTCAAGCGTGTGGCCAGCTACATCGAAGACGAAGAAGCCTTCTGCTTCACCTACGGCGACGGCGTGAGCGACGTCAACATCGGCGCCGCCATTGCCTTTCACCGCCAGCACGGCAAGTTTGCCACGGTCACCGCGGTGCAGCCCCCGGGCCGCTATGGTGCGCTCAACCGCGACGGCGACCAGGTCACGGGCTTTACCGAAAAACCGCGCGGCGAAGGCGGCCTCATCAACGGCGGCTTCTTCGTGCTTTCGCCCAAGGTGCTGCAGTACATCGAGGGCGACAGCACCAGCTGGGAAGCCACGCCGCTGGAACATCTGGCGGGTCTGGGCCAGATGATGGCCTACGAGCACAACGGCTTCTGGCAGCCCATGGACACGCTGCGCGAGAAGAACCTGCTCGAAGAACTCTGGGCCACGGGCAAGGCGCCCTGGAAAACCTGGCAATGAGCGCCTGGGCCAATCCCGATCCCGCGTTCTGGCAGGGCAAGCGTGTCCTGCTGACCGGCCATACGGGGTTCAAGGGCGCCTGGCTGGCGCTGTGGCTGCAGTGCCTGGGTGCCCAGGTGGTGGGCCTGGCACTGCCGCCGTCCACCGCGCCCAGCCTGTTTGGCCTGGCCCGGGTGGAGCAGGTCTGTGACAGCCATTTCTGCGATATCCGCGATGCCGCCGCACTGGCCGACCGGGTACGCGACAGCCAGGCCGACATCGTGTTTCACCTGGCCGCACAGGCCCTGGTGCGCGCCAGCTACCGCGACCCGCTGGCCACGTTCGCCAGCAATGTGATGGGTACCGCCAACACCCTGGATGCGGTTCGGCAGCTGTCTTCCGTGCGGGCGGTGGTGGTCATCACCACCGACAAGGTGTACCAGAACCTGGAACACGCGCTGCCCTACCGCGAGACCGATGCACTGGGCGGTCACGACCCCTACAGCGCCAGCAAGGCGGCGTCCGAGATTGTGATTGCGAGCTACCGCGATTCCTTCCTGACGGCGCAGGGCGTGGCCGTGGCCTCGGCCCGGGCCGGCAACGTCATCGGTGGTGGGGACTGGTCGGAAGACCGCCTCATCCCCGACGCCATGCGCGCCTGGAGCGCCGGGCACGGTTTGCAGATCCGCCGCCCCCAGTCGGTACGCCCCTGGCAGCACGTGCTCGAGCCCTTGTGCGGCTACCTGCGGCTGGCGGAACAGCTGTACCGCGAGCCGGCGCTGGCAGGTGCCTACAACTTCGGCCCCCAAACCCATGAAGCCGCCACCGTGCGCGAAGTGGTGGAGCTGGCCCAGACGGCCTACGGCCAAGGCGAAGTAGCCTGGGGCGACGGCAGCGAAGGCCCGCACGAAGCCGGCTGGCTGGCCCTGGAGGTTGCCAAGGCGCGCACGCTGCTCGGCGTGGCGCCGCGCTGGTCACTGGCCGAGTCGGTGCGTCGTACGGTGGGCTGGTACCGCCAGCAGCAGGACGGCCAGGACGCCGCAGCGATCTGCTCGGCAGACATCCAGGCCTTTGAAGCCGCCGCGGGGGAGGGCGCATGAGCCACTTCACCGTGACGGCGACCCCGCTGGCCGGCCTGGTGCGCCTAGACCGGCAGCTGCTGGGCGATGCCCGCGGCTTTCTGACACGCCTTTTTTGCGCGCAGGAGTTGTCGGCTGCCGGGTGGGACGGCCCCGTGGCCCAGGCCAACCATACGGCCACGGCCCAGCGCGGCACCGTCCGCGGCATGCACTTCCAGCACCCGCCGCATGCCGAGATCAAGCTGGTCACCTGTGTGCGCGGCGCGGTCTGGGACGTGGCGGTGGACCTGCGCGCGGGTTCACCCACCTTCCTGCAATGGCATGCCGAGGAACTGTCGGCCGAGAACCACCGCTCCCTGCTCATCCCCAAGGGCTTTGCCCACGGGTTTCAGACCCTGACGGATGACTGCGAGCTGGTCTATCTGCACTCCACGCCCTATGCGCCCGAGGCAGAGGCCGGCTTGCGCGCAGACGACCCCCGGTTGGCCATTGCCTGGCCCGCTCCCATCTCGCAGCGCTCTGCGCGCGATACCCAACACCCCTTGCTCCAAGCGCAATGGAAAGGTTTGACGCTATGAAGTGCCGTCACTGTGGCTCTCCGCTGGAACACACGTTTCTGGACCTGGGCTTTGCCCCGCCGTCCAACGCCTACCTCAAGCCCGCCGACCTGGCGCGGCCCGAGACCTACTACCCGCTCAAGATCAAGGTCTGCGACCGCTGCTGGCTGGTCCAGACCGAGGACTACACCGAGGCCGACGCCCTGTTCAGCCCCGAGTACGCCTATTTCTCCAGCACCTCCACCGGCTGGCTGGCCCATGCGGCGCACTACGCGGCGGACATGACGCAGCGCTTTGCGCTGGGCAAAGACAGCCTGGTCATCGAAGTCGCCTCCAACGACGGCTACCTGCTCAAGAACTTTGTGGCCGCCGGCATCCCTTGCCTGGGCATTGAGCCGACCGACAGCACGGCCGAGGCGGCCGAGGCGCTGGGCATTCCGGTGCTGCGCGAATTCTTTGGCGAAGCCTTGGGTAAGCAGCTAGCAGCCCAGGGCCAGCAGGCCGACCTGATTGCGGGCAACAACGTCTACGCCCATGTGCCCGACATCAACGACTTCACGCGCGGCCTGGTTGCCGCGCTCAAGCCCCAGGGCACCATCACGCTGGAGTTCCCGCACCTGCTGCAGCTGCTGGCCCACACCCAGTTCGACACGGTCTACCACGAGCATTTCTCCTACCTCTCGCTGACGGCCGTGCAGCGCATTTTTGCGGCAGCCGGTCTGCGCGTCTGGCAGGTGGAGACCCTGCCCACGCATGGCGGCAGCCTGCGCGTGTTTGGCTGCCACGTGGCCGACGCGCGCGCCACCACGGCCAGCGTGGCTGATATGCTGGCCGAGGAGGAACGCCAAGGCCTGCTCACACTCTCCACCTATCTGGGTTTCCAGGCGCGTGCCGATGAAGTGAAGAACGGCCTGCTGAGCTTTCTCATCGAGCAGAAACGCCTGGGCAAAAGCGTGGCCGCCTATGGCGCGGCCGCCAAGGGCAACACCTTGCTCAACTACGCCGGCGTCAAGCCCGATCTGCTGCCCTTTGTCTGCGATGCAGCAGCGGCCAAGCAGGGCAAGTACATGCCGGGCAGCCACATCCCCATCCTGCCGCCTGCCGCGCTGGCCGAGCGCCGGCCCGACTATGTGCTCATCCTGCCCTGGAACATCGCCGCCGAGGTGCGCGCGCAGAACGCAGCGCTGGCGGCCTTGGGAACGCGCTTTGTGACGGCCGTGCCGCAGCTGGAGATTGCATGAGCCAGCGCCTCGTGCTGCTCACCGGTGCCACCGGCTTTGTCGGCCGGCAGGTACGGCGCGCGCTGGCCGCGCAGGGCGTGGCCCTGCGCCTGGTGGTGCGCGCGGGCAGCGAGGCCCGGCTGGCGCCGCTGGCACCAAACGAGTCGGTATGGCCCACGCCAGATATGTTTGCCGAGGATGCTGATTGGTGGGCCCAGGCCTGCGCGGGTGTGGACACGGTGGTGCACGCGGCCTGGTATGCCGAGCCCGGGCTGTACCTGCAGTCGCCCAAGAACCTGGATTGCCTGCTGGGCACGCTGCAACTCGCCAAGGGTGCGGTGCGTGCCGGCGTGCGCCGCTTTGTCGGTGTGGGCACCTGCTTTGAATACGATCTCACGCCCGGCCATCTGTCCGTCGACACGCCACTCAAGCCGCTGACGCCCTATGCGGGTGCCAAGGCCGCGGCCTTTCTGGCGCTGTCGCAGGTGCTGCCGCAGGAAAAGCTGGAGTTCGCCTGGTGCCGTCTGTTCTACCTGTTTGGCGAGGGCGAGGACGCACGCCGCTTTGTGCCGTACCTGCGCAGCCGCCTCAGCGCTGGCCAGGCGGCCGAGCTGACCACGGGCGAGCAGGTGCGTGACTACCTCGATGTGGCCGAGGCCGGCGCGCAGATTGCCGGCCACGCGCTGGGTACGCTGCAAGGCCCCGTGAATGTGTGCTCGGGCCAGGGCATGACGATACGCGCGCTGGCCGAGCGCATTGGCGATGAATTTGGCCGGCGTGATTTGCTGAAGTTCGGCGCGCGCGCGGCCAATCTGGTGGACCCGCCGTGCGTGGTCGGTGTTCTGTAAGCCACCTTTGACGAGAACCAAGCATGAACCTCTTTGAATTGCTGAAATCGGTGAATCTGGAAGGCCCCAAAGGCATTCTGCAGGTGGGCGCCAGCTACGGCCAGGAACTCGACATGTTCCTCAACAACGGCGTGAAGGCCGGCGTGCTCATCGAGCCCCTGCCCGAGCCGTTTGCGCACATCGGCAATATCTGCAAGCAGATTCCGAACTTTGTCGCCATCAATACGCTGTGCACGGATGTATCGGGCGAGACGCACAAGTTCCATGTGGCCTCCAACGGTGGTATGAGCAGCAGCATCCTGAAGCCGACCGGGCACCTGAAGGAATTCGACTATGTGAAGTTCGAGCAGGATGTCGAGCTGGCTTCCTCCACGGTGGACGATGTGATGGCGTTCCTGGCCAGCAACGGTCATGCAGCGGTGACCAGCCAGATGGACACGCTGTACATGGACGTGCAGGGCGCAGAGTACAAGGTGCTGCTGGGTGCAGTGCGCACGCTGCGCAGCATTCGCTATATTTCCATGGAGTTCATCCGCGGCGACTTGTACGAGGGCGGCGAGACCATGCAGACCTATTGCGCCTTTCTCGAAGCCCAGGGCTTCACGCTGAACAACCTGAACTTCAACGAGCACCACCACGCGGACGCGCTATTCGTACGCAAGTCCATTCTCGGTCTGCACTAAGGCGACCACACTTTTACTTCCCCCTGACACTGACGAGGAGTTCCCATGAGTGATTTTCAACAAGAAGTTGCCGACCGTATCGCCGCGATTGCGGCCGAAAAGTCCTTTTGCGACAAGGGGCATGCCTTTCTGCAGGCCTCGGTGGAGCCCAAGTACTCCTACAACTTTGCCTGGCTGGGGCGTCCCATCATCCAGTATCCGCAAGACATCGTGGCCATGCAGGAGCTGATCTGGGCGGTCAAGCCTGATCTCATCATCGAGACAGGTATTGCCCACGGCGGCTCGCTGATCTTCAGCGCCTCCATGCTGGCGCAGCTCGACATGTGCGACGCCATCGAGCAGGGCGTGACGTTGGACCCCGCCAAGTCCAAGCGCAAGGTGCTGGGCGTGGACATCGACATCCGCGAGCACAACCGCAAGGCCATCGAGGCGCATCCCATGGCCTCGCGCATCCAGATGATCCAAGGCTCCAGCATCGATGCCGACATCATCAAGCAAGTGCACGAGATCGCGGCCAGCTACAAGCGCGTGCTGGTCTGCCTGGACAGCAACCACACGCATGACCATGCGCTGGCCGAGCTGCACGCCTATGCCTCGCTGACCTCCAAGGGCAGCTACTGCGTGGTGTTCGACACTCTCATCGAAGACATGCCCAAGGAGGTCTACCCCGACCGCCCCTGGGGACCCGGCAACAACCCCAAGACAGCGGTCTGGGAGTTCCTCAAGACCAACGCCGAATTCGAGATCGACAAGTCCATCCCGGACAAACTGCAGATCACCGTGGCCCCTGACGGTTACCTCAAGCGACGTTGAACCGGCAGCATGGGCAAGATCGCAGTATTCATTCCGGTCCACAACGAAGAAGCCTATATCGCCAAGACGCTGGACAGCCTGCTGGTGCAGGACTATCCGGATTTCGAGGTACTGGTTTCGGAGAACCATTCGACCGATGGCTCGCTGGACATACTGCGCGGGTACGAGGCGCGCGACCCGCGCGTGAAGGTGCTGCGACCCGAGCACAAGCTCAACTCGCACGGCAATATGTGCTTTCTGGCGGACCGGGTCAATGCCGGCGATTACGTTGCCAGCATGATGCTGGGTGGCCATGACCTGGTCTCGCACAACGTGCTGTCCACGGCGGCGCGCTACCTGGAGGCCAACCCCTCCTGTGCCATTGCCTACCAGCGCGCTTCCTTCGAGCTTGATGAGCAGGACAACCCGACCCGCCGCTGGCCCACTTGCCATGAGTCGGGCTTCATGAACACCAGCTTCGATGCGCTGCTCACGCTGCTCACGCTGATGTACAACACGCCCATCTTCGGGCTGTGGCGCCAGTCGGTGCGGCAGAAGGCTGCGTTTCGCTACCCCTGCGTGGGTGGCGACCATCTCTATGTGGCCGAGGCGGCACTGTACGGCAGCGTCACGCCCATCGATGGGGCGCAAATCTATCTGCGCCGCTCTCCCATCACGGCCAACTACCTGCAAAAGCACTTCACCGACCGTGCGGGTGACCAGGCGGCGGCGCAGGACATGTATGTGCAGTTGGGCTGGCTCTCCGACATCATTGACCAGGCCGCCACCGGCTACCCGCCGCATGCCTGTGAGTTGCTGCGCAGCAGCGCGTTCTCGCTCTACCTGCTGCGCTACAACCACCACTTCGACACCTTCCAGTCCACGCTCAACGCCTTTGCGGCCCAGCCCGATGTCCGCCCGCTGATCCAGGCGCAGGTGAGCCTGGGGGCGGCCTTCAAGGCCATGCTGCAATCCAAGAGCGAGGCGGCCGGGTCGGCTGCCTGAGCGCACCACACCATGCAAAAAGTTGCTTTCTGGATGCCCACTTTCAATGAGGCCAGGTTTCTGGCGCGCACCATTGAAACCGTGATGGCACAAACTCACCCGGGCGTGGACCTGATCATCTCGGACAACCATTCCACCGATGGCTCGCGCGAGATCATTGCGCAGTACATGGCGCGCTATCCGAACATCCAGCTCTGGTCGCCGCCCGAGCACTGTGCCGCGCTGGACCACTTCTTCTTCATGTGGGCCAAGCTCAAGCAGCTGGACTACGACTTCTTCATCCACACCGGTGGCCACGACTGGGTGGACCCGCGCTATGTGGAGCACCTGCTGCGCGCGCACCGCGCGCACCCCGATGCCTCCATCATCTGCGGGCGCGGCGCAGCCTTGGACAAGGAAGACCAGGTGCTGGGCGAGTATTCGGGCAAGACGCCCGGTCTGCAGGGGCCGTATACCCCCTACAACCCCTTCAGCATCATCCTCATGACCTCCAGCAACGTGGCCATCCACGGGCTGATGCCGGCGGCCACCGTGCGCCGGGTGGACTTCCGCTACAAATGCCCGGCGGTGGACGTGATGTTCATTGCCGAGGCGTCGACCTATGGCGATGTGATCTATGTGCCCGACGCGGTGTTCTACCAGCGCATTTCCGGTGCCAATACGGCGGGCTACCTGGACAAGCACATGGGGGTGTCCGACGAGGACGCCGCCGCCCTGGTGCGCATCATGAACATGCAGTTCCAGTACCTCAGCGAGGTGGCCGATATGGCCTGCGCGCGCCTGCCGGTGCAGTGCCGCGGGCTCTACAAATCAGCCTTGATGGGGGCGTATTACGTGAAGTGGTGCGCACCCGACCAGGCCAGCGGTGCACTGGCGCACATCGGCCCCGTGGTGGAGAAGTTCCTGGCCGACATGGACCGCTCCAGCAAGGATGTGGAGCAGGGCTTGCGCGCGTACTTCGAAAAGACTTAGCGCTTCACCGCAAAGAAGGTGTGGGAGTGGAAGCGCTGGTGCAGGCCACCGGTCTGGCCGTCTTCCACCACCTCGATGAGGTCTAGCCCGTGGCGGTCCAGCAGGCGCAGGATATGCTTCTGCGGCAGGCAATGCAGGCTCCAGCCTTCAAACTGCTCCTTCTCCAGCCCCAGGTGGTAGCCGACCTGGTAGCCATAGCCAGGGTTGAAGGTGGCGGTCTGGAAGAAGGCCACACCACCGGGCTGTAGCAGGCCCAGGATCCGGTCCAGCAGGTAGTACTGCACGGGCGGCGGGTTGTGCTGCAGCACGATGACCGAGACAAACGCATCGATCGGGCCGATGGTGCTAATTTGTTCGGGGGACTGCAGCAGCAAGGTCTGGACGTTCTGGATGTTGGCCTGCGCCAGGCGTTGCTGGCACTGGGCTAGGTTGCCGGGGGAAATGTCGGCACCCACCACACGTGCGAAATGTGCGGACAGGGGCTTGGTGATGCGGCCCACGCCACAACCCAATTCCAGACAGACCCCGGTGGGCAGCGCCACCTGGTTGCGCGCGGCCAGCACTTGCAGGCGCCGCACCACTTCCTGCCCCGAGGATTCGAGCAGATGCATGCTCTCGTCGATCTTGTCCTTGTGGAACTGGGGATTGGAGAGTACCGAGGCATAGGGCTCGCTCTCGCCATAGCTGGTCCACTGTGCCTGGATGCGGGCAAACAGCGCCTGGTGTTCGGCCTCGCTCATCTCCACCTGGAGGGGGCGGCCTTCGTGGTCAAAGCTGGTTGCCAGGAAGTTTTGAATCAGGGTTTCGGACATGGGCGGGTTCTCGGCAGGTGGCGCGGATGCCGTCAATTCTGTGGCACTTGTTCGCTATGAAAAATATAGCTTATCGCGCACATTCCATGAGGGCTGGGTCGCTATTTTGTTAGGAATGGTAAGGGGCGGTCCCTCACACTTGCATGTTCATGATGTCGGTATAGGCTTGTACCATGCGGTTGCGTACATGCAGGGTCGCCTGAAATCCAATCTGGGCCTTCTGGATGGCCACCATGGTTTCTTCCAGACTCACCTTGGGGTTTTCCATCTGCACTTCCTGCTGCAAGCGGGTGGATTCGTTCTGTGCGGCGCTGACCGATGTCAGCGCACTCTTCAGCGCCCCGGAAAAGCTGCCTCCCACCCCGTCCGACGCGGCAGACGCCGCTGGACGCACCCCGGTATTGGGGCGAATCGTGGTGGGCATTGTTACGGGGCTGAGTTTGAGGTCCATGCTGCTTCTCCCTTGGGGATTGGGGGTGCAGCGATCCTATAACTGGGGGTGACGCACCATTATTTTGAATTGGTGGGTAAAGCAGGCGCTTATCGTCCTAATGTTTTCAGGGGTGGGTCGAATAATCAAGCCCATTCAAGAGGCGAACTTGCGCCCCAACGAGCCGGAAACACCCACATGCCTGCAGTAGCCACCATCCCCGTCAACCCCACCATAGGCCAGCGCCTCGCAGCCTTGGACCAGGGGCAGCGGTTGCGTCTGGCGTTGGGGGTGGTGCTCTTTGTCGCCATCGGCGTTGTCGGACTGGTCATGGGCCGCCAGGCCGAATGGCGCGTGCTGTATTCCAATCTGGCGGACAAAGACGGCGGCGCTATCATTTCCCAGCTCACCACGCTCAACATTCCCTACAAATACACCGAAGGCGGTGGATCCATCCTGGTGCCGGCAGACCGGGTGCACGACGTACGCCTGAAACTCGCCTCCCTGGGCCTTCCCAAAGGCTCGGTCAACGGTTTTGAGATGATGGAAGCCAACCGATTTGGCATGACGCAGTTCCAGGAGCGCTTGACCTTCCAGCGCGGTCTGGAGGGTGAGCTGACCCGCTCCATCCAGGCCCTGTCTTCCGTGTCCAGTGCCCGTGTTCACTTGGCCCTGCCCAACCAAAACGGATTTTTCCGCGAACAGCAGAAACCCTCGGCCTCCGTGCTGCTGAGCCTGCACCCCGGCCGCACGCTGGACCGCACGCAGCTGGCCGGTATCGTGCACCTGGTGGCATCCAGTGTGCCGGAGATGAATCCTTCCGCTGTGAGCGTGCTGGATGACACGGGCAAGCTGCTCTCCCAGACCGATGGTTCAGGCCTGGCCGGCGTCGACGCAGAGCAACTGCAATACGTGCAGCAAATCGAGCAGCTCTACAGCCGCCGCATTCTCGACATGCTGGAGCCGCTGGTGGGCAAGCAGAACGTCAAGGCCCAGGTCACGGCCGAACTGGATTTCTCGCAGACCGAGTCCACCACCGAATCGCACAAACCGAATCAGTCACCTGACAGCAGCGCCGTGCGCAGCCAGCAGTTGGTGGAAAGCACTAATGGCGCCCAGTCCGGCCCGCCATCGGGCGTGCCGGGTGCGACCACGAACCAGCCACCAGCCCAACCTTCGGCCCCCATCAATGGGCAGCCTCAGACCGTGGCCGCCAATGGGCAGTCGGGTACGGGCGCGGGATCCGGTTCCTCCTCCAAGAAAGAGTCCATCATCAATTACGAGGTGGACAAGACGGTGCGCGTGGTCAAGGGCGCCACCGGTGTCATCAAGCGCATCAACGCCGCGGTCGTGGTGAACAACCAGAACACCACCGACGACAAGGGAAAAATCACCAGCACCCCGTTGACGGAGGCGCAGATCGAAAAAATGACCGCCCTGGTGCGCGAGTCCGTGGGCTTTAGCCAGGAACGTGGTGACTCGGTGAATGTCGTGAATGCTGCGTTTGCCGCGGACAAGGTGGACACGACCGACATTCCGCTGTGGCGCCAGCCTGAAGTGGTGGACCTGGCCCGGAGCATGGCCTGGCCGCTCGGCACCTTGGGCCTGGCCGCCCTGGTATTGCTGGGGGTGATCCGGCCCGCCATGAAGTCCTTGGCCCAGCCTCCGCGCGGTGCAGACATCGAACTGGAGCGCACCGGCCAGCTGGACGCGCTGGAAGCCGATCAGCCTGATCGCCCTCAATTGACAGGTTACGGCGCCACCTCGGCCGACTCCTCGCAAGCCACTGCAGCCGAACAGCGCCTCGAAGATGCCCGCAAGCTCACCCGCGACAACCCCGCGGCCGTGGCCAATATTGTCAAGGCATGGATGAGCGGAGAAGCACCGGCCTGACGGTCGGAGCAAAATACCACCATGGCAAACGACGACGGACTCCAAGACGCGGCAATTCTCATGATGTCTCTGGGCGAATCCGAGGCATCGGAGGTGTTCAAGCACCTGTCGCCCAAGGAAGTGCAGCGCCTGGGTGAGGCCATTGCCAAGACCACCCAGCTCTCACGCGAGCGCGTGGACGAGGTGGTGGAGAAATTCACCGGAGTGGCGGCGTCGCAGAGCCTGCTGGTGTCGAACTCGGGTGATTACGTCCGCTCGGTGCTCAAACTGGCTTTGGGTGATGACAAGGCCGCACTGCTGATTGACCGCATCTTGCAAGGTGGCGATGTTTCCGGCATTGAAAGCCTGAAGTGGATGGATCCGCTGTCGGTCGCCGAGCTACTGCGCAACGAGCATCCCCAAATCGTGGCCGCCATTCTGGTGCACCTGGATTACGACCAGGCCGCCGACGTGCTCAAGCACTTGACCGAGCGCCAGCGCAACGAGGTCATGCTGCGTGTGGCCACCATGGAGGGTATCCAGCCTACGGCCCTGAAGGACCTGAATGAGGTGCTGTTCAAGGTGCTGGCTGGTGGCGACAAGATCCGCAAGTCGTCGCTGGGTGGCATCAAGACGGCTGCAGAAATGATCAACCTGATGGGCACCGCCATCGAGGGCACGGTGATCGAATCCATCCGCAGCCACGATGCCGACCTGGCCCAGAAGATCATGGACAAGATGTTCGTGTTCGACGATGTGATCAAGCTGGACGACAAGGCCATCCAGATGGTGCTGAAGGAAGTGTCGTCCGACGTGCTCATCGTGGCGCTGAAAGGTGCGCAGCCCGAACTCAAGGAAAAGATTCTGTCCAATATGTCGTCCCGTGCGGCGGCAACCCTGCGCGAGGACCTGGAGTCGCGCGGCCCTATGCGTCTGTCCGAGGTCGAAGCACAGCAAAAGGAAATCCTCAAGACCGTGCGCCGTCTGGCGGACGAGGGACAAATTGTCATTGGCGGTGGAGGTGGCGACGACGCCATGGTCTGATGACACGCAGCCAACACGCCCGTTTTATTCCCGGCGAAGAACTCGGGACCGTGACCGAATGGGACTTTGGCGCGGTGGACCAGGCCTCGGTCCGGTTCGCGGCCAAGCTCAAGGCGCAAGCCTTGCTCGAAGAGCAGGCCAAAGAAGACAGTGTTCGCCAGGCTGGCTTCGCAGATGGCTATTCCCAGGGCTATGCCCAGGGGCATGCACAGGCCACCTTGGAAGGCCAGCGCCAGATCACCGAATACATCGCCACCCAGGGGCAGGAGACTGCCCGCACGTTTGGGCAGCTGTTTGAAACCGCGAGCGCCCAACTTGCCGAATCCGAGCAGGCACTGGCCAAGGGGGTGCTGGAGCTGGCATGCGAGGTGGCCCGGCAGGTGCTGCGCCACGAGATGTCTACCAACCCCAATGCCCTTCAGCCGGTGGTGCGCGAGGCGCTGAGTGTGCTGGCCATCGATAGCAAGGCGGCTCTGGTGCGGCTCAATCCACTGGACATGGAGGTCCTGGCGGATGTATTGCGACAGGAGTTTTCCAACCTGTCTTTGACCTTGCTGCCAGATTCCAGCATTACGCGGGGGGGCTGCTTGGTGGAGTCCGCTGGCACCGTGGTCGATGGCACGGTGGAAAAACGCTGGAAGCGCGCCGTTGCCAGCCTGGGCCTGGACGGCACGTGGGAGGACGACCATGACGCCGCATGAAGTCGCTGTGGGCAAGTGGCAGTCGTTTCTGGACGACGCCCGCGCCCAGGTGTCCCAAGACACGACGCTGGAGGTGCGCGGCACGCTGACGCGCCTGACTGGTCTGGTGCTGGAAGCCAGTGGCATCCGTGTGCCCGTGGGCTCCCAATGCGTGGTCACCATGAAGGCGCGTCCTTCCGTGCTGGCCGAGGTGGTCGGGTTCTCAGGCGACAAGGCCTTTCTGATGCCCGCTGGGGATGTGCACGGCCTCTCCAGTGGCGCTGGTGTGGCGCCTGCTGCGGCCTATGTCCCCGTACCTCGCCTGGGCGAGGCAGCGCTGCCCCCTGATCTGGCTGCGGCAGGCATGCTGCGCCTTCCATTGGGCGACGGTTTGCTGGGCCGTGTGGTGGACTCGCAGGGCAACCCCATGGACCGTTTGGGGCCTCTGGCGGAAGTGGCTTCCAAGCCGCTGGACCGCCGGCCCATCAACGCGATGGACCGGGCTCCGGTTCGGGAGTCGTTGGATACCGGAGTGCGGGCCATCAATGCGCTGCTGACGGTAGGCCGCGGGCAGCGACTGGGTCTGTTCGCCGGCTCCGGTGTTGGCAAGAGCGTGCTGCTGGGCATGATGGCGCGCTACACCCGGGCCGATGTGATCGTGGTGGGGCTGATCGGCGAGCGGGGCCGCGAAGTCAAAGAATTTATCGAGGATATTCTGGGGGCCGACGGGCGCGCGCGTTCTGTGGTGGTGGCGGCTCCGGCCGATGCCCCGCCGCTGTTGCGCATGCAGGGGGCATCTTACGCCACAGCCATTGCGGAGTATTTTCGTGACAAAGGGCAGCATGTGTTGCTGCTGATGGATTCGCTCACGCGCTATGCCATGGCCCAGCGCGAGATTGCGCTGGCCATTGGCGAGCCGCCCGCAACCAAGGGCTATCCACCTTCCTGCTTTGCCAAGCTGCCGCAGTTGGTGGAACGCAGCGGCAACGGCTTGCATGGCGTGGGCTCGATCACGGCCTTCTACACGGTCCTGTCGGAAGGGGACGACCAGCAGGACCCGATTGCCGATGCGGCGCGAGCCATTCTGGACGGACATATTGTGTTGTCGCGCAGCCTGGCAGAGGCGGGACATTACCCCGCAATCGATGTGGAGCAGTCTGCTTCGCGCGTGATGCACAACGTGGTGTCGCGCGAACACTTCGAGCTGGCACGGCGTTTTCGCAGCTTGTACTCCCGTTATGAAAAAGGCCGCGATCTCGTTCAAATTGGTGCCTATGCCCACGGCTCAGACCCGATGCTGGACGAGGCGATTGCCTTGCAACCCGGGATGCACCAGTTCCTGCAGCAAGACATGTTTGAAGCGGCATCCCTGGAGGATGCATGGCAAGACATGGCCGCTAGCACCTCTCTGGCACAGGTGGGCGCATGAAGGGCTTTCTTCTTGCCATTGAGCTGGCGGAACGCCAGCGCGACGAGCGTGCCAAACAATTGGCCGACGCGCAGCGCAACCTGATGTTCGGGCGCCAGCAGATGGCGCAGCTGCAGAACTATGCCTCCGACACCGATGCCCGCTGGACCGGAGCCGCTGCGGTGGTCCTGTCGGCTGAACTGGTGCGGCACCATTACCAGTTCATGGACCGGTTGCAGCAGGCGATTGGCATGCAGGAAGGTGCGATTGCCAATTTGGTGCATTTGGAGGGTGTTGCGAAGCAGGCTTTGTTGCAAGCAGAGTGCCGCGTGACGGGCCTCCAGCAAGTGTTGCGTAGGCGGCAGGCCCAGGCGGTCTTGCTGGAGCAGCGCCGCGAACAAGCGCGCATGGATGAGATGGCCACCCAAATGTATGCCAGAAACCGCAGTAACCCCGCTTTTGGAGAGACACGATGACCATTGAAATGAGCCCCAAGGCGAGCCCGGTAAAGCCACAGGCGCACTCCGCCAATGGAAAGCCGCGCGCGGCGGAAGGGGCGCAGGACGAAGGGGCCGAGAAGGGTTTTTCAGCGGTGCTGGCTGCAGCGGATGCGGATGATAAAACGGACTCTGCCGGAGCCGCCGCGGCAGGGCAAGATAATACCCCGTTGGGGGGCGCTGCTGTGCCCTTGGACAAGTTGGATCCTGGCGCAACGCCCGACGCGCCAGTCGTGGATGCCAGTGCCTTGTTGGCTCAGGCCTCGGCCCTGAATCCTGCCCAGCCCGAGGGTGTGGCGGCGCGAGCTGCTGGCAAGCATCCCGCGGCAGCCGGTTTGGCTGGAGTCGGTGACGTTGCGGGTGAAGGGCAACCGATCAACCCGTTTACAGCCCACAAAGCGGGCAAAGGGGTGAACGATCAGGCGTTGAAGCCGGTGGCGGGGGAAGGGGCTTCGTCCGCCTCAAACCAAGCGAATACCAAGTCGGTTGTTCAGGAGTTCAAAGAAGCTTCTCCGCACGACATGTTCAAAGCACTACAGACGGCGGTGGAGGCAGTGCCGGTGGCGGCCACCGCCACGCGGGAGAAAGCGCTGGCTGAGCCGGTACCCGCCAAATCGGCTCCTGGCGACGCCCTTTCCGTGGGTTTTGCATCCTCGTCGGGGCCTTTGGGGGCGGATGGGGTCGTTTCTGCACAACCGGCAACGACGGTGGAAGCCTTTGTGGCAGAGCAAGTCACCTATTGGATTGGACAGGACGTTCAGAAAGCCGAGATGAAGCTGGATGGTTTTGGCGTTGACCCCGTGGAGGTGAGCATCTCCATGCAAGGGAATGAAGCCCATGTGTCTTTCCGCACCGATGAATTGCAAGCGAGAGATGCCTTGGAAAATGCTTCCACACACCTCAAAGAACTGATGGGACGCCAAGGTGTGGTCCTGTCCGGGGTGTCTGTCGGTACTTCGCACGGGGGAGACGCCTCTATGGGTCAAGGGCAGCAACCGCGTCCTGAGGGGCGTCGCTCAACGGTCCGTACCCTCGAACCCGTGGCGGTGGAGGCCCATCGTGCTGCCCGCGTGCCCAATGGCCGAGCGGTTGATCTTTTCGTGTGACAACGGGAATGTGTCAATAATGGCGGGGGGACTTGAAATCCTCCTCTTTATTCGTGTTTCGCCCGTCTGGGGCCGATGAATAATGTTTTGAATTGTTGTAACTAAGGAATTGCTGTGTCAGCTAAACCCGAAGCGGCCGATGCCGGCAAAGCGCCGGCCAAGAGCAAAAAAATGCTGATCATCATCGTGGCGGCAGTGCTGGTGCTGGTCTTGGGGGGCGGAGCTGCCTTTTTTGTGATGAAGCAACGCGCTGCCGCAACTGATGATGGGGAGGAGGCAGCACCTGCCAAGGCCGCTGCCCATGTGGATCCCAAAGCCATCCCCGCGTATTTGCCGCTGGATGCGATGGTGGTGAATCTGGCAGATCCGGGCGGTGAGCGGGTTGCGCAAATCGGCATTACCCTGGAAGTGCAGGATGCGCACTCCTCCGACACGGTAAAAGCCTACCTGCCAGCCATTCGCAGCAGCATTTTGCTGCTGATCTCGCAGCGTACTGCGGAGGAGCTTCTGAAGCCTGAGGGCAAGGAAAAGTTGGCCAAGGATATTTTGCGGGAAGCGGCGGTTCCCTTTGGTGGTGGTGATGAGGAGCCAGAGGAAGACACTGCAAGTACCAAGAAAAAGAAGCGCAAGGTTGTCCATGTGGAATATCCCGTCAAAGGGGTGTTGTTCTCCAGTTTCATTGTTCAGTAGGGTGTCAGAGGACGTTGTATGAGTGAATCATTTCTTTCCCAGGAAGAAGTTGACGCACTCCTCGAAGGCGTTACAGGCGAAAGCCAAAAGACGGTAGAGGAGGCGGCAGAGCACGGGGAAGTCCGTGCTTACAACATTTCCAGCCAGGAAAGAATTGTCCGTGGCCGCATGCCGACGATGGAAATCGTCAATGAGCGCTTTGCGCGGAATTTGCGGGTGGGGTTGTTCAACTTCATTCGTCGCAGTCCCGAAATATCCGTTGGCCCCGTTGCGGTACAGCGCTACAGCGCTTTTTTGCGAGAGCTGGCTGTCCCTACCAACTTCAATATTGTGGCGATTCGCCCGTTGCGCGGTAGCGGGTTGATCGTATGTGAGCCCGCGCTGGTGTTTGGTGTGATCGACACTTTGTATGGCGGCATTGGCAAGTTCCAGACCCGAATCGAAGGCCGGGACTTCTCCGCCACCGAGCAACGCGTCATCAACCGCTTGGTGGACGTCATCACCACGGAGTACAAAAAAGCGTGGAAGGGCATCTATCCGCTGGAGCTGGACTACCAGCGTTCAGAAATGCAGCCCCAGTTCGCCAATATCGCGACGCCCAGTGAGATTGTCATTTCAACCTCGTTCCAGCTGGAAATTGGAGATATCACGGGGGCGATTCATTTCAGTTTTCCGTATTCCACGCTGGAGCCCATTCGTGATGTGCTGTACTCTTCAACCCAAGGCGACTCTATCGAGGTAGACCGGCGTTGGGTGAATGTGCTGACCCGGGAAATCCAAGCGGCCGAAGTCACCATGGTGGCCGAGCTGGCCCGCGCAGACGCGACGGTGGAGCAGCTGTTGGCGATGAAAAAGGGGGACTTTATCGAGTTGGACAGACAGCCGAAAATCCAGGCTACGGTTGATGGAGTTCCGATTTTTGAATGCCAGTACGGCACTCACAATTCCAAGTACGCGATTCGCATAGACAAAGCGCTGCGAGGCAATGACCAAAACTGGTTGGGAGAACGAAATGGCATCTGAAGACAAACCCGACGAAAACGCAGCCCCCGCAGACGATGGCATGGCAGACTGGGCAGAAGCCTTGTTGGAACAAAAGGCGACAGACTCTGGCGGTGGCGATGCCTCTTCGGGAGGCCCTTTGTTCGGCGAGACCCCCAAGCCGTTTTCATCCTCTTCCGGTGCGGATGGGCATGCGAATGACATCAATATGGTGCTGGACATCCCCGTGCAGCTTTCGGTTGAACTGGGGCGTACCAAGGTGCCTATCAAGCACATTTTGCAGCTGGGCCAGGGTTCTGTTGTGGAGCTGGATGCTTTGGCTGGGGAGCCCATGGATGTGCTGGTCAACGGCTACTTGATCGCCCAGGGTGAAGTGGTGGTGGTCAACGATAAGTTCGGTATTCGTCTTACTGACGTGGTGACTCCCTCTGAACGCCTGCGTCGGGTCAGCAAAAACTAATGATGGCTTGGCAATGACGCAGCAATTGCTTCTTGTTGGTGCGTTTCTCGTTCTGTTGGCGTGTCTTCCTTGGGCGCTGCGCAGATTCAAAATGCGATCAGGATTGTCCAGTGCGGATGCTGCGGGCCAATCCCGCTTTATTTCTGCCGTCGCGGTGGGCCCGCACCAGCGGGTGGTAACGATCGAGGTGGGGCCTGAGAATGCGCGCGTTTGGTTAACCTTGGGCGTTACAGCGCAAGCAATTCATTGTTTGCATTCCGCGCCTGCCGCAGTGCAGAGTCATGAGGTTGGGCACGATACAGAACCCACCGTGCCCAGAGTACGGAACTAGCATGCTTGTTGCCTTGTATATTTTGGTGGAGGTCGTTTGACCAAAATGGGCGGGTTTCTGAAATGTGTATTGGGCTTGCTGGCCCTAGGCCTGATTGGCGAGGCGTGCGCGCAGACGCCAGGGCAGTTGCCGTTGCTGGTGGGCACTGGCGAGGGGGGGCTGAGTTTTTCGGTGCCTATCCAAACGCTGCTTTTTTTTACAGCGCTCTCGTTCATCCCCGCCATTTTGTTGATGATGACGGGATTTACCCGTATCGTGATCGTGTTGTCTCTATTGCGGCAAGCACTGGGAACGCAGTCGGCGCCTCCGAATCAGGTCGTAGTGGGTCTGTCTTTGTTTCTGACCCTGTTTGTCATGGGGCCGACATTCGATCGTATTTATGCCGATGCATATGAACCTTACAGCCGAGGCGCGATGTCGTTTGAGCAGGCATTGGCCAAGGCCGAGGTTCCCATTCGCAGCTTCATGGTGAAGCAGACTCGCCAGTCAGACTTTTCGCTGTTTGCCAAGTTGGCCAAGTTGGGGCCCGATGTCAACGCGGACAATGCGCCAATCCGTGTGCTAGTGCCTGCGTTCGTAATTAGCGAGTTGAAATCGGCGTTTCAGATTGGGTTCATGATATTTATCCCCTTTTTGGTGATCGACATCGTCGTTGCGTCGGTGCTGATGTCTTTGGGGATGATGATGTTATCGCCGGTCTTGGTGGCGCTACCCTTCAAGCTGATGCTGTTCGTCTTGGCAGATGGCTGGAATTTGCTGATCGGTTCCTTGGCCGCCAGTTTTGTAACTTAGAAGGCGTTGCAATGAATGCGCAGATGGTGTTGTCGATGGGGCAAGAGGCATTGCTGATGCTTTTAATGGTCTCTTCCCCGGTGCTGGGCGCCGCATTGCTGGTTGGCCTGCTGGTTAGTTTGTTCCAGGCTGTCACGCAAATTCACGAGGCGACCCTTGCATTTGTGCCGAAGTTGGTGGCCGTGATTGCCGTGTTTGCCATTGCTGGGCCGTGGATGTTGACCATGTTGGTGGAATACATTCGACGCATGTTCGAAGCCATTCCCGGCTCAGTTGTCTAGCGAAATGCTGTTGTGATTTCCTTCACAGAGGCTCAGATCGCGGCCTGGATTTCACCGATTCTTTGGCCCTTTTTGAGGGTTCTTGCCGTATTCACGTCGGCGCCGGTGTTTTCATCCAGGGCGTTTCCCATGCGCGCCAAGATTGCGCTGGCTATGTTTGTTGCAGTGGCATGCCAAGCCAGTGTTCCCGAGGGCGTGGTGTACAGCGTTAATTCGCCGGAAGCGTTGGGCGTCGTCGTGCAGCAAGTGGTCATCGGCTTGGCCATTGGTTTTGCCGTCCGCTTGGTCTTTGCCGCAGTGGAGCTGGCTGGAGAGGTTGTGGGATTTCAGATGGGGCTGAACTTTGCGGCCTTCTTTGACCCTTCACTCAACTCTCAGTCCAGCGCCGTTGCGCGTTTTTTTGGGCAAATGGCCTCGTTGCTGTTCGTCGTGATGAACGGGCATCTCATGGTTTTGATGGCGGTAAGCAAGAGTTTTGAAGCCTTTCCCGTGGGGCCTCATTTTTTGGACGCACTGGCTTCCATGCATCTCTACCGTCTGGGGACCGAGTTGTTCGCAAGTGCTTTGTGGATGGCGTTGCCTATGGTGGGGATGCTGATGTTTGCCAACTTGGCGCTGGGGATCATTTCCAGAGTTGCACCTCAAATCAATATTTTTGCGGTTGGGTTTCCCATTACGCTGGTAGTTGGGATTGTTGGCATTGCCATGACGCTGCCCATGCTGGATCAGCCGTTTGTCGCACTGATGTCACATACTGTGGACATATTCTCTGGCTCTTGAAAAGGGTGCAGCCAATTAAACCAGCTCGTTTCGGATAGCGTAGACCGTAAGCTCGGCATTGTTGGTGAGTCCCAGCTTTTCCAACAGCCTTGCGCGGTAGACACTCACGGTTTTGGGGCTGAGCATCAGTTCTTCTGCAATATCCGACAGGCGCTTACCCGACGCGATTTTCAGTAAGGTTTGTAGTTCGCGCTCCGATAGTCTGTCATGCAGCGCCTCACTGCTGGGGGCTGAGAGCTGATCAACCAGCATGTCGGAGACGCTGGCGGTCACGTACTTGCGCCCGCGGGCCACGGCCCGCACGGCTTCGACCAGCTCTGTCGGATCTCCGGCTTTGTTGAGGTAGCCATGTGCTCCAGCGCGCAGGCAGCGGATGGCATATTGGTCCTCGGAGAACATGGAAACCACCAGAACCCGGATGGGCGACTCACTCTCACGAAGCGTGGCCAACACCTCCAGGCCGCTGCGCCCCGGCAAATTGATATCCAGAATCAATACGTCACAGGCGGTCGTACGCAGGTGTTCTTTCAATTCGGCGTAGTTGCCAGATTCCCCGACGACCTGCATGTCGACACAGTCGGCCAATGTATCCCGGATGCCGCGTCGCACCATGGCATGGTCATCGCACAACAGGACACGGATCATTCTGTTGACTCCTGGGGGGCGGTATGGCTTTGATCCAATGGCACGGTGAGTGTGATGGATGTGCCGCTACCGACGCTTGAGCTGATGTCCAGCCAACCGTTCACGGTCTTGGCGCGCTCTTGCAGTCCACGCAGACCAAATGACTGATCTTTTTGCAATGCAGTATGGGCCAGTCCGGGGCCTGTGTCGCTGACCTCCACGGTTAAAACATCACCCTGATCTGAAATTTCAATGCGAACAGCGCTTCCCTCTGCATGCTTGACAATATTTGTTAGTGACTCCTGCACGGTGCGGTAAGCCGTTAGCAGAACCGGCGGCGCCAGGCGCATGGTGTCGCTATGTGCCGTGAACTGGACTCTGGAGTTTGTGCGTTGCTCAAAGCCTTGGATCAACCATTGCACGGAGGCGAGCAATCCCTGGTCGAGGATGGCCGGCCGCATATTGAGCATGATCCGCTGACTGGCCTCAATGGCGTGTTGGATCATTTCGGTAGCGGTGGCGATGTGGTTTTGCAGGCTTGGCTCCTGGCTGTGGCGCGAAAGCCATGCTAGATCGAGGCGGGCCGCGGCCAAGGCGCCACCAATGTCATCATGAATCTCGCGTGCAATGGCGGCCCGCTCTTGTTCTATGGCCAGCTGCAAATGGTGCGCAAATTCGGTGATACGTCTTTCGGATGCGGCAAGTTCTTTGTCGGTTTTTTCCTTGGCGACTTTGATGGATTGCATCTCCAGGGCACGACGAATGACGCGATCCAAAGACTGCAGGTTATCTTTGTGCAGGTAATCGCTAATTCCTCGCTGCACCGCATCGACTGCAGCTGCTTCCCCGATGGCCCCCGATAACAAGATAAACGGTGTGACCGTGCCTCGATCCTGCAGCAGCGCCCAAGCGTCCAGCGCGGTGAATCCAGGGAGGCGATAGTCTGCAAGAATGACATGGTATTCGCAGGCGTCAACGAGTGTTTTGAACGCTTCCAGCGTATCCGCACGGTCTACCTCTAACGACAATCCTGCCTTCTTCAGTGCTCGACAGGTAAGGTTGTGATCGGGTATCGAATCCTCTAGATGCAGAATTCTGACGGGGCAATCGGGGCTGCCAAGGGCAGTGCTGGGCGCTATCATCTTTGCAATTATGAAGGCGCTTGTTGTAAGCCAAGCCAACCACTTCAAAGAGCCTTACTCTCGGCAGCTAATGTTTGCCAAATCTGGAAGAATCCTGCTACCCTAGGCACATAAATGAGCCTTCGTGATTCACAATCATGTGACAGATTGGTATAAAGACAGGCCTAGAGGAAGAATGACAATGGAATCATCGTTGACGACGCCTGCCGCTCCCGCTGTTCAGCTCCCTGTCATGCTGGTTGCGGAAGTTCAAGACTCCTTGCTGGTCGTTGTGCACGATTTGACAAGGCTGGATGGCTTGTTGGCCCACACCATGGAAAATCTCATGGAGCGCTTCACAACCGCCAGTGCCAATCTTGCTTCACCTACTTTGGCCGACTCGCAAGAGCTGGAACTGGTCCGCAATACGTTGCGTGCGGCGGTTACTGAGTTGCAGTTCCAGGATATGGCGTCTCAACTTATCGTGCATACCTCCAAAATTCTTCAGGGTTGTGCGTACCGGTTGGCGTCGGAGTCCATGGGTTCAGAGGATGGCGAGGCTGTGCCATTTGTGGAAGAGGTCCCTGAACGGCCCAATCCAGTAACTCAGGATGAGATGGACGCTGGGTCCATTGAGCTTTTTTAAATCCTTCCCGCCCGATTACTTTATTCATTAACAGGACATTCTGGAGTTCCCCATGCCTTTAATTCTTGCTGTTGATGATTCGCCCTCGATGCGCAAAATGGTTTCGTTCACTTTGACTGGCGCAGGCTACCAGGTTGTCGAGGCGGTAGACGGTCAGGATGCCTATGAGAAGGCGCAGGCGCAGACTTTTGATTTGGTTCTGACAGATCAGAACATGCCTCGCTTGGACGGTTTGGGTTTAACTCGCAAACTGCGTGATCACCCTCAGTTCAAAACAATCCCTATCCTGATGTTGACCACCGAGTCGAGTGACCTGATGAAGCAGGCTGGCCGTGCTGCGGGCGCGACTGGGTGGCTTGTGAAGCCGTTTGATCCAGCGAGACTTTTGGATGTCATCAAAAAAGTTATCCGGTAACCCCCGTCCAATTGTTGACATAAAAACAGGAGATCGACATGGCTGAGACCCATCAAGACAGCGGCGGAGCGGGCGGAGATTTTGACCTAAGTCAGTTTTACCAGATCTTCTTTGAAGAAGCTGGCGAAAACCTAGATCAGATGGAGCAGATGCTGCTCAATCTGAATCTGGAAACAGCGGATGATGAGGAGCTAAACGGTATCTTCCGATGTGCACACTCGGTGAAAGGCGGGGCAGCGACGTTCGGATTTGCTGATGTTGCTGAACTGACCCACCAAATGGAGTCGTTGTTGGATCGGTTGCGTCGTCACGAATTGCAGCCCAATGCTGCCATGGTGGACGTTCTTTTGGAGTCTGCAGACGCCTCACGGAGTTTGTTGGCGCGTCATCAAGCTGGAGATGAGGGTGAGGCAATGCCCACCAGTGATTTGGTGCGCAGAATTAGTGAGCTGGCAGCGGGTGGGGCTCCAGCGCCAAAAATGGTGCAGGCCCCAGCTGCGGTTGCGAAGCCCATCCAGCAGGCCCCATCGGTGGCATCCCCGTCCTCCGGAGCAGGAAGACGCATCGAAATTAAGATTGGTCCATTGGAGAAGCCCGAGCAGGCAGATGCTATCCAGGAGCTATTCCGGGATATTCCGGGGCTGGGACAGATCAGTGCCTTACCGAGTGATCGCGCAGATTGCCGCGTCTTTGCCGTTGAAACAAATTCAACCGATGAGGATTTGCTGGATCTGTTTGCTTTTCACGTCTCTCGTGAGAAAGTTGTAATCTCTGCCGCCGGTGGCAGTGCGGCTGATGCCCCAGTGGTTCAGGCTTCAGCGCAGCCCATGGAGCATGGGCAGGCAGAAGGAACGGCCTTCGGATTCTTCGATGGGTCCCCTGGTGCACCGCAGCAATTGGTCGTTCCAGAGCCCTCAGTGGGAGCCATTGCCGTTGAATCGCTCGCCACCCAGAAAGCAGCGCCCAAAGCGCAGGCCGCTGCAGCTGCGCAACCGGAGGCTGCGACCATCCGGGTTGCGATCAGCAAGGTAGACCAGTTAATCAATCTGGTCGGAGAATTGGTAATTACCCAGGCCATGCTGGCGCAAAACAGCCGAGCGCTGGACCCCGCTGTTTACCAGCAATTGCTGACAGGACTGGCAGATTTGGACCGCAATACACGCGACTTGCAAGAGTCTGTGATGTCCATCCGCATGATTCCCATGTCTATCGTGTTCAGCCGGTTCCCGCGCATGTTGCGTGATTTGGCCGGGAAGCTAGGTAAAAAGGTCGACTTTGTAACGCAGGGTGAGGCTACGGAGCTGGACAAGGGGTTGGTCGAAAAAATCACCGACCCACTGACCCACTTGGTGAGAAACAGTTGTGATCACGGCGTTGAGATGCCAAGTGACCGTATCGCCGCGGGAAAATCCGAAACGGGAACCATCACCTTGTCTGCTTCGCACCAGGGTGGGTCAATTGTGATTGAGGTGCGAGACGATGGGCGGGGTTTATCCAGAACCAAAATACTGAGCAAAGCCAAAGAACGAGGATTGGATGTTTCTGACCAGATGTCGGACGCTGAAGTGTGGCAACTGATCTTTGCACCGGGATTCTCAACTGCAGCCGTTGTAACAGATGTCTCCGGGCGCGGCGTTGGGATGGACGTGGTCAAGCGGAACATTGCTGCGCTGAACGGGACTGTGGAAATTGACTCTGCAGAGGGTTATGGCATGAAGGTGTCGGTGCGTTTACCGCTGACACTTGCCATCATGGATGGTATGTCCGTCGGGGTTGGCGAAGAGGTCTATATTCTCCCGCTGTCTTCAGTGGTGGAGTCCTTCCAGGTGAAAGCTGATGCCGTGAGCACGGTTGGTCAAGGCTCGCAGCTGGTGAAAGTCCGTGATGAATATATGCCTGTGATTGAGCTGGAGAAAGTCTTTCAAATTCCCCGTTTCGATTTTGAAAAATCCAGCGACATCATGGTTGTTGTTGAAGCCGACGGCAGCAGAGTCGCCCTGCTTGTGGATGAATTATTGGGGCAGCAACAGGTGGTTGTGAAGAACTTGGAATCCAACTATCGCAAGGTCCCCAACGTGTCTGGTGCCACCATTCTTGGGGATGGGAAGGTTGCGTTGATTCTGGATACAGGTGCTCTCGTGCGCCGGTCGCGGCACTAAGCTCAAAAAAGGAGTTCGTCATGGGCATGATGGAAAAACTGAATGAACTGACCTCTTCGGGAGCGCGGGAGTACTTGACCTTTCGGTTGGATCAAGAGGAATACGGCATTGACATACTGAAGGTTCAGGAGATCAGGGGGTACGAGCCTCCGACCAGAGTTGCTAACGCTCCAAATTTTATAAAAGGCGTGGTGAACCTGCGGGGGACAATCGTTCCCATTGTTGACATGCGTCTTAAGTTCAACTGCTCCAAGGCGGAGTACAACTCGTTCACGGTCGTGATTGTGTTGAATCTTCGCAGCCGTATTGTCGGAATCGTGGTGGATTCCGTGAGCGACGTGATGGAGCTTCCGCCGGAAAATTTGAAGTCTGCGCCGGATATTGACAGTGTGATCGACAGTGCGGCTGTTTTGGGCTTGGGTTCACTGGGAGACCGCATGCTGATCCTGTTGGACATAGAGCGGTTGATGTCTGCGCCTGAGATGGGGTTGGTCAGCGCTGTTGATTGAGCCTTATTTTGATGTGCTCTGCTTTGATTGACGAATATGGCAAGGACATCTGTGCGCGAAAGTCGAGTTGATCAATCGCCCGCCTTATCTGCTGCAGAGATGCAAGGCAGGGAGTTCGCATGGACCAATGCTGACTTTGATCAGGTCCAGAAGCTGATCTACCAACGAGCCGGCATAAGTCTCCACGACGGAAAGCACGCCATGGTCTATAGCCGCCTGTCGCGGCGGCTGCGAGACACGGGGTATCAGAGCTTCCGTGAGTACTTGAGTTGGCTGGAGTCCACGGATGGCCCTGAATGGCAGGAGTTCATCAATGCGTTGACAACTAACTTGACGTCCTTTTTTCGTGAGCACCATCACTTTGAGATTTTTGCCGACTATTTGAAAACGAAGTCTGGCGGCTCTGGTGTTCGTGTGTGGTGCAGCGCCGCCTCCACGGGGGAAGAGCCGTACTCCATCGCAATGACGGCAATGGATGTTCTCGGCAAAGGAAAGTTTTCCTTAACCGCGAGCGACATCGACTCCAAGGTATTGGCAACCGCTTCCCAAGGGGTCTACCGGCTAGAGGCTATGAAAGGCGTTTCTGCTGAATTGGCGCGGAAGTTTTTCATGCGGGGCAAGGGGGGGAATGCAGGGTTGGTGCGCGTGAAGCCCGAATTGCGCCAGTCAATTGATTTCATCATCGTAAATTTAATCAAAGACGATTGGCCTTTTAAAGAGCCGTTTGATGCAGTTTTTTGCCGCAACGTCATGATCTACTTTGATGCTCCTACGCAGCGACGGGTGCTTGAAAAAATATACCGTGTGATGAAGCCAGGGGCATTGCTTTTCGTTGGCCACGCAGAGAATTTCAGTGATTCGAAAGATTTGTTTGTTTTGAAAGGGAAGACTGTTTACGAACGCTGCCGCTAGTTGTATTGGCATTGGAATCTTCCAATTTCAAATGCCCAGATTAAATCCATTTATCAAATGAACCTTCCTCAAAACGCAACAATTGCGAGCGGAGCCCGCTCCCTAGTGGGTACGGTTGCTCCCAAAATGCTAGCAAATGGCCGTATTTCGAAGGTTGATCAGCTCAAGTCCCAGCCACGGAAGCCTGGTGAAGCGTCTTTCTTCTATGCGGACCATCATTTTCAGTACGATGCTGTGAAGGTCTTGCCGGGCGAGTATTTCGTGGCGAACGAAGATCTGGTCATCATGACCGTCCTGGGATCATGTATCGCAGCGTGTATTTGGGATGGAAAGGCCAGAACGGGCGGGATGAACCACTTCATGCTGCCTGATGGCGATAGCGCAGACGGTTCTGGACGCTATGGGTCTTATGCCATGGAGTTGCTGATCAATGAGATGCTGAAGCTGGGTGCTCGTCGCGAGAGTATGCAGGCTAAAATTTTTGGGGGCGCGCAAGTCATGGCAGGCTTCACCACGATGAATGTGGGCGAGCGCAACACCAAATTTGTGTTGGACTACTTGGCAACCGAACGGATTCCCGTGGTGTCGCAAGATGTATTGGACATTCATCCACGCAAGGTGTGCTTCTTTCCCGTAAGCGGCAAGGCTTTGGTGAAGAGGCTGGCGCATTCTCATCCCGAGACGTTGGCTGTGGAGGAGCGCAAGGGAAATGCGCTATCCGTCGCGAAATCCACTGCAGGTGGATCTGTTGATCTGTTTTGAATAGCCAATGAAGAAAATTAAGGTTGTGGTTGTTGATGACTCTGCGCTTGTCAGAAGTTTGTTGGCAGAGATCATCAATAAGCAGGCTGACATGGTTTGCGTGGGGGCGGCGAATGATCCTTTGATCGCCCGTGAAATGATTCGCGACCTGAATCCGGATGTCATTACCTTGGACATAGAAATGCCCAAGATGGATGGCCTGGACTTTCTGGGGCGTCTTATGCGGTTGCGCCCTATGCCTGTTGTCATGATCTCCACGTTGACGGAGCGCGGCGCGGAGGTGACGATGCGTGCTCTCGAGTTGGGGGCGATTGATTTTGTCGCCAAACCTAGGATCGGTTTGACAGATGGGCTGAAAGAATTGTCAGCCAACATTGTTGAAAAAATTCGGGTTGCCGCGGCTGCGCAAGTCAAACGAGCTCTACCTCTTCCCACAGGCTCAAAGCCAGATGCTCAGTCTGGCGCAGTCGCGCCGCTCAATGCTCCCATTGGGCGTATCTCTACAGAGAAGTTGGTGTGTATTGGCGCCTCTACGGGGGGGACCGAAGCAATCAAAGAGGTCCTTACACGGCTACCAGCCGATGCCCCGGGCGTTGTCATCACGCAGCACATGCCGCCTGGATTTACGACCAGTTTTGCTGCAAGGCTGAACAGTCTGTGCCAAATTACTGTACAGGAGGCTGTCCACGGCGCACGCATCCTTCCCGGGCACGCTTACATAGCGCCTGGCGGCAAGCACTTCCGCATTGACCGAAGCGGTGCCAACTATGTTTGTGTGGTCGAAGACGGGGAGTTGGTAAATCGTCACAGGCCCTCGGTTGAGGTGCTATTTAAATCCGCTGCAAAAGTCGCCGGTAAAAACGCCTATGGAATCATGCTCACTGGCATGGGGGGCGATGGTGCCAAAGCGATGAAGGAAATGAAGGACGCTGGCAGCTACAACTATGTACAGGATGAGGCTTCGTGCATTGTGTTTGGAATGCCCAGGGAAGCCATCTTGTGTGGCGCAGCAGATGAGGTTCTGCCTTTGCTTGAGATAGCCCCTGCGTTGCTTCAGCGCCTAAAGGGCGCCTCTGATCGTTATAGGGTGTAGCCCCGTCCTGTTGCGGTGTTTTTTCGTGCTATAATCGAGAGCTTCGAGTAAAGGCGTTAGAGATTTTTAGAGCTGCTGAGCAGTTCTAAAAAAAGCAAAAATCTTTTGCTTGATTTGACAGTGCTTCAAAAAGTGTGTCATAATTCAAGGCTTCGCTGATCACAGCAAAGCAAGCGAAACAAGGTAAAAACTGTTTCGGATCATTAAAAATTTACAGCCGATAAGCGTGGGCGTTTGAAGGTAATTGCCAAGTTCTTTGGAACTAAGTCGCAAGACTTTAAACGCTCATGAAGTAAAAAAGATGTGAAAGTCGTCAAAGACATTCACGTTGATTCCAATTTATGAGTTGCTCGAAAGAGCGAAAAATTCAAGATCGAACTATAGAGTTTGATCCTGGCTCAGATTGAACGCTGGCGGCATGCCTTACACATGCAAGTCGAACGGCAGCACGGGAGCAATCCTGGTGGCGAGTGGCGAACGGGTGAGTAATATATCGGAACGTGCCCAGTCGTGGGGGATAACGCAGCGAAAGCTGTGCTAATACCGCATACGATCTACGGATGAAAGCGGGGGATCGCAAGACCTCGCGCGATTGGAGCGGCCGATATCAGATTAGCTAGTTGGTGGGGTAAAGGCCCACCAAGGCGACGATCTGTAGCTGGTCTGAGAGGACGACCAGCCACACTGGAACTGAGACACGGTCCAGACTCCTACGGGAGGCAGCAGTGGGGAATTTTGGACAATGGGCGCAAGCCTGATCCAGCAATGCCGCGTGCAGGATGAAGGCCTTCGGGTTGTAAACTGCTTTTGTACGGAACGAAACGGCGAACTCTAATAAAGTTTGCTAATGACGGTACCGTAAGAATAAGCACCGGCTAACTACGTGCCAGCAGCCGCGGTAATACGTAGGGTGCGAGCGTTAATCGGAATTACTGGGCGTAAAGCGTGCGCAGGCGGTTATATAAGACAGATGTGAAATCCCCGGGCTCAACCTGGGACCTGCATTTGTGACTGTATAGCTAGAGTACGGTAGAGGGGGATGGAATTCCGCGTGTAGCAGTGAAATGCGTAGATATGCGGAGGAACACCGATGGCGAAGGCAATCCCCTGGACCTGTACTGACGCTCATGCACGAAAGCGTGGGGAGCAAACAGGATTAGATACCCTGGTAGTCCACGCCCTAAACGATGTCAACTGGTTGTTGGGTCTTCACTGACTCAGTAACGAAGCTAACGCGTGAAGTTGACCGCCTGGGGAGTACGGCCGCAAGGTTGAAACTCAAAGGAATTGACGGGGACCCGCACAAGCGGTGGATGATGTGGTTTAATTCGATGCAACGCGAAAAACCTTACCCACCTTTGACATGTACGGAATTCGCCAGAGATGGCTTAGTGCTCGAAAGAGAGCCGTAACACAGGTGCTGCATGGCTGTCGTCAGCTCGTGTCGTGAGATGTTGGGTTAAGTCCCGCAACGAGCGCAACCCTTGTCATTAGTTGCTACATTCAGTTGGGCACTCTAATGAGACTGCCGGTGACAAACCGGAGGAAGGTGGGGATGACGTCAAGTCCTCATGGCCCTTATAGGTGGGGCTACACACGTCATACAATGGCTGGTACAAAGGGTTGCCAACCCGCGAGGGGGAGCTAATCCCACAAAGCCAGTCGTAGTCCGGATCGTAGTCTGCAACTCGACTACGTGAAGTCGGAATCGCTAGTAATCGTGGATCAGAATGTCACGGTGAATACGTTCCCGGGTCTTGTACACACCGCCCGTCACACCATGGGAGCGGGTTCTGCCAGAAGTAGTTAGCCTAACCGCAAGGAGGGCGATTACCACGGCAGGGTTCGTGACTGGGGTGAAGTCGTAACAAGGTAGCCGTATCGGAAGGTGCGGCTGGATCACCTCCTTTCTGGAAAATTGCAATTTAATTTGAACGCTCACACTTATCGGTTGTTGGAAGGTTGTCGCTAACGATCAGGCTTGCTTGATTTGAAGTGACCGGCTTGGGTCTGTAGCTCAGTTGGTTAGAGCACCGTCTTGATAAGGCGGGGGTCGTTGGTTCGAGACCAACCAGACCCACCATCCCGTCCAATAGTCTTTGACATGGGGGATTAGCTCAGCTGGGAGAGCACCTGCTTTGCAAGCAGGGGGTCGTCGGTTCGATCCCGTCATCCTCCACCATTCAAACGATACTTATCAAGTCA
This sequence comes from Rhodoferax sp. GW821-FHT09E07, assembly GCF_059416145.1. NCBI lineage: Bacteria > Pseudomonadati > Pseudomonadota > Betaproteobacteria > Burkholderiales > Comamonadaceae > Rhodoferax > Rhodoferax sp. GW821-FHT09E07. The sequence continues at coordinate 9,386 of NZ_JBWKOP010000010.1, read as the reverse complement.
ACACCAAAGTTGCTTTGAATTCTTCGGAAGGAAGAGGCTACTTTGTTGTTGATCAAGATCTCTTGATCAATCGGCTGTTCTTTAACAATTTATAGAGTTTAATCAGCGTTGCTAACATATAAGCTGCGTGAGGAACCTGCACATTCGTAAAGGTTTAGTGCAGACCGTGCCTTGCGTGGTGGTTAGTAACAAATTTTGATTGCGTCAAAATGAATATCAAACTTCACGTTTGAATTCGAGTTATTCAAGTTAAATTGAATACGGCATAACGCGTCAGGTGAAAGACCTGACAAGCATTCCTTGAAGATGCTTTGGCTCTCGCAAGAGATGTCAAAGTTATAGGGTCAAGTGAATAAGAGCATGTGGTGGATGCCTTGGCAATGATAGGCGACGAAGGACGTGATAGCCTGCGATAAGCTTCGGGGAGCTGGCAAATTAGCTTTGATCCGGAGATTTCCGAATGGGGAAACCCACCCTTTGGGGTATCGCATACTGAATACATAGGTATGCGAGGCGAACCGGGTGAACTGAAACATCTCAGTAGCTCGAGGAAAATACATCAACCGAGATTCCGAAAGTAGTGGCGAGCGAAATCGGAGAAGCCTGTTAGTGATAGCACAAGACTTAACGGAACACTCTGGAAAGGGTGGCCATAGCGGGTGATAGCCCCGTACGTGAAAAGACCTGTGTGGTACTGAGCTAACGAAAAGTAGGGCGGGACACGAGAAATCCTGTCTGAATATGGGGGGACCATCCTCCAAGGCTAAATACTCATCATTGACCGATAGTGAACTAGTACCGTGAGGGAAAGGCGAAAAGAACCCCGGGAGGGGAGTGAAATAGATCCTGAAACCGCATGCTTACAAAAAGTAGGAGCCCGCAAGGGTGACTGCGTACCTTTTGTATAATGGGTCAGCGACTTACATTCAGTGGCAAGGTTAACCGAATAGGGAAGCCGTAGAGAAATCGAGTCCGAATAGGGCGTCTAGTCGCTGGGTGTAGACCCGAAACCAAGTGATCTATCCATGGCCAGGATGAAGGTGCCGTAACAGGTACTGGAGGTCCGAACCGACTAGTGTTGCAAAACTAGCGGATGAGCTGTGGATAGGGGTGAAAGGCTAAACAAACTTGGAAATAGCTGGTTCTCTCCGAAAACTATTTAGGTAGTGCCTCAAGTATTACCTGCGGGGGTAGAGCACTGTTTTGGCTAGGGGGTCATGGCGACTTACCAAACCAATGCAAACTCCGAATACCGCAGAGTACAGCTTGGGAGACAGAGCACCGGGTGCTAACGTCCGGACTCAAGAGGGAAACAACCCAGACCGCCAGCTAAGGTCCCTAAAATTGGCTAAGTGGGAAACGAAGTGGGAAGGCTAAAACAGTCAGGATGTTGGCTTAGAAGCAGCCATCATTTAAAGAAAGCGTAATAGCTCACTGATCGAGTCGTCCTGCGCGGAAGATGTAACGGGGCTAAGCCAGTTACCGAAGCTGCGGATTTGCAATTTATTGCAAGTGGTAGGAGAGCGTTCTGTAAGCCTGTGAAGGTGCGTTGTAAAGCGTGCTGGAGGTATCAGAAGTGCGAATGCTGACATGAGTAGCGTTAAAGGGGGTGAAAAGCCCCCTCGCCGTAAGCGCAAGGTTTTCTACGCAACGTTCATCGGCGTAGAGTGAGTCGGCCCCTAAGGCGAGGCAGAGATGCGTAGCTGATGGGAAACAGGTCAATATTCCTGTACCGATGTGTAGTGCGATGTGGGGACGGAGAAGGTTAACTCAGCCAACTGTTGGACATGTTGGTTCAAGCTTGTAGTCGTGCCTGGTAGGCAAATCCGCCGGGCTTAGATGAGGAGTGATAACGAGAGTGCTTGCACTCGAAGTGAGTGATACCCTGCTTCCAGGAAAAGCCACTAAGCTTCAGCTACACACGACCGTACCGCAAACCGACACTGGTGCGCGAGATGAGTATTCTAAGGCGCTTGAGAGAACTCAGGAGAAGGAACTCGGCAAATTGACACCGTAACTTCGGAAGAAGGTGTGCCTTTAGTAGGTGAAGTCCCTCGCGGATGGAGCCCAATGAGGTTGCAAAAAATCGGTGGCTGCGACTGTTTATTAAAAACACAGCACTCTGCAAACACGAAAGTGGACGTATAGGGTGTGACGCCTGCCCGGTGCTGGAAGATTAAATGATGGGGTGCAAGCTCTTGATTGAAGTCCCAGTAAACGGCGGCCGTAACTATAACGGTCCTAAGGTAGCGAAATTCCTTGTCGGGTAAGTTCCGACCTGCACGAATGGCGTAACGATGGCCACACTGTCTCCTCCTGAGACTCAGCGAAGTTGAAATGTTTGTGATGATGCAATCTCCCCGCGGAAAGACGGAAAGACCCCATGAACCTTTACTGTAGCTTTGTATTGGACTTTGAACAGATCTGTGTAGGATAGGTGGGAGGCTTTGAAGCGGTGCCGCTAGGTATCGTGGAGCCAACGTTGAAATACCACCCTGGTGTGTTTGAGGTTCTAACCTAGGTCCATTATCTGGATCGGGGACAGTGCATGGTAGGCAGTTTGACTGGGGCGGTCTCCTCCCAAAGCGTAACGGAGGAGTTCGAAGGTACGCTAGTTACGGTCGGACATCGTGATGATAGTGCAATGGCATAAGCGTGCTTAACTGCGAGACTGACAAGTCGAGCAGATGCGAAAGCAGGACATAGTGATCCGGTGGTTCTGTATGGAAGGGCCATCGCTCAACGGATAAAAGGTACTCTGGGGATAACAGGCTGATACCGCCCAAGAGTTCATATCGACGGCGGTGTTTGGCACCTCGATGTCGGCTCATCTCATCCTGGGGCTGTAGCCGGTCCCAAGGGTATGGCTGTTCGCCATTTAAAGAGGTACGTGAGCTGGGTTTAAAACGTCGTGAGACAGTTTGGTCCCTATCTTCCGTGGGCGCTGCAGATTTGAGGAAGCCTGCTCCTAGTACGAGAGGACCGGAGTGGACACACCTCTGGTGTATCGGTTGTCACGCCAGTGGCATTGCCGAGTAGCTAAGTGTGGAAGAGATAACCGCTGAAAGCATCTAAGCGGGAAACTCGTTTCAAGATGAGATCTGCCGGGGCCTTGAGCCCCCTAAAGAGTCGTTCAAGACCAGGACGTTGATAGGTCAGGTGTGGAAGCGCAGTAATGCGTTAAGCTAACTGATACTAATTGCTCGTGCGGCTTGACCCTATAACTTTGATTCACGATAAGTGTCTCAAGGAAGTTATGCCAAGTTGACGCATTCAAAATCCTGCCCGTGTACAGCACACCGGCAGGTGTCGTAAAAGACAAGCTGATTAGCTCTATAAATTGGTTGCCCAGACCTAGTCTGGGTGACAAAAAGTTATGCCTGACGACCATAGCGACTTGGTACCACTCCTTCCCATCCCGAACAGGACAGTGAAACGAGTCAGCGCCGATGATAGTGCGGATTCCCGTGTGAAAGTAGGTCATCGTCAGGCTATTACAGCGAAACACCCCGTCATTCGGCGGGGTGTTTTTTTTAGAGCTGCTGAGCAGTTCTAAAAAAAGCAAAAATCTTTTGCTTGATTTGACAGTGCTTCAAAAAGTGTGTCATAATTCAAGGCTTCGCTGATCACAGCAAAGCAAGCGAAACAAGGTAAAAACTGTTTCGGATCATTAAAAATTTACAGCCGATAAGCGTGGGCGTTTGAAGGTAATTGCCAAGTTCTTTGGAACTAAGTCGCAAGACTTTAAACGCTCATGAAGTAAAAAAGATGTGAAAGTCGTCAAAGACATTCACGTTGATTCCAATTTATGAGTTGCTCGAAAGAGCGAAAAATTCAAGATCGAACTATAGAGTTTGATCCTGGCTCAGATTGAACGCTGGCGGCATGCCTTACACATGCAAGTCGAACGGCAGCACGGGAGCAATCCTGGTGGCGAGTGGCGAACGGGTGAGTAATATATCGGAACGTGCCCAGTCGTGGGGGATAACGCAGCGAAAGCTGTGCTAATACCGCATACGATCTACGGATGAAAGCGGGGGATCGCAAGACCTCGCGCGATTGGAGCGGCCGATATCAGATTAGCTAGTTGGTGGGGTAAAGGCCCACCAAGGCGACGATCTGTAGCTGGTCTGAGAGGACGACCAGCCACACTGGAACTGAGACACGGTCCAGACTCCTACGGGAGGCAGCAGTGGGGAATTTTGGACAATGGGCGCAAGCCTGATCCAGCAATGCCGCGTGCAGGATGAAGGCCTTCGGGTTGTAAACTGCTTTTGTACGGAACGAAACGGCGAACTCTAATAAAGTTTGCTAATGACGGTACCGTAAGAATAAGCACCGGCTAACTACGTGCCAGCAGCCGCGGTAATACGTAGGGTGCGAGCG
>NZ_JBWKOP010000010.1:0-2500 GCF_059416145.1 Rhodoferax sp. GW821-FHT09E07 | reverse complement strand
GTCATGGCGACTTACCAAACCAATGCAAACTCCGAATACCGCAGAGTACAGCTTGGGAGACAGAGCACCGGGTGCTAACGTCCGGACTCAAGAGGGAAACAACCCAGACCGCCAGCTAAGGTCCCTAAAATTGGCTAAGTGGGAAACGAAGTGGGAAGGCTAAAACAGTCAGGATGTTGGCTTAGAAGCAGCCATCATTTAAAGAAAGCGTAATAGCTCACTGATCGAGTCGTCCTGCGCGGAAGATGTAACGGGGCTAAGCCAGTTACCGAAGCTGCGGATTTGCAATTTATTGCAAGTGGTAGGAGAGCGTTCTGTAAGCCTGTGAAGGTGCGTTGTAAAGCGTGCTGGAGGTATCAGAAGTGCGAATGCTGACATGAGTAGCGTTAAAGGGGGTGAAAAGCCCCCTCGCCGTAAGCGCAAGGTTTTCTACGCAACGTTCATCGGCGTAGAGTGAGTCGGCCCCTAAGGCGAGGCAGAGATGCGTAGCTGATGGGAAACAGGTCAATATTCCTGTACCGATGTGTAGTGCGATGTGGGGACGGAGAAGGTTAACTCAGCCAACTGTTGGACATGTTGGTTCAAGCTTGTAGTCGTGCCTGGTAGGCAAATCCGCCGGGCTTAGATGAGGAGTGATAACGAGAGTGCTTGCACTCGAAGTGAGTGATACCCTGCTTCCAGGAAAAGCCACTAAGCTTCAGCTACACACGACCGTACCGCAAACCGACACTGGTGCGCGAGATGAGTATTCTAAGGCGCTTGAGAGAACTCAGGAGAAGGAACTCGGCAAATTGACACCGTAACTTCGGAAGAAGGTGTGCCTTTAGTAGGTGAAGTCCCTCGCGGATGGAGCCCAATGAGGTTGCAAAAAATCGGTGGCTGCGACTGTTTATTAAAAACACAGCACTCTGCAAACACGAAAGTGGACGTATAGGGTGTGACGCCTGCCCGGTGCTGGAAGATTAAATGATGGGGTGCAAGCTCTTGATTGAAGTCCCAGTAAACGGCGGCCGTAACTATAACGGTCCTAAGGTAGCGAAATTCCTTGTCGGGTAAGTTCCGACCTGCACGAATGGCGTAACGATGGCCACACTGTCTCCTCCTGAGACTCAGCGAAGTTGAAATGTTTGTGATGATGCAATCTCCCCGCGGAAAGACGGAAAGACCCCATGAACCTTTACTGTAGCTTTGTATTGGACTTTGAACAGATCTGTGTAGGATAGGTGGGAGGCTTTGAAGCGGTGCCGCTAGGTATCGTGGAGCCAACGTTGAAATACCACCCTGGTGTGTTTGAGGTTCTAACCTAGGTCCATTATCTGGATCGGGGACAGTGCATGGTAGGCAGTTTGACTGGGGCGGTCTCCTCCCAAAGCGTAACGGAGGAGTTCGAAGGTACGCTAGTTACGGTCGGACATCGTGATGATAGTGCAATGGCATAAGCGTGCTTAACTGCGAGACTGACAAGTCGAGCAGATGCGAAAGCAGGACATAGTGATCCGGTGGTTCTGTATGGAAGGGCCATCGCTCAACGGATAAAAGGTACTCTGGGGATAACAGGCTGATACCGCCCAAGAGTTCATATCGACGGCGGTGTTTGGCACCTCGATGTCGGCTCATCTCATCCTGGGGCTGTAGCCGGTCCCAAGGGTATGGCTGTTCGCCATTTAAAGAGGTACGTGAGCTGGGTTTAAAACGTCGTGAGACAGTTTGGTCCCTATCTTCCGTGGGCGCTGCAGATTTGAGGAAGCCTGCTCCTAGTACGAGAGGACCGGAGTGGACACACCTCTGGTGTATCGGTTGTCACGCCAGTGGCATTGCCGAGTAGCTAAGTGTGGAAGAGATAACCGCTGAAAGCATCTAAGCGGGAAACTCGTTTCAAGATGAGATCTGCCGGGGCCTTGAGCCCCCTAAAGAGTCGTTCAAGACCAGGACGTTGATAGGTCAGGTGTGGAAGCGCAGTAATGCGTTAAGCTAACTGATACTAATTGCTCGTGCGGCTTGACCCTATAACTTTGATTCACGATAAGTGTCTCAAGGAAGTTATGCCAAGTTGACGCATTCAAAATCCTGCCCGTGTACAGCACACCGGCAGGTGTCGTAAAAGACAAGCTGATTAGCTCTATAAATTGGTTGCCCAGACCTAGTCTGGGTGACAAAAAGTTATGCCTGACGACCATAGCGACTTGGTACCACTCCTTCCCATCCCGAACAGGACAGTGAAACGAGTCAGCGCCGATGATAGTGCGGATTCCCGTGTGAAAGTAGGTCATCGTCAGGCTATTACAAGCCGAAAAAGCCCCACCTAAACAGGTGGGGCTTTTTTTTGCCTGTACGTTTTGCCTTGGATTCCGTGCACATGAAAAACCTCGCGCAGTGGCGAGGTCTTTTAGGTCAATGTGTAAAGCCTTTCAGAGATATGGCCTGAGGGGGATGCGGACGAAATCTTGGACTATCTTTGGAGGTAGTTCATGTATTCGTACGAAGACAGAATCCGAGCAGT
>NZ_JBWKOP010000009.1:0-166419 GCF_059416145.1 Rhodoferax sp. GW821-FHT09E07 | reverse complement strand
GCGTGTCCGGGGCAGTCCACGTGGGCGTAGTGGCGGTTGGCCGTTTCGTATTCCACGTGGGCGGTGTTGATGGTAATGCCGCGTGCTTTTTCTTCAGGCGCTGCGTCGATCTGGTCGTACGCCTTGGCAGAGCCGCCAAACTTGGCTGCCAGCACAGTGGTGATAGCAGCAGTCAAGGTGGTCTTGCCGTGATCCACGTGGCCAATCGTGCCTACGTTGACGTGCGGCTTGGTTCGTGTGAATTTTTCTTTACCCATATATCGCTCCGAAAAGTAATGAGTTCAAACAATCAAATTCGCACTACCGCTATCACCAACATGCCAGCGGCAACGCTTTAAAAATGGTGCCCTTTGCGGGAATCGGACCCGCGACCTCTCCCTTACCAAGGGAGTGCTCTACCACTGAGCCAAAAGGGCAAAAGTTTGTCGCAGACAAACTTCAAAAACCTGCTTCACAAGCCAACGACAAACCGGATCCTGGAGCGGGGTAGGAGAATCGAACTCCTCGCTTTAGCTTGGAAGGCTAAGGTATTACCACTATACGAACCCCGCATGGGCTCATTCCAAAAATCAGCTTATCACTGGTGGAGAGGGCTGGATTCGAACCAGCGTACTCGTAAGAGGGCAGATTTACAGTCTGCTGCCATTAACCACTCGGCCACCTCTCCTTCGGTGAACCCCGGATTATGCCACGTTAATTTGCCTTCGTCATGAACTTGCACACAAATTTGCATTTAGGCAGTGCCATGCTCGTCGCGCCAGGCACGCGCCTGCGAGAAATGCCCACAGCCGATGAAGGGAACGGGCGGGCGCAGCGCTGACAGGGGCGAAGGATGGTTGGCCGTGAGCACCAGATGGCGACTGGCGTCGATCAGCGCACGCTTGCTTTGGGCATGCGCGCCCCAGAGCATGAAGACGGCCGGGGCAGCGTCTTGCGACACCTGGCGGATCACAGCGTCCGTCAGCACCTCCCAGCCCTTGCCGGAATGGCTGGCGGGCTGGCCCTCCTCCACCGTCAGGCAGGTGTTGAGCAGCAGCACGCCTTTTTGCGCCCACTTCACCAGGCTGCCGCCGGGTTGCGGGAAAGCGGGTGGTGGCGTGCCCAGATCGCGCTGCAGCTCCTTGAAGATATTGCGCAGTGACGGGGGGGACGCCACGCCCGGCGCCACGGAGAAGGCCAACCCTTCGGCCTGGCCGCGCCCATGGTACGGGTCTTGGCCCAGGATGACCACGCGCACGGATTCGGGCGGCGTGAGCTCTAGCGCACGCAACGGCTGGGGCGGAAACACCACCGCGCCAGCCTCCAGCCGCTGCTGCAGGAACTGCAGCAGGCCCTGCCCCGCCTCGGCGGCGAAAAAGCGGTCGGTCAGTGCCTGCCAGCCCGGCGCCACGGGCCACGCGGCGGGATCGGCACTCTGCAACTGGTCTGCCATGGCTCAACCGCCAAACAGGGCGTCCAGTGCCTCGCCCGGCTCAGGCGCGCGCATGAAGGCCTCGCCCACGAGGAAGGCATTGACGCCCGCCGCACCCATGCGCAAGACATCCTCACGGGTGTGGATTCCGCTTTCGGTCACCAGCAGGCGGTCTGCCGGCACCAGGGCTTTGAGGGCCAGCGTGGTGTCCAGCGAGACCTCGAAGGTCTTGAGGTTGCGGTTGTTGATGCCAATCAGCGGCGTCTTGAGCTTGAGAGCGCGCTCCAACTCGGGCTGGTCGTGCACTTCCACCAGAACCGCCATGTCCAGGCCGCGGGCGATGGCTTCAAACTCACGCATCTGGGAATCGTCCACGCAGGCGGCGATGAGCAGGATGGCATCGGCGCCCATGGCGCGCGATTCGTAGATTTGGTAGGCATCGACCATGAAATCCTTGCGCAGCACCGGCAGTTGGCAACTGGCCCGGGCCTGCTTCAGGTAGTCGATTTCGCCCTGGAAAAACTGCACATCAGTAAGCACTGACAAGCAGGCGGCACCATATTCGGCGTAGCTTTGCGCAATGTCGGCGGGAATGAAGTCGGCCCGCAACACGCCCTTGGACGGGCTGGCTTTCTTGACCTCGGCAATGACCGCTGGCTTGCCGGCCGCCACCTTGGCGCGCAGCGCGCCCACAAAATCACGCGTCAGCACGCGCGATTCGGCGTCGGCGCGCACCACTTCCAGCGATTTGCGCTTGCGGGCCGCCGCCACCTCCTGGTGTTTGACGGCTACGATTTTGTCCAGAATGTCGCTCATAAGGTTTCCTAGTGGGCCAGGCGGGCAGAGAGTGCCACCAAGGCATCGAGCTTGGCTTTCGCCGCTCCTGATTCGATAGCTGCTCGGGCAAGCGCGATGCCGACCTCCATGGTTTTGGCCACATTGGCCGCGTACAGCGCCACACCGGCATTGAGGATCACGATGTCCTTGGCCGGGCCGGCCTGGTTGTTCAACACTCCCAGCAGCATGGCGCGCGAGTCTTCGGCGGTTTCCACCTTGAGGGCACGGTTGCTGGCCATGACCATGCCAAAGTCCTCGGGGTGGATCTCGTACTCGCGAATCTCACCGTCCTTGAGCTCACCCACCATGGTGCCGGCGCCCAGGCTCACCTCGTCCATGCCATCGCGGCCATAAACCACGATGGCGTGCTCGGCGCCCAGGCGCTGCAGCGCGCGCACCTGGATGCCCACCAGATCGGCATGGAACACACCCATGAGGATGTTGGGCGCGCCGGCCGGGTTGGTCAGCGGACCCAGGATGTTGAAGATGGTGCGCACGCCCATCTCCTTGCGCACCGGTGCCACGTTTTTCATGGCGGGGTGGTGGTTGGGCGCGAACATGAAGCCAATGCCCTGCTCGGCAATGCACTGGGCGATCTGCTCGGGCTTGAGGTTGATGTTCAGGCCCAAAGCCTCCAGCACATCGGCGCTGCCGCTCTTGCTGCTGACGCTGCGCCCGCCGTGCTTGCTGACCTTGGCACCCGCGGCGGCGGCCACGAACATGCTGCAGGTGGAGATATTGAAGGTGTGCGAGCCATCACCGCCGGTCCCTACGATGTCCACCAAATGGGTTTTGTCGGCCACTTCCACCTTGGTGGAAAACTCGCGCATCACCTGCGCGGCGGCGGTGATCTCGCCGATGGTCTCTTTTTTGACGCGCAGCCCCGTGATCAGGGCGGCCATCATGACGGGCGACATCTCGCCGGACATGATCTGGCGCATCAGGTGCAGCATCTCGTCGTGAAAAATCTCGCGGTGCTCGATGGTGCGTTGCAGGGCTTCCTGCGGGGTGATTTTGGCAGTCTGGGTCATGTCCATGTCCTTAAGCCTTGGGCGCTGCGGTCAGCGCCAGTTTGATTCCGAATCCTACAAACATCGCGCCGGCCACACGGTCCAGCCAATGCATGCTCTTTTGCACCACACCGGCACGGCGGGCCAGCCAGGCGGCCGCCACGGCCCAGCCCAGGTTCACCCACAGGGCATTGAAGTTAAACAGCAGACCCAGCAGCAAAAAGGCCAGCGGCTTGTTCTCCACGCCCGGGGCGATGAACTGCGGCACAAAGGCCAGGAAGAACAGCGCCACCTTGGGGTTGAGCGCATTGGTCCAGAAACCGCGCAGGAAGATGGTTTTGAAGCCATTTTGATCTGTAGCCCCCGTGGAATCTGCGCCAGCAGCTCCCAATTGCATAGCAGATCCACCCGTGGCCAGCAGCAGGCGCAGCCCCACATAGACCAGGTAGGCGGCGCCCGCCCACTTGAGAATGGTGAACGCCGTGGCCGACGCAGCCATCAGCGCGCTCACGCCCACGGCGGCCGCAAAGATGTGCACAAAGCAGCCCGCCGTGATGCCCAGCGCGGCCACCATGCCGGCGCGCGCGCCGCGGCGCAGTGCGTGGGTGACGATGTAGAGCACGTCCGGCCCGGGTGTGAGGTTGAGCAGCACGCCGGCCGCCATGAAGAGCAAGAGTTGGTCGATTGCCATGCCCTGCCCCCTAGGCCGCGTTGGCGAAAAACTGGCGGATGCTGGCAATGGCGTGGTCCACACCGGCCGCATCCACATCCAGATGCGTCACAAAGCGCAGGCGGTACAGACCGTTGCCGCGCACGCCATGGGCAGCCAGGTGGGCCAGCAGGTCGTTGGCACGCGCACGCGCCGCGCCCTCCAGGTCCACAAACACGATGTTGGTCTGCGGTGCCTCTACCACCAGGCCGTCGATACCCGCCAGCCCATCGGCCAGGCGGCGCGCCAACGCGTGGTCATCCGCCAGGCGGCGCACATGGTGGTCCAGCGCGTAGCTGGCGGCCGCGGCTAGAAAACCGGCCTGGCGCATGCCGCCGCCGGCCATCTTGCGCAGGCGCACGGCGCGGGCGATCAGCGCCTTGCTGCCGCAAAGCGCCGAGCCCACAGGTGCGCCCAGCCCTTTGCTGAAGCAGACCGACACGCTGTCAAAGCACTGGGCAATCGCCTTGGCTTCGGCGTAGGCGTCGGTGCCACGCTCGGCGGCTTGCGCCACCGCGGCGTTGAACAGGCGCGCGCCGTCCAGGTGCCGGGCCAGGCCCTTGCTACGTGCCAAGTCGGTCGCGGCCTGCACATAGCTAAAGGGCAGCAGCTTGCCGCCCCAGGTGTTTTCCAGCGCCAACAATCGGGTACGGGCAAAGTGGACGTCGTCGGGCTTGATAGCTGCCTCGATATCGGCCAGCGCCAGCGAACCATCTGGCTGGTGGTTCAGCGGCTGCGGCTGCACGCTGCCCAGCACCGCGGCGCCGCCACCTTCCCAGCGGTAGGTGTGGGCCATCTGGCCCACGATGTACTCGTCTCCGCGCTGGCAGTGGGCCAGGATGGCGCACAGGTTGCTCTGCGTCCCCGTGGGCATAAACAGAGCGGCTTCAAAGCCCAGCAGCGCGGCAATCTTGTCTTGCAGCGCGTTGACGCTGGGGTCATCGCCATACACGTCGTCGCCCAGGGGCGCGGCGAACATGGCATCGCGCATGGCGGCGGTGGGCTGGGTAACGGTGTCACTGCGCAAATCAACGGTCATGGCAGGCCTCATTGCAGAAAGTTTTTCAGCATGGCGTGGCCGTGCTCGGTGAGGATGCTTTCCGGGTGAAACTGCACGCCCTCCATGCGCTGCGCAAACGGCAGGCCGGTGTGGCGCACGCCCATGATTTCCCCGTCGTCGGTCCACGCGGTCACGGCCAATTCCTTGGGGCAGTTCGCGCGCTCGATGGCCAGCGAGTGGTAGCGGTTCACGGTGAACTGCTGCGGCAGACCGGCAAACACGCCCTCTTGCGTGGTGGTGATCACGCTGGTCTTGCCATGCATGAGTTCCTGCGCACGGATGATCTTGCCGCCCAGCGCGGCACCAATGCTCTGGTGGCCCAGGCAGACGCCCAGGATGGGTAGCTTGCCCATGAAGTGCTGGATGGCCGCCACCGAAATGCCGGCCTCGGCCGGCGAGCAGGGGCCGGGGGAAATCACCAGGCGATCGGCTTGGCGCTCGGCGATGCCTTCGAGCGTGATTTCGTCGTTGCGGAACACCTCCACCTCGGCGCCCAGTTCGCCAAAGTACTGGACGATGTTGAAGGTGAACGAATCGTAGTTGTCGATCATCACGAGTTTCATGCTGTCTCTCCTTGGCGCAGGCGGGCAAACTCCCGGTGCTCAAATGCAATGGATGCGTCCATCAGGGCGCGGTAGGCGGCTTCCACCACCTCGGGCTGGCCGCCCAGCTCGGCGGCCATGCGGCGCACGCGGGCGGCGATGAATTCGATGCGTTCCTGGTCATGCACCTTGGCAGCATCCTGCTTGATGCGGGCGGCTTGGCTCATGTAGCCGGTGCGCTCCACCAGCAGCGCGGTGATGCGCTCGTCCAGCGCGTCGATGTGGCTGCGCACCTCGGCCATGGTTTCGCAGTGTCGGGCGTGGGGTTGGGTGCTCATTGCAGGCCCTCCTCCACCAGTTCGGCTGCGCGCAGCAGCGCACGCGCCTTGGCCTCGGTTTCCTTCCACTCCAGCTCGGGCACGCTGTCGGCCACCACGCCAGCGGCGGCCTGCACGTAGAGCACCTGGTCCTTGATGATGCCGGTGCGGATGGCAATAGCCACGTCCATGTCGCCCGCGTAGCTCAAGTAACCACAGGCGCCGCCGTAAATGCCGCGCTTGATGGGTTCGAGCTGGTCGATCACCTCCATGGCGTGCACCTTGGGTGCACCCGTCAGCGTGCCGGCCGGGAAGGTGGCCTTGAGCACGTCCATGCTGGTCATGCCCTCGTTCAACGTGCCTTCCACATTGCTCACGATGTGCATGACGTGGCTGTAACGCTCGACGATGAAGGCGTCGGTCACCTTGACCGAGCCGATCTGCGCGATGCGGCCGATGTCGTTGCGTGCCAGGTCGATCAGCATCACGTGCTCGGCGCGCTCCTTGGGATCTGCAATCAGTTCCACCTCGGCCGCCTTGTCCAGCTCGGGGGTGGCGCCGCGCGGGCGGGTGCCGGCCAGGGGGCGGATCGTCACCTTGGTGCCGGCCTTCCCGTCGACGCTGACCTGCTCCTGGCGCACCAGAATCTCCGGCGACGCGCCCACCACGTGGAAGTCGCCAAAGTTGTAGAAGTACATGTAGGGGCTGGGGTTCAGCGTGCGCAGGGCGCGGTACAGGCTGAGCGGCGACGCGGTAAAGCGTTTCTTGATGCGCTGACCCACCTGCACCTGCATGAAGTCGCCCCCAGCAATCATCTCTTTGGCGCGCACCACGGCGGCAATGTAGTCGGCCTTGGCAAAGTCGCGCTGGGCCTCAAAGCTTTGCGAGGGTTGTATGTCGGGCGCGCTCACCGCCTGCGCCAGCTTGGCCTTCAGTTCGGTCAGGCGCGCCTGGCCGGCGGCGTAGGCATTGGGCGCCGCAGGATCCACATAGACCATGAGGTGCAGCTTGCCCGAGAGGTTGTCGATCACGGCCAGCTCTTCGCACTGCAGCAGCAGGATGTCGGGAGTGCCCAGCTCGTCGGGCGGACAGGTGGCTTGCAGCTTTTTCTCGATATACCGCACGGCATCGTAGCCAAAGTATCCAGCCAGGCCACCGCAAAAACGCGGCATGCCGGGCTGCAGCGCCACCTTGAAACGCTGTTGGTACTGGGCGATGAAGTCCAGCGGGTTGGTGCTGGAGGTTTCCACCACCACGCCGTCGGTCACCACCTCGGTACGGGCGTCGGCGCCAAAGCCGCTGGCGCGCAGCAGGGTGCGGGCCGGCAGGCCGATGAAGCTGTAGCGGCCAAAACGCTCGCCGCCGACCACCGACTCCAGCAAAAAGCTGTGGGCAGCGGGCTCGGCGGCGCCCTCGGCACGGGCCAGCTTCAGGTACAGGGAGAGCGGGGTTTCCAGGTCGGCAAAGGCCTGGGTGGTCAGGGGGATGCGGTTGTAGCCTTGCGCGCGCAGCGCATGGAACTCGGATTCGGTCATGGGGGCGGGGCCTCTCAAATCACACTGTCATTTGGTTGCTGGCAGCCGGAGCTGCAGCCACAAAGGGTGCGCGCAATAGATCGGAGGGGAATCCGTGCCACTTGACCGCGCAAAGCTCAGGAACCGTGCGCGTTGGCCGCTAGAAACGCGGCCGGCAGGTGTTAGAGCCCAGGCACAACAGACGAGGTACGCCAGGGCCAGGCTCCCCGGTCGCTAAGACCCATTCTGCTGATGTGGTGGATAAACATGACGTGCAGTGTAGCAAACCCTCAGCCCCCCGTGCCGGGGCAAATTTTGCGTCACCCGCAAAAACCCTGATGTACAGTGGCCGAGAACCTAGGACAATGCGCCCATTGCAAAAACGAACGGTCGTTCCTTTTTAAGGATTCCTCTTTCATGACACTCCCCAAATTCCTGCTTGCCGGCCTGGTTTCCCTGGTGGTGGCGGGCTCCGCCCTCGCAGCCACACAAGATATCAGTGGCGTCAAAGTTGAAGATAGCGCCACGGTGGCAGGCACCAAGCTGCAGCTCAACGGGGCCGGCATCCGCTACAAGGCCGTGTTCAAAGTCTATGTCGGTGAGCTGTACACCACCCAAAAAGTCAGTTCGTTGGAGGAGTTGGTCGCAGCTCCCGGCCCCAAACGCCTGACCATGACCTTCCTGCGTGAAATCGAAGCGGGCCCGTTTGGCAAGCTCTTGACCCGTGGCGTGGAAGACAACGTACCCAAGAACGAAATGTCCAAGCTGGTACCCGGCCTGATCCGCATGGGCGACATCTTCACCGTGAACAAGGCACTAATGCCTGGCGACGTCATCCTGCTGGACTGGATTCCGGGCACCGGCATGGTGGTCACTGCCAAGGGCAAGGTGCAGGGTGAGCCGTTCAAGGAACCGGAATTCTTCAAGGCCATCATGTCCATCTGGTTCGGCACATCCCCCGCAGATTTCAAACTCAAGGACGCACTCCTGGGTGTGAAGTAACCCCGCTGCGCGGTGCCGCACCAGCGGCCACGCTTTGAAAAGCCTGCCTGGCGCACGCCATCGCAGGCTTTTTTGTGCCTATGCATTCCACATTAAGGGATGACAGGGGCACGCAATCCTTGTAGTCTGTGAGCGCTTGCTGTATCCGGTCGCCCTCACGCAAAGGATTTCGCTATGAAGCTCAGTCTCAAACTGCCCCTAGCATTCGCGGTAGCCCTGGCCCTGCTCTTTGTAGGAGGGTTGTTTGGCATCACCCAGCTCAACCACGCGGTGGACAGCTACAAGGTGGAAGTTCTGCGCCACGTAGCAGCCAACAAAAAGGCCGCCGACATCGCGGGCGACTTTGCCACCGCGGTGCAGGAATGGAAGAACGTGCTTCTGCGCGGCAAGGAGCCGAAGGATCTGGAGAAGTACTGGTCTGCCCATTTGAAGGAAATGAAGTCCGTCGGTGAGGGTCTGCAGACGTTGAACTCCATGCTGGAGGATGGTGAGAGCAAGGTCACCGCCCAGAAGCTGGCTGCCGCCATGCAGGTGGCCGCTGAGGGCTACCAAAAAGGCATAGAAGACTACAAGGCCAACGGCATGGACTTCCAGGCCGGTGACAAGGCAGCACGTGGCAAGGACCGCGATGCCGTGGCCCTGATGGGCGACCTGCGAGCCCAACTCTCACAAAAAGAGAAGGCGGCGTCAGAAGCCGCCAGCGCCGAGGCCGCGCGCGGCAGTCAAATGGCCTATGCCGTGATGGTGCTGGTCACGCTGGCCGGTCTGGCTGGCAGCATCTGGCTGAGTCGCCAGATTGTGCGACCGCTGAGCGAGGCCGTGACGGTGGCAGACAAGGTGGCCAACGGGGACCTGACTTCACAGCTGCATATCCAGGGACGCGACGAGGTGGCCGCGCTGATGACGTCGTTGCAAACCATGCAGGCCAGCCTGTCCCGGCTAGTCACCAAGGTGCGTGAGGGCTCGCAAGGCGTCGCCCACGCGAGCGCCGAAATTGCACAGGGCAACCATGACCTGTCTGCACGCACGGAGCAGCAGGCCAGTGCGCTGCAGCAAACGGCCGCCAGCATGGAGGAGTTGGGCGCCACCGTGAGCCGCAGCGCCGACAGCGCCCGCCAGGCCAACCAGATGGCGACCAACGCGTCCAGCGTGGCCCTGCAAGGCGGGGAAGTGGTGAGCCAGGTGGTGCAAACGATGAAAGGCATCAACGAGGCCTCCAACAAGATCGCCGACATCATCAGCGTTATCGACGGCATTGCCTTTCAGACCAACATCCTGGCGCTCAACGCCGCGGTGGAAGCCGCCCGCGCGGGCGAACAAGGTCGAGGGTTTGCCGTGGTGGCCTCCGAGGTGCGTGCCCTGGCGGGCCGCAGCGCCGAGGCTGCCAAGGAGATCAAGCAACTCATCAGCACCAGCGTGGAGCGCGTGGAGCAAGGCACGGCGCTGGTGGACCAGGCCGGCAGCACCATGAGCGAGGTGGTGGACTCCATCCGCCGTGTCACGGACATGATGGGCGAAATCAGTGCGGCCAGTTCAGAGCAGAACACCGGCGTGACCCAGGTGAGCGAGGCGGTATCACAGATCGATCAAGCGACGCAACAGAACGCCGCACTGGTGGAACAGATGGCCGCGGCTGCCTCCGGCCTCAAGAGCCAGGCGCAAGACCTGGTGGAGCTGGTCGCCGTGTTCAAGCTGGGCGGCCAGAACGCATCACCAGCCCTGGCCCACTAACTTCTCGCGTGTTGGGAGACACCATGAAACTGCGACACCAAATCATTGCACTGGGCCTGGTCGGCGCGCTGGCGGCCGCCCTGGTGGGTGGCATCGGCCTGATACAGACCAACCGATTGGCAAGCGCCATCGATGAATCGGAGGCCATGTCCAGCGCGCTGCAAAGCAGCCAGGAGGCCGACATGATGCATGACGCTGTGCGCGGCGACGTGCTGCTGGCCCTTCTGGGCGCCAGCACCCACAACGAGGAGCAAATGGCCGAGGCCAAAAAAGGGCTGGATGAGCATGCCAAGGTGTTTACCGAGGCCCTCAAGCGCCTGGAGGAACATCCCATCTCGGACGATGTGCGGGCCATGCTGAAAACCACGTTGCCCATGGTAGCCAGCTATGTGGAGGCCGGCCGGAAAGTGCAGGCCCTGGCCATCCAGGACCCTGCGGCGGCACAGGCCGCGGTGGCGGATTTTCAGAAGGCTTTCAGCGCGCTGGAGAAGCAGATGGCAGAACAGGCCGACGGCATTGAGGCCAGCGTGAAGGCCGCGCGTGCGGCCTCCAACGCCAGCGTGACGTCGTCCAAGATGCAGGTCAGCATCACCTGGGCCCTGGCCACCGTGCTGCTGATCTCAGGAGCGCTCTACCTGGCCAAGCAGCTGTCCCAGCCGCTATCCCATGCGGTGTCCATCGCCGACGCGCTGGCCGCGGGAGACCTGGCCACCGCGGTGCACCCCTCCGGCAGCGACGAGACAGTGCAGCTGCTGGGTGCCATGGCGCGCATGCAGGAGAGCTTCGGCACCACGGTGCGCAGTGTCAAGACCAATGCAGACCGTGTGGCGGTCACCAGCGCGGAAATAGCCCAGGGCAACAACGACCTGTCCGCTCGCACGGAGCAACAGGCCAGCGCATTGGAGGAAACCGCATCGTCCATGGCCGAGCTGGGCTCCACCGTCAAGCAAAACGCCGACTCGGCGCGCGAGGCCAACCAACTGGCCACGATCGCCAGCACCGTCGCCGTCAAGGGCGGAGAGGTAGTGGGCCAGGTCGTGGAGACCATGAAAGGCATTGTGGATGCCAGCCGCAAGATCGGCGACATCATCAGCGTCATCGATGGCATCGCCTTTCAGACCAACATCCTGGCCCTGAATGCGGCGGTGGAGGCGGCCCGTGCCGGCGAGCAAGGCCGGGGATTTGCCGTGGTGGCCAGCGAAGTACGGTCACTGGCCGGACGCAGTGCGGAGGCAGCCAAGGAAATCAAGAGCCTGATTGGCGCAAGTGTGGAGCGTGTGGAACAAGGCACCGCATTGGTCGACCAAGCTGGCACCACCATGACCGAAGTGGTCAGCTCCATCCAACGTGTGACCCAGATCATGGGTGAAATCTCGGCCGCCAGCTCCGAGCAAAGTGCCGGAGTTGCCCAGGTAGGCCAAGCCGTGACCCAGATGGACCACGCCACCCAGCAGAATGCGGCCTTGGTGGAGCAGATGGCTGCCGCTGCCAGCAGCCTGAAATCCCAGGCGCAAGACCTGGTGCAAGGGGTTGCCGTGTTCAAGCTGGGGGCTTAGCCCCTTCGCGTCAGGCCCGCCAAGGCAGATCAGCAAGGGTGTCCACGACCGCATCCGCGTCCACCGCGGCGACGGGCTCACCATGGTTGTAGCCATAGCTGACGAGCAACACCGGGCAGCCTGCGGCACGCGCGGCCTGGGCATCGTTGCTGGAGTCTCCCACCATCAGGGTGCGCGCAGGCGCACTGCCCAGCAGTTCACAGGCATGCAGCAAGGGCATGGGATCGGGTTTTTTACGCGCCACCGCGTCCCCCCCCACGGTGTGCAGAAAGAACCCTGCCAACCCCTTGTCTGCCAGCAATGCGCGGGCAAACGCGGTGGGCTTGTTGGTCACACAGGCCAGCCGCAAGCCTGCGGCCTGGCACTGTGCCAACCCCTGCAGCGCACCGGGGTAGACGCTGGAGTAGCAGCCGTTCACATCGGGGTAATGGCGCTGGTAGCTGGACCAGGCCGCATCAAAAATTGCTCCTGAATTTATAGCTACTTGTTCAGCATCCACGAGGGATAATAGGCTTTTTATCAAGTTCTCCGAACCTTTTCCGACCAGCCGCTCCACCAGCACACGGTCTACCGCAAAGTCCCGGTAAGGTGCGGGCAAGTCGCCCAGCATGCGCTGCAGGGCTTCCACAAAGTCACCCAGGGTGTCGACCAGCGTTCCATCCAGGTCCACGATGGCGGCATCAAATGCGGGCAGCGCCCAAGGCAAGGTTTTCAAGGTCATTCCGAGAATCAGAGAGGGTGGGGGCCGGACTGGATCCACATCACCAACGGTGCGACATCCATGGGTTTGGCAAACAAGTAACCCTGGCCTTCGGCGCAGCCCAGCTCGGCCATCAGACGGGCCTGCTCAGGGGTTTCGATGCCCTCGGCCACGGTGCCCAGCCCCAGGGTGTGCGCCATGCGCAGCGTGGCCTCTATCAGCACCCGGTGGTACTCACTGTCACTGGCCTGGCTGACAAAAGAGCGGTCAATCTTCACAGTGTTCACCGGCAGCTGGTGCAGGCAGGACAGCGACGAGTAGCCCGTGCCAAAGTCGTCCAGCGCCAGCCCCACGCCCAGTGCGCGGATCTCGCACAGGGTTTGCTGCACCGACGCGTCCTGCGCGGCCAGGCTTTCCGTCACTTCAAGGACCAGTTGGTGGGGCGACATGCTGGTGTCGCGCAGCGCCTCCTGGATATCCACCACCAGCCGCGGCTGGCGCAGCTGGGCGCGCGAGAGATTCACGGCCACCAGGGGCGGCGCCATGGCGCCCAGCTGTTGCTGCAGGCGCTCGAAGGTGCGGCATGCCTGCTGCAGCACGAACTGCCCCACGGCGTCGATCAACCCACAGGCCTCGGCCAGCGGAATGAAGTCGGCCGGCGAGACCAGACCACGCTGCGGGTGGCGCCAACGGGCCAGGGCCTCAATGCCCGCCACGGTGTTGCCGGGCAGGTGCACCACGGGCTGGTACTGCACAAAAATCTCGCCATTGGGCAGCGCCTGGCGCAGGTCGTTTTCCAGTGCTACCGAGGCACTGACGTCCGATCGCATGGAGGGTTCGAACAGCACGTAGCGGGCGCGCCCGGCGCGCTTGGCCTCGTACATGGCGATGTCGGCGTCGCGCAGCACGCTGTCGGCATCCAGCTCGGCATGGGTGCTGGTGACGATGCCGATGCTCACGGTCGAGGTGATGCGGTGCGACCCCACGGTGTAGGGCACGGCCAGCACGTCCAGCAAACGGCTGGCGACGATCTCGGCGTCCAGATCACCACGCATGTCGTCCAGCAGCACCACAAATTCGTCACCCCCAATGCGGGCAGCAATCTGCTGAAAGTCACTGGTGTGCACAAAACTGTCGCCGGGCCGCAAGCTCTCTTGCAGGCGGCGCGCGATCTGGCGCAGCAGCTCGTCGCCCACGCTGTGGCCCAGCGTGTCGTTGACCTGCTTGAAGCGGTCAAAGTCCATGAACAGCACGGCGAAGTGGTAGCCGGGCTGCGCCTTGTGGCGCTCAATGGCAGCGCGGATCAGGTCCACCACCACCGCGCGGTTGGGCAACTGGGTCAGCCCATCGGTACGCGCGGCCACGCGGAGCTGTTGCTCCATGGCCTTTTGGGCGTTCACATCCATGGCCACGCCGGCCATGCGCACCGCACGCCCCTGCGGATTGCGGTCGGCCACGGTACCCGCAAACATGATCCAGACCCAGCGCCCACTGAGGTGGCGCGCCCGTACCGCCAGGCGGTGTGGCAGCGAGGGATCCTGCAGGTGCTGGCGCATGGACTGCTGCCAATGCCCCCGATCCTCCGGATGGATCAGGGCGTTCCAGAAGGTCGCTGTCATGTCCATCTCTCCCAGCGCGTAGCCCAGGATGGTGTGCATGCGCAGGTTGCAGTGGATGGTGTCTGCCACCATGTCCCAGTGCCAGATACCCAGGCCAGCGCCGTCCACCGCCAAAGACAGCAACTGCTGCTGCTGGCGCATCGCGGTCAGGTCCGTCGCCACCAGCACCCATCCGCTCAACGTGCCCTGCTCATCGTTGATAGGTTGCATGTCCACCAGCACCCAGCCCACCTCTGTGCCCTTGACGCTGATGCGCATCTCGCGCTTGATGCCCTGGCCTGCCCGCAACGCTTTGCTGAATTCAGCAAACCGCGCCGGGTCCGCACTGCGTGCCTTCAGCAGGGTGCCAAGGCGCCGGCCTTGCGCCCGTGCCGGTGCATAGGCGGTAAGTTCGGAAAACGCCTCGTTGACCCACACCACGCGGTGGTTTTCATCGGTCACGGCCATGGCATTGGAGCTGAGCTCAGCCACCATCGCCAGGCGTTTGAGCCGGTCGGTCTGGCCGGCCAAAGTGCGGTACTGGCGGCGTACCGCGCGTGCCGTGGGCTCTACGAGAAACAGCCCCAGCAGCACAAACAGGAACAGTGCACCGCCGGTCAGCCACCGCATCGTGAGCACCGCATCCTGGCTGCGCTCAACCGCCGTGTTCTGCACCTGCACCACCAGGTCGCCGCTGGCCAGCAAAGACTGGTCCAACTCGGCCTGCAGCACGTCCTGCGCCCGGATCAGGGCTTGCGTATCGTGCAGGGAGGCCTGCAGCAGCACCGCCTTGACGTCATTCCACAAACTGTTGCGGCTGCGCTCCCAACGCATCTGCGCCTGCTGCAGTGCCACGCCAGCCAGAGATTCCGAACGCGTTTGCTGGGCCAACAGCGCTTCCAGGTGCTGCGCCTGAATCTGTGACAAGGCCAGGGTGTCTGACAAGGGGTTGGCCTCGGAGGAGCCCTGGGGGTGCAAGGCCAGTCGGGCCGCTTGCACGCCCAAGCGCTGCGTGATGGCACTTTGTTCCGCCGCCACCCGGATGATTTCCATATCGAGCTGGCGTACCTGCTCGGAATGCCCCAGGCGCACCGCGCGCACGGTGGCCAGCATGGCCAGGATCAGCAGCGTGGCATACATGGCCACGCGTACCCGGCGGTGGGCGCCGCCCTCCCCCATGACGGCACTAAACCAGTGCACGGGTGGGCGGCTGGGATCCACGGGTGGCGTGGGCGTGGTCAATGCAGGTCAGCCCCGCAGCGCAGCGCGCATGGCGTCAACGACGCTCTTGTAATCCGGCTTGCCGAAGATGGCGCTGCCGGCCACAAAGGTGTCAGCCCCCGCATCAGCCACGCGGCGGATGTTGTCCGTCTTGATGCCGCCGTCCACCTCCAGGCGGATGTCCTTGCCGGAGGCATCGATGCGTTTGCGCACGTCTTCGATCTTGCGCAGTGCGGAGTCAATGAAGCTCTGCCCGCCAAAGCCGGGGTTCACGCTCATGATCAGGATGAGGTCGATGTCCTCGATCACCCAGTCCAGCACATCCAGCGGCTCGGCCGGGTTGAATACCAAACCGGCTTTGACGCCCTTGCTTTTGATGGCCTGGATGCTGCGGTGCACATGGCCCGAGGCATCGGGGTGGAAACTGATGTAATCGGCTCCGGCTTCGGCGAAGCTGGCGGCCAGCGCATCCACGGGCGAGATCATCAGGTGCACATCAATCGGCACGGCCACACCGGCCGCCGTCTTGGCGTGCGGCTTCAAGGCGCTGCAGATCATGGGGCCGAAGGTCAGGTTGGGCACGTAATGGTTGTCCATGACGTCAAAGTGGATCCAATCGGAGCCCGCGGCGATCACGTTTTTGACCTCCTCCCCCAGGCGGGCGAAGTCGGCAGACAGGATGGAGGGGGCAATGCGGTACGTCATGGCAGGGGCTTGGAAGGGGTGTTGACAAGGCTATCATTTTCGCAGGTAGCATTGGCCCATGGCCAAATACGAATTTCTGGTGGAAGTTGCCCCCCAATACCTCCCCGACCAGTCTGCACCCGCCGATGACCTGTACGTGTTTGCGTACACCATCACCATCACCAACACCGGTGATGTGACCGCGCAGCTGATTTCGCGTACCTGGAACGTCAACGACGCCAACGGCCACACCGAAAAGGTCAAGGGCCTGGGCGTGGTGGGCCAGCAGCCCCTGCTGAAGCCCGGCCAGGCCTTTGAATACACCAGTGGCACCCGCCTGCGCACGCCCACCGGCACCATGCACGGCAGCTTTTTCTGCGTGGCCGAGGATGGCGAGAAGTTTGATGTGACCATCCCCATGTTTGTGCTGGACGCCCTGAGTGACGCGGGTGGCTCCCGCACTCTGCACTGATGGCCGCGCGCAGCGCCAGCGGCGACATTGCCACCCTGCTCGATACGCTGGACCCGGCTGCCGGGCTGGTGGAACGCCACGTCTGGCTGATCGCCCTGCTGGACTGGATACGCGGCCGCAACGACGGCGCCGATGCCGCAGTGGGCCGCGTGGAGCTGCTGCTGGACGTGCTGGACGCGCGCCCCGCGACCACAGAAAAGCTGCAAGTGTGGTGGCGTGCCCTGCTGCACACCGTGGATGGCAGTACCCTGCTGTCCGACTACGGCTTTGCCTCGCGCAACGCCTTTGTCAGCGAGCTGGTGGAGCGCCTGCACCACAAGCTGCTGCCGGCCACCCCCGAGACCGCGGACGCCTCCGAGCTGTTCGGCCTGGTGCTCGATGACGAACACGACGCCCAATGGCTGGCCGCCCTGCCCGTACCCACCTTGCGGCGCCTGGCCAGTTTGCTGGGTACCCCTGCCGTAGGCCACAACGCAGCCCTGCGCCCCCAACTCACCCACTGGCAAAGCACCCTGCTGGACGCGATGACGTTTTGCACCAGCCAGATCCGAGCGGCCGGGTTTTCCCCCGAGATTCGCCTGCGCATGAGCGTGCCTGCGCGCGATGCCAGCCCCTTCCACCAGCTGGACGCTGACCTGGATGCCGTGCGCCATGCCTGGCTGGCTGGCGAAGACACCCACGACGCTGTGCAGCAGTTCCGCACCCGGTTGGAAGCCTGCCGCCACGCCGCGGCTTCGGTCTACACCCACCTGGACGCGCATGGGATTTCGGTGGACCTGGTGTTCCGCCTGCGCCAGCTGCGCGAGCGTGTGCTGCGCGTGCGTGCCCTGCTGGACTGCCTGCTGGACGACGACACCCAACACGCCAGCGCGCGCCTGGTCTCGCACCTGGCCAGCGTGAGCCAGGAGCAGCGCAGCATCGGTGCGCTGGTGGCGTCCAACTCCTCGCTGCTGGCGGCCAAGGTGGCCGAGCGCAGCAGCGAGACCGGCGAGCACTACATCACCCGCACCCGCGCCGAGTACCGCGAGATGCTGGCCAACGCCGCGGGCGGCGGTGCGCTCACTGCCATCACCACCGCCATGAAGTTCGGCATCCTGGCGCTGGGGCTGTCAGCCTTCTGGGGTGGCTTCTGGGCGGGGGTGTCGTATGCGCTGAGTTTTGTGCTGATCCAGCTGCTGCACTTCACCCTCGCCACCAAACAACCGGCCATGACGGCCCCCGCCATGGCGGCCAAGCTCAAGGATATTGCGGACGACACCGCGCTGGGCGCCTTTGTGGATGAGGTCACCCACCTGGTGCGCTCGCAGGTGGCCGCGGTGCTGGGCAACGTGATCGTGGTGTTTCCGGTCGCCGTCGGCCTGTCGGTGGCGATGCAGTACACGCTGGGCCAGCCCATGATCAGCGAGGAAAAAGCGCACTATGTGCTGCACTCGCTCTCGCTGCTGGGGCCGTGCCTGCTGTTTGCGGCCTTCACCGGCGTGCTGCTGTTTTCCTGCAGCATCATTGCCGGCTGGGTAGAAAACTGGTTTGTGCTGCACCGGCTGGACTCGGCCATCCGCTACAACCCGCGCATCACCGCGTGGCTGGGCACGGCACGGGCCGACCGCTGGGCGCACTTCATGCGCAACAACATCTCGGGCCTGGCGGCCAATATCTCGTTGGGCTTCATGCTCGGGTTGGTGCCCGCCATCCTGGGGTTCCTGGGCCTGGCGCTGGACGTGCGCCACGTCACCCTGTCCACCGGGCAACTGGGCGCGGCCTGTGCCAGCCTGGGCTGGGACGTGGTCAAGCTGCCCGCACTGTGGTGGGCCGTGGCCAGCATTCCGCTGATCGGCGTGCTCAATGTGGGGGTGAGTTTTTACCTCGCCTTTCGGGTAGCGCTGCGTGCGCACAACGTGTCCGGCGTGGGCCGTAGCCGTATCCAGCGCGCTGTGTTTGCCCGCCTGCGCCAGGCTCCGCTGAGCTTCTTTTGGCCCGCGCGCGACACCGCGGCCTGATGACACCGGGTACCTGGCATGGCTGGCCTGGGCGAGTTTGAACTGATTGCACGCTACTTCCAGCGCCCCGAGCGGGCGCTGGGCGCTGGTGTGGCACTGGGGGTGGGCGACGACTGTGCGCTGCTGCAACCCACCCCGGGCATGCAATGGGCCGTAAGCAGCGACATGCTGGTCAGTGGCCGTCACTTCTTTGCCGATGTAGACCCGCGCACCCTGGGCCACAAGGCGCTGGCAGTCAACCTCAGCGACCTGGCTGCCTGCGGCGCCAAGCCCTTGGGTTTCACGCTCGCACTGGCGCTGCCGGACGCTCGGGCGGAGTGGCTGCAGCCATTCTCCGAAGGCCTGTTCGCCCTGGCTGACGCCCATGGCTGTGCACTGGTGGGTGGCGACACCACGCGCGGTCCGCTCAATATTTGCGTGACGGTGTTTGGCGAAGTGCCGCCCGGCCAGGCCCTGCTGCGCAGCGGTGCCCAGGCCGGAGACGATGTGTATGTGAGCGGCACGCTAGGTGACGCCGCACTGGCGCTGCAATGCCTGCAAGGCAAGATCCACCTACCGCCTGGCCTGCTGGCGCAAACACGCCAGCGGCTGGAGCAACCCACCCCGCGTGTGGCACTCGGCCTGGCTTTGCGCGGCGTGGCCACTGCGGCCGCCGATGTCAGCGACGGCCTGCTCGGTGACCTGGGCCACATCCTGGCGCAAAGCGGTGTGGGCGCGAGTGTGCATGCCGATGTTGCTATGCATTTGCTAGCTTCTAGCGCTTATTCCACGGGGGCCAGCGGCCTATTTTCTTCTCAAGCACCGGCTGCGCAGCTGCTGCAGTGTGTGCTGGCAGGTGGTGACGACTACGAGCTGGTGTTTACGGCGCCCCCTGCGAAAGCGGCCGTCGTACAGGCCGCGGCAGTGGCCAGCGGCACGCCTGTGACCCGCATCGGCCACATCCAGGCAGCGCCGGGACTGCGCGTGGTGGACGGTTCAGGCGCCTCGCTGCAGGGGCCCTGGGCCAGCTTTGACCACTTTGCCCCACCACCCGGCGTCTGAGCCATGCCCACCAACAGTTACATCCTGCAGCGCCTGCGCAAGCTCGGGCTGAGCGACGCCGTGGCCGCGCAGACCGCTACCGTGGTGAAGGTGCAGTCCTTCGACGCAGGGCGCAAGATCTGGGTAAAGGGTGGCGAGGTGAGCCACTGGCACTACCTCATCAGCGGCCTGGTGTCCGCATCCATCTCCACCACCAACTCGGAGTCCACCCCCTTGTCCATCTATGGCAAGGGAGCCTGGTTTGGCGAGCAGTCCATCATCAACCGCAAGCCCAGCTTTGCCGACTACGTGTGCCTCACCGCTACCGAGGTGCTGACCCTGCCGGCCGCCACTTTTGACGCGCTGTTTGTGCAGGAGCCGCACTTTGCGCGCTATGTCGCCAAGCTCATGGCGTGGCGGGTGCAGAAGACTTCGGAAACGCTCACCCTCATGAAGCTGGGCAACCCCTGCCTGCGCGTGGTGATGGGCCTGGCCCAGTTTGCCGAAGCGCTGGCCTACAAGTCGGACCGGCCGCCTACCATCGGCTTGGGGGAAGGGGTGGAAATTCCCATCGCACAGACCACGCTGGCCTCGCTCTGTGGCGTGTCGCGCACGTTGTTTTCGGAATATGTGCAACAGCTCGCCCAGCAGGGATGGCTCAAGATTTCCTACGGCAAACTGGAGATCCTGAACATCGATACTTGGCACGCCTTTGCCCGCAGCCAACGCGAGAACAGCGTGAGCCACCTCAACGCCAGTATTGGCGAGCTGCTGCAGGTGCTGCGCGGGCTGGACGCCGCCTGACGCAGCGCAGCCCCTTCAGGCCACGCTGCGCAGCACCTGGCGCGCGCGCAGGTTGAGCTGGCTGCAGGGCGTGCTGTCGGGGCTGCCCAAAAAATAGCCTTGCGCCCAGTTCACGCCCAAGCGGGTGACAGCGCGCAGTGTGTCTTCCGACTCCACCGCTTTGGCCACCAACACACTGTCATGCTTGTGCACCAGACGCACCAGACTCTCTACAGTCTTGGCCTGTTCGGGTTCGGTGGCCAGGTTGTGTGTCCAGCGCGGGGCCAGCTTCACCACATTGGGCAAAATCTTGGCCCAGGCTTGCATGCCACGGTCCGAGGGTTTGAAGTCGTCCAGCGCCACCGACACCCCGGCGGCACGCAGCGGCTTGAGGGCAGCAACCAGCACGTCCAGGTCAGGCACCAAGCCATAGTCAATCACCTCGATGCCGACGCGGCGGGGCGACAGGCCGTATTTGCGCATGCGCTCCAGGATCAAACCACTCAGGTCCGAACTGTGCAGCAGTGCCAGCGTCACCGCACTGAGATTCACAAAAAGCTGCCCTTCCGCACGACTGTCTACCCAGTGCTCAAAGGCCAGTTCTACACACGCCAACTCGAAGTTCTTCAGGCAGCGTTCTTCGTTCGATGCCTTCAGCATGTGTTCCACCGTCAGGTCTGGCAGCGTGAAGGGCGCGCGCGCCAACGCTTCGTGCCCCACGATCTTGCTGCTTTGCACGTCCACCAGTGGCTGGAATACCGCGCGTAGCGAGCGCCCCATCAGCAAGGGCATGACACGGGCGGGCGGCGCGGCGCGGCGGTGGCGCCACCAGGTGCGGAGGGTGTGATGCAAGGACATGCCCGCATTGCAACCGGCCTCGCCCCACGCCGCAAACTGAACCGTCCACCGCTGAACAATTACGATACGGAATCTGCACGACGCCCCGTTCGACCTTCTTTTTTAAGTCCATGACCGCCCTGTCACTCACCCGCGAGAAGATCTACCGCACCGTGGCGCGCCAGTTGCATGGCCAGGTGCCCTGCTGGATCTGCGGCAAGCATGTGGCCCATGCCGATGCCACGCTGGAGCACATCATTCCGCGCAGCGAGGGTGGCAGCAGCCACGTGGAGAACCTTGCCATCAGCCACGATTTTTGCAACAACCAGCGCCATATCCGTGGCACCACGCCAGACAGCAAACGCCCGGCGACTTGACATCGCCCTTTTTTTCTTCTTTAATTTACCAACTGGTTAAATAAAGACATGCAAGACGCCCTCAGCACCACCTTCGCCGCCCTGGCCGATCCGACGCGCCGGGCCATCCTGGCGCGCCTGTCGCAAGGGGAAAGCTCGGTGAGTGACCTGGCCAAGCCCTTTGCCATGAGTGCCCCGGCCGTGACCAAGCACCTCAAAGTGCTGCAGCGCGCCGGCCTCATCAGCCAGGGCCGCCAGGCCCAGTGGCGTCCCTGCAAGCTCGAAGCCCAGCCCCTGCGCGAAGCGGCCGACTGGGTCGCCCAGTACCGCCAGCACTGGGAAGACCGACTGGACCGTCTCGAAGACTATCTGGCCACCCTGCAACCCCCATCCACCGAGGAGAAACAATGACCACCCACGCCCCTTTCACCATTT
The DNA here is from genome assembly GCF_059416145.1 of Rhodoferax sp. GW821-FHT09E07. Lineage (NCBI taxonomy): Bacteria > Pseudomonadati > Pseudomonadota > Betaproteobacteria > Burkholderiales > Comamonadaceae > Rhodoferax > Rhodoferax sp. GW821-FHT09E07. The sequence continues at coordinate 144,627 of NZ_JBWKOP010000009.1, read as the reverse complement.
CCCGATTGCTCAAGGCGCCCCGCGCACTGGTGTGGGAGGTGTACTCCTCGCCCGAGCACCTGCAGCACTGGCTGGGCCCCAAGGGCAGCACCATCACGCACAGCCAGCTGGACTTCCGTGAGGGCGGCACCTACCACTACGCGATGAAGGTGGAAGGCGGCATGGAGCTATGGGGCAAATGGCTGTTCCGCGAACTTCGGGCGCCCGAGAAAATGGTGTTGATCCAGTGCTTCTCCGACCCGCAAGGCGGCGTCACGCGCAACCCGTGGGCAGCCGGCTGGCCCATGTACACCCACTCCACCACCACACTGACCGAGCAGGACGGTGGCACGCTGATGACGCTGGTGTGGGCGCCGCATGAGGCTACCCCCGAAGAAGAAGCACTGTTCGCCGCCAGCCACGACAGCATGAACCAGGGCTGGAGCGGCAACATCGATGTGCTGGAAGACTACCTGTCGCTCTTGCAGACGGCTTGATCCCTTCGCTTCGGAGTCCCCATGTCGCTGACGCTGTACTACCACCCCCTGGCCTCCTATTGCCACAAGGTCCTTGTGGCGCTCTACGAGCAAGACATTGCGTTTGAAGCGCGTGTGATCGACCTCGGTGCAGAAGCCGACCGTGCCGCGCTGGGCGCGCTGTGGCCCTTTCGCAAGTTCCCGGTGCTGCGCGACCACGAGCGCCAACGCACGGTGCCGGAGTCGTCCATCATCATCGAGTACCTGGACCCCTTCGCGGCACTGCCTCCGCTGATTCCCAAAGACATGAACGACGCCCTGCAGGTGCGCCTGTGGGACCGCATTTTTGACAGCTATGTGCACGAACCGATGCAGGACATCGTGCTGGACCACCTGCATGGTTCCCAGGGCGACATGAGCGGGCGGCGGGCCACGATACAGACGGCCTACGGCTTGATCGACACCCAGGTGGCCACACGGTCCTGGGCGGCGGGTGATGCCTTCAGCATGGCCGACTGCGCGGCAGCGCCCGCGCTCTTCTATGCCCACACGCTGGAAGCCATCCCTGAGCCGCTGGTGCATCTGCGGGCCTATTTCGAGCGCCTTATGGACCGCCCGTCCGTGCGGCGCGTGCTGGAAGAGGCCAAGCCCTACTTTCCCATGTACCCGTTTCACAGCGCCATCCCCGCGCGATTTCTGTAACACCCTGCGCCCTATTCCCCTATTCCCATTGCACGAAAGGAGCACCCCATGGCACGCGTCAGCACCTACCTCAACTTCGCCGGCAACACCGAGCAGGCCTTCGAGTTCTACCGCTCGGTGTTCGGCGGTGAGTTCAATGGCCCCATCCACCGCTTCAAGGATGTGCCAGCCTCGCCGGACCAGCCACCCATGCCGGCGGACACCGCCAACATGGTCATGCACATCGAGCTAACGCTGCTGGGCGGCCATGTGATCATGGGCACCGACGCGCCCGAGTCCATGGGCTTCAAGCTCGTGCAGGGCAGCAATGTGCACATCAACTTGGAACCCGACACGCGCACCGAGGCAGAACGCCTGTTCAACGGCTTGTCGGCAGGTGGCAAGGTGGAAATGCCGCTGCAGGACATGTTCTGGGGCGCCTATTTCGGCAGCTTCAAGGACAAGTTCGGCACGAACTGGATGGTCAACTGCAACGCGAAAGCCTGAAACCATGCGTGTCGAAGCCCCGAACGAAATCCTGATCCAACGCACCGTGAAGGCGCCGCGCGTGCTGGCTTGGGCGGCCATGACCGACCCGGCGCAAGTGGTGAAGTGGTGGGGCCCCACGGGGTTTTCCACCACCATCGAAGAAATGGATGTGCGCGTGGGTGGCCACTGGAAGCACACCATGGTGGGGCCTGACGGCACGCGCTACCCAAACAAAAGCATCTTCGAGGAAGTCGTTCCGCCCGTGCGCATCGTCTTCCGGCATGGTGGTGGCAAGGAGCATGGCAAGGGTGCCAACTTTGTCGCCACCTGGACCTTTGACGAGGTGCCCGGTGGTACGCTGGTCACCATCAGCATGCTGTTTCCCACACCCGAGGATCGCAACTTTGTGGTGGCCGAGTACGGCGCCATTGAGGGCGGCAAACAGACCCTGGGCCGGCTGGACGCGCACCTCGCCTCGCTGCAATAGCCGCTATTCGTGCCGCAGCGCGTCGATGGGGTCCATGCGCGCGGCACGCCGCGCCGGAAAGTAGCCAAACACCACGCCAATGCCCGATGAAAACACCAGCGACAGCAGGTTGATCGACGGGTTGAACAGGTAGGGAACCTGCATCACCTGTGCCAGGCCCATGGAGGCCCCGGTAGCCAGCACAATGCCCACCAGCCCGCCCAAGGCGGCCAGCGCCACGGCCTCCATGAGGAATTGCAGCAGCACCTCGCGCTCCAGCGCACCAATGGCCAGGCGCAGGCCAATCTCGCGGGTGCGCTCGGTCACGCTCACCAGCATGATGTTCATGATGCCAATGCCCCCGACCAGCAGGCTCACGGCGGCCACCGCCCCCAGCAGCGTGGTCATCACCTGCGTGGTGCCTGACAGGGTGTCGGCCAGTTGCTGGGTGTCCAGCACGTTGAAGTTGTCATCGTCGCCGTCGGCCAGCTTGCGGCGCTCGCGCAGCAGCTGGGTCAAGCCGGCCTTGACGCGGCTGGGGTCGCTGCCCTCCTGCATGGACACCAGCAAGGTGCCCACATTCAGCGAGCCTGTGACGCGGCGCTGCAGCGTATGCAGGGGCACCATGACCACATCGTCCTGGTCGTTGCCCATGGCCGCTTGGCCTTTGGAGGCCAGAATGCCGACCACCTCGCACGAGAACTGCTTCACCCGCACTTGGGCCCCCAGCGCAGGCTGGCTGCCAAACAGCTCGCGCCGCACGGTCTCGCCAATCACGCAGACGGCCGAACCGGCCTGCTGCTCCTCGTCGGTATAGCGGCGGCCCTGGGCCAACTTCCAGTTACTCACGTCAAACCAGGCATTGGTACTGCCGGTCACACTGGTCGACCAGTTGCGACCATTGGCCACCACGGTGACACCCGCACGCGCCTCAGGCGCCACCCCCTGCACACCACCCATCTGCGTGGCAATGGCCTGCGCATCGGCTTCCTTGAACGACGGTCCGCCACCTCCCCCGGGGCCCTGGCGCTGGCCGGGGCGCACCATGAGCAGGTTGCTGCCCAGGCTGGCGATCTGGTTGTGCACGGCCTGTGTAGCGCCCTGCCCCAGCGTCACCATGGTGATCACGGCGCTCACGCCGATCACGATGCCCAGGATGGTGAGGAAGGAGCGCAACAGGTTGCGCCGGATAGAGCGCAACGCGAGCAGCAGCGTGTTAAGCAGCATGGGCCACCTCCACCTTCCCGGCCTTGTCCACCATCGTGGCTTGGGGGTGGGGGTTGCGCGCGTCATCGGCCACCACGCCGTCCACAAAGCGCACCACGCGCTTGGCGTAGGCGGCCATGTCGGGTTCGTGCGTGACCATGAGCACGGTGATGCCCCGGTCCACATTCAGGCGCCACAGCAGCTCCATGATCTCGTGGCTGCGCTGGGTGTCCAGGTTGCCGGTGGGCTCGTCGGCCAACAGCACGGCGGGCTCGGTGACGATGGCGCGGGCAATGGCGACGCGCTGCTGCTGCCCGCCCGACAGTTCAGCCGGCGTGTGGTGCTCCCAACCCGCCAGCCCCACCGAGGCCAGCGCGCGGCTGGCAGCAGCGCGCCGGTCGGCCACCGACTCACCACGGTAGAGCAGCGGCAGTTCCACGTTTTCTTGCGCCGAGGTGCGCGCCAGCAGGTTAAAGCCCTGGAACACAAACCCGAGGTAGCGGCGGCGCAGACGGGCGCGCTGGTCGCGGCCCAGACTTTGCACGGGCACGCCCTGGAACAGGTACTCGCCCGACGTGGGAGTGTCCAGACAGCCCAGGGTGTTCATGGCGGTGGACTTGCCCGAGCCACTGGGGCCCATGATCGCGACAAAGTCACCAGCTTCGATGTCCAGGTCCACGCCCTTAAGGGCCCGAAACTTGGTGGCGCCCTCGCCGTAGTCGCGCGTGATGCCGCGCAGGCGAATCAGCGGCGTCGAGTCCGGTGTAGTGGCCTCGCTCATGAGCGGGCCCCGGCGGTGCGCTGGTCGGTGATCACCTTGTCGCCCACCTGCAACTCGCCCGCAGTGATCTCGGTCATCCGGCCGTCTGAAATGCCGGGGGTGACTGCCACCGCACCCGCGGCGCCATCCCGCAACACCCACACCTGGCGCGCCGCAACGGCACTACTACCAGCGGTTTTGCGCGTGCCACCGGGCATGCGCGGTATCAGGCTGGAGACAATGCCGCCCTTGCTTTGCGTGGCCGCTGCCGTGGAGGCCAGCGGCGAGAAGCGCAGCGCGGTGTTGGGCACCAGCAGCGCATCCTCGCGTTCGGTGGCCGCAATGGTGGCCGAGGCTGTCATGCCGGGCCGCAGGGTCTGGTCGCTGTTGTCCACCTCCAGGTAGGTGATGTAGGTCACCACGTTGTCGGTCGTGGTGGAACCAAAGGCCACGCGTGTGACCTTGGCCGGGAACTTGCGCATGGGGTAGGCGCTGACCGTGAAACTGGCCTTTTGTCCCACCTGCACCGAGCCCACATCAGCCTCATCCACATTCACCTGCAGGCGCAGCTTGGTCAGGTCTTCGGCCACAGTGAACAGCGTCACGGCTTGCAACGAGGCGGCCACGGCATTGCCAGGGTCCACCGTGCGCGTCAGCACCACGCCATCAATGGGCGAGCGAATCGAGGCCTTGGAAAGGTTGGTCTCGTCGGTGGCCGCAGCGGCCTTGGCATCGGCCACTGCGGCCTGGGCGCTGAGCTCCGAGGCCTGGGCGGTTTCCAGCGTTGCGCGGCTCGTGTCCAGTTCCGTCTTGGACGGCACCTTGCCACCCGACAGGCGCGCTACCTCTTCCAGGCGGGCCAGGCTGGTGCGGGCCTCGCGCGTGGCCACCACAGCTTGGGCCAGCTTGGCCTGGGCAGAGGCCAGCGTGGCACGCGAGCGCTTCACCTGGTCACCCAGTTTGGAAGTGTCCAGCTCCACCAGCACCTGGCCTTTTTTGACTTGGTCATTCACATCCACGAGCACCTGCAGCACGGTGCCCGAGAGCTCGCTGCCGATGCTGACCGAACGCGTGGGCTGCAGCGTGCCATTGGCCGTGACCGACAGCGACAGGTGGCCACGCGCCACCGTCTCGGTCACATAGCTTGGGGCCTGGCTGGCCTGTTGCCGGCCTTTCCAGACCATTCCGCCGGCCACGGCGGCCAGCAGCAGCACCACCGCCCCCACCCACACCATGGGCCTGCGCCACCAGACACGGGCGGCAGGCTCGTCCAGAAGGAGGATGACGTCTTCGGTACGCAGGGGCGCACGTGCGGCAGCAGGGGTGGGCTGGGATTCAGGGGTGGAGGCAGTCATGGCGGGCATTCAAAAAATAAGAGGATTCGGTGCGGCGGTGTTCTCGGACTGGCACCTAGTTCCAGCCACCACCCAGCGCCTTGTAGAGGCGCACGTGGTCAGCGCTGACATCGGCCACCGTGCTGGCCACGCTGTCCTGCGCGCCCAAGAGCGTGCGCTGCGTCGTCAGCACGGTTTGAAAATCGATGAGGCCGCTCTGGTAGCGCTGGCTGGCCAGCAGGGCCGCGTTGCTGGCTGCATCGGCTGCGGTTTGCAGCTCCACCAGCCGGTTGCGGTCGCCCTGCAGGGCTGCCAATGCGTCTTCCACATCCTTGAGGGCGGTGAGCACCGTAGCCTGGTAGGCCACATGGGCCTGGGCCAGTGCGGCTTCCTGCGCACGCACCTGGGCCTTGGCCGCACCGCCGTCAAATATGGGCGCCGACACGCTGGCGAGCAAGGAACCGACCAGGGACGCGCCATCGGTCAGTGCACCCAAGGTCAGGGCCTTGAAACCCAGCGTCGAGCTCAATGAAAAACTGGGGTAACGCGCCGCCTCGGCTTCGGACACGCGGGCCATGGCGGCCGTGACCTTGAGCTCTGCCGAGCGCACATCCGGGCGCTGGCGCAGCGTATCCACGGGCAGGCTCAGCGCCAAATCTGGCGGGGCCTGGGGCACGGGCTGTGCGGCCGCCAGAGTTTCGTAGAGCGCTGCCGGGGCCTGGCCGGTCAGCACGGCCAAGCTGTGCAGGGTCTTGCTGACGCTGGCTTGCAGCGCGGGCACCTGGGCAGCCGTCTGGGCCACGGCGGTGCGGGCCTGCTCGACTTCCAGCGAGGTGGTCAGCCCTGCCTGGGCACGCCACTGCGTGATTTGCAGGGTCTCGGTCTGGCTCTGCAGATTGCTCTGCGCAATGGCGACCTGGGCCTGCAGGCCGCGCAGTTGGATGTAGGCCACGGCCACTTCGGCCGCCACGGACACGCGCACGTTGGCCAGGCTGGTTTGCGCGGCATCGGCGTCGGCCTGGGTGGCATCGGCGGCGCTGTGTTTGCCACCAAAGATGTCGGGCTCCCAGCTGGCATCAAAGCCGGCCGAGAAGCTGTTGCCCGCCGTGGCACTGCTGCCGCTGCCCGAGAAGCTGCGCTGCGCCGAGGCGCTGGCGCCGACGGACGGCCCCAAGCCTGCCACCTTGGCATCGCGTAACGCACGTGACTGCTGCAGGGCGGCCTGTGCGGTTTGCACATCGGTGTTGGCCAGCAGCGCCTGATTCACCAAACGCGTGAGCTGCGGATCGTTGAAGCGCGACCACCAGTCTGCCAACGCGGTCGGCGTGGTGCCGGCTGTCCAGGCGGCGGGCACCGACACGGCTGACGCGGGCGCCACAGGTTGGGCTGGCAGCAAGGTGGAACAGGCCGACAGGGACAGTACCGCCAGAACCAGGGCGGTCAGGGGGAAGGAATGGGGAAATGCAGGCAGTTTCAATTCACGCTCAGTGCACACGGGGTGCTATTGCAGTGAAGTGATGGTGCCTGCCTCGCTTGACACGTCTGTGCGGTTGGCGTGAAGCTATGTAAAGTTCAAAGCCACAGCGTCAGTCGAACCACTGCAGGCCCTGCGGGCCCGTATCCACCGCCACCAGCTCTGCGGGCTGGGAGGCTGGCTCATGCGGAACCCACTTCTCGCTCAGCACCTGGCGTGCACGCAGGTTGAGCATGTCCACGGCCGAAGGGGAAGGGAAACCCAAAAAGCGACCCTGGGCAAGCTGGATGCCGGAGTCGCGCACGATGCGCAGGTCTTCCGCGTCTTCCACCGCCTTGGCCACTATGACGGCGCCAGTCTTGAACCCAAAGGCGGCCAGCGAGCGCAACACCTTGGCCTTGGTAGGGTCTTGCTGGAGGTCCGTGCTCATACGGGCATCCAGCTTCACGATGGCGGGCTTGAGCTGCATCCACAGATTGAGGCTGCGCTGCGAGGCCTTGACGTCGTCCAGCGCAATGGCGCACCCCAGGGTCTGCAGCGTCATGGCCGCACGGCCCAGCGCAGCCAAGTCATCGAGCTTGCGGTGGTGCGTCACCTCCACCACCACACGCTTGCAGGGCACGCCACTGCTGAGGCACAGCTCCTGCACCCGCGTGAGCCCCTGGGCTGCGCCCAGCGCCACCAGCGTGGCCGCGCTGAAGCTGAGGTAAATGCGGCCCTGGGCATGGGGATAGCCCCAAGCTTGCAGGGCGCGGCCGGCGCAGGCCAGCTCTACTTCGGTCTGCAGCGCGATGGCTTGTTCGGAGTCCAGCAGCACCGGGGGCAACTCGGTACCGCTGTGGCCGCGCACCAGCGCCTCGTGACCGTCAATCTCGCCGGTTTGCAGTGCAATGACGGGCTGGTACAGGGTTTCAAGCTTGCCCTGGTCCAGCAGCACCTGCAGGGGATGCGGCGGATTTTTGGCAGGCCAACGCTGCAGCAGACGGTGGAACAGGGGCGTAGCGGACATGGGAAAAACCTCGGAGCAAGGGACCCACCCAATCTACGGCCAAAGCCACGCCTTTCCTGTGTCCAAATTGTTCCGGTTTGCAAAGTACCGCGGCCGTGCGGCCCTAGGTGCCACCCTCTTGCAAGCGCGAAATTGCCTCTGGTGGGGCCGCGGTACGCAGGTAATCGGCCAGGGTTTTGCCGGGCTCTTCGGCAAAGCGACCTGCTGCACTTTGTAACAATTCCAGCTGTTCCATGCGGTCCAGGCGGAAGCTGCGAAAGCCCTGGCGCGTCTCGCACCAGGCGGCCAGCGTCCAAACCCGGCCCCAGTAAAAGCAGCCCAGCGGGCGCAATGTGCGTTCGCTGGTCTTGTCGGCCGCATCGCGGTACTGAAGGCGCACCTTGGTGCGGGCCTGGGCGGCTTCGCGCAAGGTTTGCAGCGTGGCCTGCACCGCAGGCTCCAGGCCCACGGGCGGTGCGTAGATGGCCATGCTTTGCGCCGCCGTGCGCGCCGCGGCCGGCAGCACCGAGAGGATCTTGCCCAGCGCGACCTGGGAGTTTTGCGCCAGCACCGGGTCTTGCCAGACCTGGGCCATGCGCACCGAGGCCACCAGCGCGCGCGCCTCGTCCACACTGAACATTAAGGGTGGCAAATCAAACCCCTGGCCCAGGCGGTAGCCCATGCCGGCTTCGCCTTCAATGGGAACGCCCTGGTGCTGCAGATCGGCCACATCGCGATAGACGGTGCGCTCGGACACCTCCAGCCGCCGCGCCAGAAAGGCGGCCGTGGTGAGGCGGCGGCCCCGGATGAGCTGAACAATCTGGAACAGGCGGTCGGCGCGGCGCATGGAAGTTGAATATGTTTTGAGCCTCTAGCCCCCATGATACTTGCGCTAGCAGCTAGCAATTTCATAGCATTACGGACAAGCCGAACATTGGCTAAGCTTGCACCATGAACAAATACGTGGCGACGTACGCAGCCACCGCCCTGCTCATGCTGGCGCTGGACCTGCTGTGGATTGGCGTGGTGGCCAAGGCGCAGTACCAAGACGGCATCGGCCACCTCATGGCAACCGAGCCGCGCCTGGGCGTGGCTGCGCTGTTTTATGCCCTGTACCCAGTAGGTCTGGTGCTGTTTGCGGTGGCGCCGCAAGGCAGCAGTGGCAGCTGGGCCAGCACCCTGGTGCACGGTGCGCTATTTGGCCTGTTTGCCTACGCCACCTACGACCTGACCAACCTGGCCACGCTGAAAGGCTGGCCCGTGGGCCTGGCGCTGCTGGACCTGGCCTGGGGCACCGTGGTGAGTACCGCCGCGGCGGCCGCAGGCAAGCTGGCCTGGGACACATTTGCATGAAAAAGGCCTCCAGCCCTCGTCGAATTTGCGCCAGTAGCTCCTAAAGGTATAGCAACTCGGGCGCCGCCCGCATGGCGTGGGCAATGTGCAGCATGTCCGCATCGCTGACCTGGAACAGGCCAAACCGGAACTTGTAGCCCCAGCGGCTTCGGTCTTCCACAAATTCAAACTCGTCCAGCAGCGGCAGGATGGGCGCCTCCAGCGCTGGCACATAGGCCACGTCTCGCCGGTAGGGCACAAAGCCGCCGCCCATGTCGAACGCATACGGCACGCCCGGCTGCACGATGCCAATCGACACGAATGACTGCAACTTGTCCTTGCCGCCCATGCTGACCGTGGGGCTGTAATAGGCCACGCGGTCGCCCGGCGCCATGCGCTTGAGCGGCGCGGCCTTGCCGTGGCAGACCTGCATATAGCCCTGCTCCGGCACCGCGCAGCCACGGCGGGCGTGCGCGGCGCAGGCCACGGCAATCCAGTTGTTGCGCGTGGTCATGGATCAAGCCAATGCGTGTAGGCCGACGCGGTTGCCGTCCAGGTCGGTGATGTGGGCGAAGAAGCCCATGCCTGGTGGCAGCGCAGTGCGCGGCTGCGCAATCTGTCCGCCCTGGGCCACGGCGCGCTCCAGTGCGGCGTCCAGTGACGGCGATGCGTCCAGGTAGACCAGCGTGCCGCCGGTGGACACCTTGGGCGCTGTGGGGCCCATCATCAGTGCGCCGCCGGTACCGTCGGCCTCCGGGTCGTAGGGGAACACGGCACCTTCGCTGGGGCCCATGTTCTCCCGGCGCATGCTGCTGCCCAGCACGGCTTCGTAAAAGGCCTGGGCGGTGTCCAGTTGGGTGGTGGGGATTTCAAACCAGCTGATGGCGTTTTTCATGGTGCATTTCCTTGTTGCGTTGAAGAAGCCCAGATGGTGCGGGGGGGCTACTGACAGCGGTATGTCAGGAGGGTGCAACGCAGGCGTCACTGCTTTGTCACAGCGCTGCAACGCAAGGCCCGCACCATGGTGGTCGTCTTCATCGCTTTGGGGTTTATTGCATGCCATCTTCTGAACAACGGGTACACACCCGCGCGCCGTTCTTCCTGCTGGGCACCGGCGCCAATGCCACGTCACTGTTTGCATTCCGCGACGCCAACGACCCGCAGTCCATTGCGGCCCTGGTCATGGACATCAGCGAGGGCGGCGTGCAAATCCTCTCCCAAGCCGGCCTGCAACTGACGGGCAAGTCCTTTCACCTGGAGCTGGTCGTCAGCCCTACCGATGTCTCGGAAAAACTCGATGGTGGCGAGGTGCAGTGGGTGTGGTCACGCCCCGAGGGCATGTACACCCGCAGTGGCTTTGTCGCGCGGGCCGACACCCAGGTGCTGTCCCTGCTGCTGGCCACGCTGCAGGCGGCCGACCACAAGGTGCTGCGCTGCGTGCTGCACCCCGTGGGCGAGCAGGCGCTGGCCTGAATCCGGGCTACTGCGCAGCCGGCGGCGGGGCAGCGATGCCGTCCGCCTCCTCCATCGCGTTGGCGCGGCCGCCCGGTGCCAGCACCGAATGCGCACGGCGTGACTGCAGCAGTGGGTAAAACATCTCCACGAACCAGCGCTCTTTGCCGTGCAGCAGGTCGTCCTGCAGGCCCACCTGGGGCGGGTAGCGGCGGGTGATCTTGGCCGAGCCAAACAGCAAGTCCCACACAAACAGCAGGTTGCCGAAGTTGCCCTTGTAGTGGCCCACGCCATCGGCATTGCTCAGCGCGTGGTGCGCCCAGTGGGTGGCGGGGGTGGAGAACACCCGCTCCACCACCCAGGCCACAGGATGCAGCCAGCGGTGGCGGTACAGCGGTGCGTCCCACGCCACGCTGCAGTGCGCCCCCATGATGACGGTGAGCTTGACCACCACATAGACCAGGTAGACGTTGGCAAAGCCCAGGTAGATGAGCACGCCCGACACCCACAGGCCCGGCATCATGGCGTAGTAGAAAAAGTTGTTGCGGTAGGTGATGCGGATGCTCATATAGTGCGCCGTGTGGTGCGCGCGGTGCAGCGGCCACAAGAGCGGGGTGTGCGAGAGCCGGTGCCACCAGTACTGTGTCATGTCGTCACCCACGAGCAGGATGGCCACCATGGCCCAGACCGGCAAATCCGCCCAGGCCATGTGGTACTCGGGCGCCAGCCAGGTGCCCAGCTTGCCGGTGATGAAAAAGATCAGCGGTTGCAGCAGTGCCACAAGCGCCAGGAACATGGCAGCTTCCAGCTTGGTGTCGTCGGGTGTGGCGCGGTGCTCGCGGTGGCGGCCCGAACGCCATTCCAGCAGAGCAAAGCCCAGGATGATGCCGATCAGCACCAGGTTTTGAATTGCGTTCATCGCGTGTGTCTCCAGCGGGTTGTGGTTTTCTGTCCATTGTTGGGGGCCACACGGATTGAGTCCAATGCAATTACACGGTAATTTCAATGCATTCACTGCATTGAAGCCTGCATGGACATCAAGCGACTGACCCACCTGGTGGTATTGGCCGACAAGCGCAACTTTGCGCGCGCCGCCGAGGCCTTGGCCTTGAGCCAGCCTGCGCTCACACGCAGCGTCCAGTCGGCCGAGGCCGAGCTGGACATGCGCCTGTTCGACCGCGGCCCGCTGGCTGTGACGCCCACGCCGGCCGGTGAATTTGTGCTGGAGCGCGCACGCCGCCTGGTGTTTGAGAGCCGCTGCCTCAAACGCGATGTGGCGCTGTACCGCGAGCGCAAGCTGGGTGACACCGCGTTTGGCGTGGGGCCCTACCCAGGAGCAACCTTCATTCCGCCGCTGCTGGGTGCCATCCGCCACGAATTCCCCGACATCCATGTGCGCGTGCGCACCGGCAACTGGGAGTTGCTGGCCCACGACCTGCGGGCCGAGGAGCTGGAATTTTTTGTGGCAGACACGCGCGACCTGCCGGCCGATCCCGATCTGGTGGTGCGCCCGCTGACGCGGCTGCATGCGGGCTTTTTTGTGCGGACCGGGCACCCGTTGGCTCGCGCAGCCGCGCCAACGCTGGATGCCCTGTGGGGCTACGGCGTGCTCAGTGTGCGGGTGCCTGCAGCCGTTCAGCAGATGCTGGCGCGCAAACTGGCCCTGCCCGAGGGGGCGGTGCCCGCGCTGGCCCTGGAGTGCGACGACATCCACACCCTGCTGCAGGTGGCACTGGCCAGCGACAGCGTACTGGCCGCACCGCGCGAGGCCGTGGCCGCCGCCCTGCAGGCGGGCACGCTGGTGCCACTGGAGGTAGCCGACCTGCCACCCCTGTTCAGCGAGATGGGCGTGGTGACGCTGCGCGGGCGTAGCCCCTCCCCCATGGCCGATCTGCTTATGCGGCGCTTGCCAGGGCTGAGCGCGCAGGCGTAGTACCGGCCAGGCCGCGTGCGCGTGCTGCCTGCGTGTGGCCGCCATAGCCCCAGTCGCTGGCGGGCACCTCCCGCACGATCACATAGCTGGCGGGCTCCAGCCCATCCCCCTCACCCAGTTGGTCTTCCAGCTCGGCAAATGCGGTGGCAATGAAGGCAGCCTTTTGCTCCGCGGTGTTGGTGCCCTGGGTGATGCTGATCTCCAGCAGTGCCGTGGGGCGCTGGACATCGCTGCCCCCTACGTGCCAGCGCGCGGCGGGCACGTCGTCAATAACAACCGCCGTCACTTCGGCGCGCTTGCCCAGTTGTTCGTGGGTGATGCGCGTGAGCGCCTCGGCCAAGGCGCGGTAGCGCGAGGGGTTTTGCAGCGGCGAGATTTTGAGTTGCAGCGTGGGCATGGTCAGGCTTTCGTGGTGGTGGTGTTAGATGTAGTGGATGGGGAACGACGGTTGCGACGGGCCAGGCGGGCCTTCAGCCGTTCGGCACTGCGCAGCGCGAGGTCCTGGCTGCGGTGCCACACGGCATCGGCACCGCGCCAGAAGTCATCCACCGCTTCGCGGCGCAGCCGCAGCGCCTCGCATTTGGCTTGTTCGTGCAGTTGGGCAATTGCGGTGGCTTCGGGAGCAGAGGGGAACATGGTGGACTCCGGTAATCAAGTGATGGTCTGAACTTTATTGACACAACCAACATTCGGAAACCGCGCAAAATCCATATTGGTTTTGCACTATTTGCAAAACCAACCCATACAGCCGCACAATGGCGCCATGCAACTCCAACTCGATGACGTCGCCCTGTTTACCCGCATTGCCCAGCTGGGCACCCTGTCGGCCGCGGCGCGTGAGCGAAATGTGTCGGTCAGTCAGGTGACGCGCGCACTGACCCGGCTGGAGGCAGCCTGCGGCGTACGCCTGCTGCACCGCACCACCCACGGCCTGAGCCTGACCGACGAGGGCGACACACTCCTGGCCTATGGCCAGCGCCTGCTGGACACCACGGCCGAGCTGGACAGTGAGCTCAGTGGCAAGCTCAGCGGACCCAGCGGCTGGGTGCGCATCAGCGTGAGCCCACTGATGGCCGAGTGCGTGATTGCGCCCAGCCTGGAGGGCCTCTACCAGCGCTGGCCGCTGCTGCACCTGGACATCAATGCCGACGACCGCATTGCCGACATGGCGCGTGACGGTATCGACGTGGCCATCCGCACCGGCGCGTCCGTCAGCGACACGCTGGTGGCGCGACAGATTGGCGAATACGGCCGCACGCTGTATGCATCGCCGCGCTACCTGGCGCGCTGCGGCACACCCCAGCACCCCGACGACCTGGCCCGCCACCACCTGATTGCCAACAGCGCCAGCCCCAACCTGAACCGCTGGAGCCGCATCGACCAGCCCGACCTGGTGGTACCGGGCCAAACGCGCACCGACAACACCGCCCTGCTGCTGAACCTGGTGGTGCAGGGCGTGGGCATTTCACGCCTGCATGATCTGATGGCCGCGCCGTGGGTACGCAGCGGCGCGCTGGTGCCGCTGCTGCAGAACCACTTTGCCAGCCCGCGCATTCCCATCTATGCCGTGATGCTGCAGGAGCGCCACCGACTGCCCAAGATCCGGGCCTGCATCGACTACTGGGCGGAATGCCTAGCCAAATTGGCGCAGCCCGTGCCCCAGCAGGGGGCGTAGACCGGCCTTTGGCTCACCACCCTGGTGCGCATATCTTGTATACCAGTGGCATGGGTTTTGCAGTGTTGCAGGCCCTATGGCCAACGCATCCGACATCAGCACCCGCATCATTGAAGCCGTGATGGCGCAAAAACTGGCGCCCGGTGCACGCCTGGGCGAGCAGCAAGTCGCCATGCTGTTCGACTGCAGCCGCACCATCGTGCGCGAGGCGCTGACCCGGCTGGCGGCGCGTGGCATTGTCACGGTCAGCAGTCGGCGTGGCTGGTATGTGATCGAGCCTTCGCTGAGCGAAGCACGCGAGGCCTTTGAGGCACGCCGCGTGATCGAGATGGGGCTGATCCGCTGCACCACCGAGGTGAGCAAGACCGCCATCAAGAAACTCAAAGCCCACATCAAGACCGAGAAAGCGGCCGTGAAGGGCACGGATGTGGGGCTGCGCAGCTACCTGCTGGGCGATTTTCATGTGTGCCTGGCCGAGTGCCTGGGCAACAGCCTGCTGGCCGACACCCTGCGTGACTTCACCGCACGCACCACGCTCATTGCCATGCTCTACCAATCCACCCACGATGCCGCCCACTCGTGCGAAGAACATGGCCGCATCGTCGAGGCCCTGGAGGCCTCCGACTGGGTGCTGGCCGAGCAACTCATGCAGGCCCATATTGGCCATGTGCAGGACGCCCTGCGCCTGCAAGCCCCCAGCGGCGATCCGCTGGCCGAGTTGCGCAGCGCCTTGAGTCCGTTGACCGAACCACCGGCTGCGCCGCCCCGACGTTTGGCACACAGCTTGCATACAAGTTCTGCCGACAAACCTCCCAAAGACACCTCAACCTACCTTGGAGCCTTGCTATGACCTCCCCCCTGAAAAAACGCACCTTCACTCTGGCCCTGGCCGCCAGCGCCCTGCTGGCGGCAGCTGGCGTGCACGCGCAAACCGCGTTGGATGACATTCTCAAAAACAAGGTCCTGAAGGTGGCCGTACAGACCGACTCTGCGCCCTACGGCTTTGTCGGCACCGACCTCAAGCCCATCGGTCTGGACGTGGACATGGCCAACTACATCGGCAAGAAGCTGGGCGTGCCTGTGGAACTGGTGGTGGTGGTGAGCGCCAGCCGCATTCCCGCACTGCAGACCAAGAAGGCCGACCTGGTGATTGCCACCCTGGGCAAGAACCCCGACCGCGAAAAAGTGATCGACTTCTCCTCTGCCTACTCCCCTTTCTTCCAGGCCGTGTTTGGTCCCAAGAACGTCAGCGTGAAAGCCTTCACGGACCTGGGCGGCAAGTCCGTGGGTGTGACGCGCGGCGCCATGGAAGACCAGGAGCTGGGCAAGGTGGCACCCAGCAACACCGACATCAAACGCTTTGAAGACAACAACGCCACCATCGCCGCGTTTACGGCCGGCCAGGTGCAATTCGTCGCGTTGGGTGCCTCGGTGGCCGGCAACATGATGACCAAGAACCCACAGCTCTCCAGCGAGTACAAGCTGCTGCTGAAAGACAGCCCCAACTTCATCGGCATCGCCAAGGGTGAGGACAAGCTCAAGGCCAAGGTGAACGAAATCATTGCGGAAGCCAAGAAGAGCGGTGAGCTCGAAGCCATGGCCAAAAAATGGCTGGGCCGTGGCGCAGGCGACCTGCCCCTGTAACGCCTGATACCGCCTGATCGAGCATCTCCATGCGCATTCAGCTGGACTTTGGCGCCGTGCTGGCGGAGTGGCCCCTGCTGCTCACCGGCATCGGCTGGACCCTGGCGCTCACGGCCGCTGCCGTATTGGTGGGCACGGCCCTGGGCATTGCCTGCGCCTGGGTGCGCGCGCGCGGCTTTGGCGCCACGCTGGCACCGCGCTGGCTGCAGGCCGTGGTGGGCGGCTATGTGGAACTGATCCGCAACACGCCCTTCATCGTGCAACTGTTCTTCATCTTTTTTGGCCTGCCGGCCGCGGGTTTCAAGCTGTCGGCCGAGACCGCGTCCTTCATCGCCATGGTGATCAACCTCGGAGCCTATGCCACCGAGATCCTGCGCGCCGGGCTGGAGGCCACGCCCAAGGGGCAAATCGAGGCCGCCGTGAGCCTGGCGCTGACCCGGCTGCAGACCTTCACCCGGGTGGTGCTGCCGCCCGCCTTCAAGAAAATCTGGCCCAGCCTGGTGAGCCAGATCATCATCGTAATGCTGGGCTCCTCGGTGTGCGGGCAGATATCCACCCAGGAGCTGAGCTACGCGGCCGACCTGATCCAGAGCCGCAACTTCCGCTCCTTCGAAGCCTTCATCGTGGTCGGCACGCTGTACCTGCTGCTGTCCTTCGCGGTGCGCCACCTGCTGAACTGGGCGGGTGCCACCTTTGTTTTCGGGAGGCGCTAGGCCATGGTGGACTTTTCCTTGTGGGACATCCTGCGCAACCTGCTGCTGGCCGGGCGCTGGACGATTGGCCTCTCTGTCATTGCCTTCGTCGGCGGCGGCCTGGTCGGGCTGGCGCTGCTGATGCTGCGCCTGAGCAAGCTACCGGGTGCAGGCGCGTTTGTGTCGGGCTATGTGCAGCTGTTCCAGGGCGTACCGCTGCTAGTGCAACTGTTCCTCGCCTATTACGGCCTGGGCCTGTTCGGCATCAACACCTCGCCCTGGGTGGCCGCCGGCATGGGGCTGACTTTCTACGCCAGCGCCTTCCTCACCGAAATCTGGCGCGGCTGTGTGGAGGCGATCCCGCGCGGCCAGTGGGAGGCCTCGCAAAGCCTGGCACTCAACTTTACCGAGCAGCTGCGCTACGTCATCCTGCCGCAGGCCTTCAAGATTGCCGTGGCGCCCACCGTGGGCTTTCTGGTGCAGGTCATCAAAGGCACGGCGCTGGCCTCGGTGATCGGCTTCATGGAGCTGACCAAGGTGAGCAAGACCATTGCCAACGCCACTTTCAGCCCATTTCTCGTGTTCAGCTGCGTTGCGCTGATGTATTTCGTGCTGTGCTACCCGGTGAGCCTGTACGCCAAATCCCTGGAGAGGAAGTTGCATGCCCATCGTTGACATCCGCGCGCTGCGCAAATCCTATGGCGCCAATGAGGTGCTCAAAGGCATCGACCTGCAGGTCGAGCCCGGCGAGGTCATCGCCATCATCGGCAAGAGCGGCTCGGGCAAGAGCACGCTGCTGCGCTGCATCAACGGACTCGAAGAGTTCCAGAGCGGCACGCTGGCCGTGGACGGCAAGCCCCTGCTCTACAAAGACGCCACCGCCATGCGCGCACTGCGCCAGCGCGTGGGCATGATCTTCCAGGGCTTCAACCTCTTCCCCCACCTCACCGTGGGCAAGAACATCATGCTGGCGCCCAGCCTGGTCAAGGCCAAGGAAGCGCAGACCGGTGAAGCCCATGCGCGCGCCCTGCTCGCGCGCGTGGGCTTGGCCGAAAAGTTTGATGCCTACGCCGACCAGCTCTCCGGCGGTCAGCAGCAACGTGTGGCCATCGCCCGCGCCCTGGCCATGGAGCCTGCCGTGTTGCTGTGTGACGAAATCACCAGCGCGCTGGACCCCGAACTGGTGGGCGAAGTGCTGCGCGTGGTCGAAGGCCTGGCACAGGAGGGTATGACCCTGCTGATGGTGACGCACGAGATGAACTTCGCGCGCCGTGTCTCCAACCGCGTGATCTTCATGCACCAGGGCCGCGTGCACGAGATGGGGCCACCCGACCAGCTGTTTGGCAGCCCGCAGACGCCCGAGCTGCAGCAGTTCCTGTCGTCCCTGCACGGCTGATCGGAGAGGCGCGACACACCCACGCCCAGCTCTTCGATAATGGGGGCATGAGCGACCCCGTGACCCTGATTCCTCTGGACACCCTCAGCGGTGCCCCCTTGACCCCGCCCTCCACCCGGCCTACCGCCAAATTCATGTTCGCCCACCCCGCGCACCTGCTGGCGCTGGGCTTGGGTTCAGGCCTGTCGCGCATTGCGCCTGGCACCTCGGGCTCACTGTGGGCCTGGGTTGCCTTTGCGGCGCTGCAGCCCTGGATGGGCGACACCAGCTGGGCCTGGCTGATTGGCGGCGGTACCCTGCTGGGCTGGTGGGCCAGCACCGTCACCGCGCGCGACCTGGGCGTGCTGGACCCCAGCAACGTGGTCATCGACGAAATCATTGCCTTCTGGCTGGTGTTGTGGCTGGTGACCCCCACCAGCCTGGTCGGCCAGGTGATGGCGTTTGGTCTGTTCCGCTTTTTCGATGCGGTCAAACCCGGCCCTGTAGGCTGGGCCGACGCGCTGTTCCACCACGTGGACCCATTGACCGACCGTCACGCCTGGACCAAGGCCGGCTGGGGCATCATGCTCGACGACTTCGTGGCTGCAGGCTGCACTGTGCTGGCGGTGGCAATTTGGAGGTTCATCTGATCTCCCAATTGCTATCAAATCAGGAGCTACTTGTGGACGATCCACGGGGGCTAGTGGCCGACTTGATGCTCAAACGCCAATGGATGCTGGCCACCGCCGAGAGCTGTACGGGCGGCCTGATTGCCGGCGCCTGTACCGACCTGGCCGGGTCCAGCGCCTGGTTTGAGCGCGGCTTTGTCACCTACTCCAACGCTGCCAAGACCGAGCAGTTGGGTGTGGACGCCGCGCTGATTGCCACACACGGCGCCGTGAGCGAACCCGTAGTGCGTGCCATGGCACAGGGTGCGGTGCAACACTCGCACGCCCAAGTGGCCGTAGCCGTGACCGGCGTGGCCGGCCCTACCGGCGGTAGCCCTGACAAGCCGGTGGGCACCGTCTGGTTTGGCTGGGCCACACCCGCGGGTGTGCATAGCGAGTTGCAGCATTTCACCGGTGACCGCGCCGCCATCCGTGCGGCCACCGTGCAGCACGCGCTGGTGCAGCTGGCTGATTTGCTGAGCTAGCTGCGAATCACCCCGCCGCCACGGGGGTAGCCGCGGGCGTCGTCTCGGCAGACAGCAATTGCAGGTCGGCAAAGGACTGCGCCACGGCGGTTTCCAGCCGGGTGTGGGGTTCTTGGCCTATCAGTGCTACCAGCCGGTCATTGGCCAAGGCATGGGGCTTGTCCCACAGGTAGCGCATCTCCAGCAGTGCGGCCCAGGTAGGCACGAACAGTGCGCCCACCGTAATCACGGGCCATGGCAGGCGGCCAAACTTCACGTCGGCCTGCGGCTTGATCCAGCCCTGCGCAAGGGCCACGGGCTTGATCGCGTCCAGCCATTGCTGCGCCGTGACCTGGTAGCCCGCAAAGTGCAAGACCTCAAAGCGTGGCAACGCTGCGCGTTTTTGCGCCACCGCCACAAAGGTGCGGGCCAGGTCGGGCAGGTAGGCCCAGGCGGTCGCAACATCGCGGTGGCCGGGGTAGGTGAACACGCCTTTGCGGATGTCCTTCACGATGACCTGGTCAAACCAGGTGCCTTGGCCACTGCCAAAGAAGTCGCCCGCACGGATGACCACGGCGCGCACGCTGGAATGCTCGATCAGCGATTCAATGGCGATGCGGACCTGGCCCTTCACGGTCTGCGCACGCTGGGGCGTGTCTTCGCGCAGCACTGCTGGCATGTCTTTGCCAAAGTTGTAGATGTTGCCCATGAACATCAGCGTGGCGCCCAGCGCTCGGGTCACATTCACCGCTGCCTCAGCCATGGGCAAGGCTTCGGCCCTCCATGCCTTGTGGGTGTAGAGCGGGTTCAGCGCATGCACCACGACGTCGGCCGTGCCTGCCGCGCGGGCCAGGGCCACTGTGTCGTACAGGTCGCTGGCCAACCATTGGATGCGGGCGTCTCCCGCCACTTCGGCTGGCACCTGCGCGTCGGGGCGCATATGGCCCAGTACCTGCCAGCCAGCATCGGCAAATGCGCGGGCCGCTGCCAGTCCAAACCGTCCGCGTGCGCCCAAAATCAAGACCC
This sequence comes from Rhodoferax sp. GW821-FHT09E07, assembly GCF_059416145.1. NCBI lineage: Bacteria > Pseudomonadati > Pseudomonadota > Betaproteobacteria > Burkholderiales > Comamonadaceae > Rhodoferax > Rhodoferax sp. GW821-FHT09E07. Next base: position 124,513 of record NZ_JBWKOP010000009.1, on the reverse strand, counting down.
GTTGTTGCATGGTGTTTCTCCGTGAGGTGTTGCGATGGGTTGGATTGTGGAAACAAAGGCCATACTCCACAATTGCATAAATATCCATAACTGAATTTCATTTTTGAATACCTCGCCATGACCGCTTCCTCTGCGTTTGACTGGAGCCTGGTGCGTTCCTTCCTGGCGGCGCTAGACCACGGCAGCCTGCTGGGCGCCGCGCGCGTGCTCAAAACCAGCCAGCCCACCGTGGGGCGGCACATTGCCGAGCTGGAGAACCAATGGGGTGTGGTGCTGTTCGAGCGCACGGGACGCGGCCTGGTGCCCACCGCCAGCGCGTTGCAGTTGGCCGAATCAGCGCGCAGCATGGAGGCCGGTGCGCTGCAGCTGGCGCGCACCCTGTCGGGCAGCGAGGGACGAACGCAGGGCACCGTTCGTATCACGGCCAGCATGCCAGTGGCGGTGCAACTGCTGCCGCCCGTTCTGGCCCGCATGCGGCTGGCGCTACCCGAGGTGCAGGTGGAGCTGGTCTCCAGCAACCAGGTCAGCAACCTGCTACGCCGCGAGGCCGACATTGCCGTGCGCATGGTGCGGCCCGAACAAGCTACCTTGATTGCCAAGAAGATTGGTGCCGTAGGTGTGGATGCCTATGCCCACCAGAGCTACCTGGCACGCCGCGGCGTGCTGCGCACACCGCCCGACCTAGTCCAACACGACCTGATTGGCAGCGACACCGACACCGCCATCCTGCAGGGTTTTCAGGCCATGGGGTTTCCGGTCACGCGCGAAGCGTTTTCGTTCCGCAGCGATGACTTCATTGTGCAGTGGCGCGCCGTGCAGGCGGGCCTGGGCATCGGCTTTATTGCGGACTACATGGCGCGCACAGACCCTCAGGTGGTGCGAGTGCTACCCGGCCTGCTCGCCATTCCACCGCTGCCCATGTGGCTGGCGGTGCACCGCGAGATCCGCACCAGCCAACGTATCCGTGCGGTCTACGACTTCCTGGCCGACGCGCTGCCCGAACTAATTTAGCGCAGCAATGCGACAGGTTGGCCCTGGGTAGCGTGCCGGTCCTGCTCAGCAGACAGCTTGAACACCGCCACCACCTGCACCAGGTCCTGGGCCTGGCTCTTCAGGCTCGATGCGGCCGCCGCCATTTCTTCGACCAATGCTGCGTTCTGCTGCGTGGCCTGGTCCATCTGGGTCACTGCTTCTCCTACTTGCGATACGCCTGCACTTTGCTCGCTGCTGGCCGCTGAGATTTCTCCCATGATGTCGGTGACACGGCGAATGCTGGTCACGACTTCTGTCATCGTGGTTCCGGCCTTGTCGACCAGGGCTGTGCCCTGCTCCACGCGCTCCACACTCGCACCGATAAGAGATTTGATTTCCTTGGCCGCCTCGGCACTGCGGCCGGCCAGGCTGCGCACCTCGCTAGCCACCACGGCAAAGCCGCGGCCCTGTTCTCCGGCTCTGGCGGCTTCCACCGCCGCATTGAGGGCCAGGATGTTGGTCTGGAAGGCGATACCGTCAATCACGCTAATGATGTCTGCAATCTTTCGGCTGCTCTCGTTGATGCCTTTCATGGTTTCAACGACCTGGCCCACCACTTCACCACCTTGAATCGCTACCGTAGAAGCATTCATAGCCAATTGGTTCGCCTGGCGGGCAGAGTCGGCGTTTTGTTTGACGGTGGAGCCCAGTTCTTCCATGGAGGCTGCGGTTTCTTCCAGGGCGCTGGCTTGTTGTTCGGTGCGGGCAGACAGGTCATGGTTGCCCTGGGCGATCTCGGCGCTGGCGGTGGCGACCGATTCAGAGCCTTGGCGCACGCTGGCGACGACGCGCGCGAGGCTGGTGCGCATGGTCTCCATGGCGCGCAGCAGCTGGGCGGGCTCATCGTTGCCCTCCACGCGCAAAGGTTGGACCAAGTCTCCCGCGGCAAAACCCTCAGCCGCCTGCACCGCGAACGCCAAGGGGCCCGTGATCTGGCGGGTGATCCATAGCCCCAGCGCGATCGCGAGAACCACGGCAACACCCACCACCAGGCTAACGGCCAGGCGTGCAGATCCGTAAGTGCTGTAAGCCGCCTCACGTGCAACGCGAGCGCCATTCACATTGAGAGTGGCCATCTCCGCCATCGAGGCTTGCAGCGCCTGGAAAGCGGCCCGGGACTCTCCCCGTACATAGACAGAGGTGGCATCCATTTCTGCCGGGCCAATGTCCGACAACTGCAGCAGTTTGGTATCGGTCGCGTAGTAGGCTTTGAGCCGCTGGCTGTAATCATCCCAGGCTTTGCGCTCAGGAGGCGTATCCGCCAGGGCAAGAAACTTCTGCCCTACCGCCTCAAGCTTGCGCTTGTTGTTGGCAATGCGTTCCGCCTCTGGCTTTTTGTCTTCCGGTGCCACCGCCAGCGCATGCAACAGCTCGGCACTGCGCGCCTCGTTCAGGTAGGTTTGCATTTCTCCAAGGTACTGGACACTGGGCAACCAGTTGTCCGCAATGTCCTCGGTGTTGTCGTTGATATGGGACATCTGCAGCAGTGCAAAACCGCCAGCGATTGCGGTCATCACCACCAACACCGCAAAAATGATTCCCAGCTTGACGCTGATCTTGAAATTGGTAAAAGCCATGTCCGTCAGACCCCACGCTGTTGTTGGCGCTCGAAGCGCGTTCTCCCTGGGGGTTGGTCATCCACATGCATGCGCATGCCAACTTTTGCGGCCATGATGCCACTTTTTCGCAGCTGAAAAACAGGAAAAACCGTCGCTTGACGCACGGGTGACAGGAAATTGAACTACCCTGAATCCCCTTCCTGCAGAACGCCCACAGAAACAAGGGAAAACCACTATGCCTGCACCCTGGTTTGAGCAATTTGAGGCGCGTGACTTCGCCGTCAACGGCGTGCACATCCACGCTCGCGTGCCCCGTACTGCACGCGCCAACCGGCCCGCCTTGCTTTTGCTGCACGGCTTTCCGCAGACCCACGTGCTGTGGCACCGTGTGGCGCTGCAATTGCACGAGCGTTTTTATCTGGTGATGCCGGACCTGCGCGGCTACGGCGACTCTGCCAAACCCGAAGGACTGCAGGACCACAGCAACTACAGCAAACGCATGCTCGCCCAGGACATGGTCGCCGTGATGGATGCCTTGGGCATCGACCAGTTTTACCTCTGTGGCCATGACCGCGGTGGCCGGGTTGCGCACCGTCTGGCCGTAGACCACCCAGCACGGGTGGCAGGGCTTTGCGTGATCGACATTGCGCCCACGCTGGACATGTACACGGCGACCGACTTCGCCTATGCGCGGGCCTACTACCACTGGTTCCACCTGATCCAGCCCAAGCCCTTGCCCGAGACCATGATTGGCGGTGCGCCGCTGGCCTACCTGCACGCCAAGCTGGGCGGCTGGGGCGCAGGTGGACTCGGCTACATCGAGCCCCAGGCACTGGCGGAGTACGAACGCTGCTTCAGCTTGCCCGGCACCATCCACGCCATGTGCGAGGATTACCGCGCCAGCGCAGACATTGACCTGGAACACGATCGCGCCAGCCGTGCCTTGCCTGGCGATCAGGGAAAGATCGCCTGCAACACACTGGTCCTCTGGGGCGAGCGCGGCGTGGTCCAGCGCCTGTTCCAGCCCCTGCCGCTTTGGCAGGCGCAATGCGCCGGAAGCGTGCGCGGTGTCAGCCTGCCAGCGGGGCACTTTATTCCGGAAGAGTTGCCAGAAGAAACCGCACACTGCCTGGCCGATTTCTTTCCTTAAACAGGTGCGTGCGTGACGGGAGTTTCCCAGTTCTGACACAGGGCATTGGATGGATGGGGTACGGCTTGTAACAGCTCCTGTAAACTGCAGGTCGGCTATTCGGAGGGATAGCTTTTCTCCCATCAAATCTCAATAAATCACATGAAAAAACTTTTGATCGCTGCGGCTGTTGCCGCCACTTTTGTCACACCCCAGGTCTTTGCACAAGCCAAGAACTTTGAAGGCTTCAGCTTGGCAACCAACCTAAACTTGGCGAACTCCACGACCGATGTGACCTCCACTATCTTCAACGGTGGATCCACTGAATCTGGTCAGAACCTGGGCCTGCAGGGCCAGTACAACATCGCGCTGAGCCCCTCCTTCGTTTTGGGCCTGGGCGTTGGCCTCAATCTGGGTGACCTGAACGCAGGTACTTTGGTCGTCAACGGCGTCACAGTGACTGTGAAGCAAAAATCCGGCGCGTCCGTCTATGTGGCACCTGGCTTCGCTGTTAGCGACAGCACCTTGGTTTATGGCAAGTTGGCTGGCATTTCCGGCAACTTTGAGGCGTCCGGCACATCAACCTCTACGTCCAGCGCCAGCGGTGTAGGCATCGGTTTCGGCTTTCAGTCTTTCCTGAACAAGAACACATTCTTGCAAGCAGAAGTGATCCAGAACAACTACGCGGACCGTTCTTTTGCATCGTTCAATGAGACCGACAAAAACAAATCCACCGTGCTGTCGATCGGCTTGGGCTACAAGTTCTAACTTCACCCCACAAAAGAAAAAGCCCACCTACCGGTGGGCTTTTTCTTTTGTGCCTTGCAGGGCCTCCGGGCGCTTACGCCCCGTGGCACTTCTTGTATTTTTTTCCACTCCCGCAATGGCAAGGGTCGTTGCGGCCGGGTTCGGCTTCCTTGCGAACGGTTTCGACGCGGGGGCCGAAGTTGCGCCATAGCTCGCGCAGGTCGTAGGTGGCCCATACGGCGTCGGCAAACGCGTTGATGCGCTGCTGGCTCACGCTGGGCGGACCGTCATCGTCAAACACGGAGAGCGTGGGTTCGTCGGTGTCGTCCTCGGTCAGGGCCACGATGGACTGTAGCGAGGCATCCAGCCACTTCTCGGCCTCCTTGTCGCGCGGCGCGGCCCATTCCTCGGGCCAGCTTTCCACGGCAAACATGAAGCCCAGTGCCCACACCTGGGCAAACGACGGCAAGGCCTGGTCGGCCATCGCCGCGCGTTCCTCCTCGGGCAACGCGGCCACGGCACCGCGTACGTCCATCACCTCGGGATGGTAGGCGTTGTCTTCGTCCAGGCTTTGCACCTCGGTGTTGAGCCCGCGCACCACATCGTTCCAGCGCCGCGTCCACAGCGCCTGGAACTGCTGCGCCTGTTCCACACTGGAAAAGCTGCCCGCTTCACCGTCTGCAGGCATCTCCATGTCCAGCAGCACGGGAAAGTACTCGGCGGGTTCGATGGGGCGGCGGCAGCACACGAGGGCCGCCATGAAACCCTCGCAAAACTCCCACTGCGGGATCTCATCATGGCGAGCGCGCAAATCGTCCAGGATGGCATCGATTGCGTCGAACTCGTCGGGGGTTAGCGCGTCCACAGGCGCGCCGGCGGCCGCATCTGCGGGGGAGATTAGGGTAGACATAGGCTGTGCAAAGAGAGAGCAGGCTGGTATTGTCACCCCGAACAAAAGGGTTTTCATGCTGCACACGCTCAATTCCATCTTCCCCATCCGTTACACCGCCATGGGGCTCTGCGCCTTTGCGTTTTTGCTCAGTGGTTTCAGTGTGGTGGTTTTTGGGGTCGGGTGGGGTGTGCTACTGCTATCGGCTCTGCTGGTGGGCGTGGGCGTGTATGACCTGCGGCAGACCCGGCGCTCCATCCTGCGCAACTACCCCATCATTGGCCACATCCGCTTCATGCTGGAATTTGTGCGACCCGAGATGCGCCAGTATTTCATCGAGAGCGACAACGAGGCGACGCCGTTCTCGCGCTCGCAACGCTCGCTGGTCTACCAGCGCGCCAAGACGGAGCCAGACAAGCGCCCGTTTGGCACGCAGCTCGATGTGCACGCCGAGGGCTACGAATGGATGAACCATTCGGTGGCGCCCACCAAGCTGGCCTCGCACGATTTCCGCATCACCATTGGCGCTGACACCGCCCAACCGTACAGCGCCAGCGTCTTCAACATCTCGGCCATGAGCTTTGGCGCGCTCAGTGCCAATGCCATCCTGGCACTGAACGCGGGCGCCAAGCGCGGTGGCTTTGCGCATGACACGGGCGAGGGCTCCATATCGGTGCACCACCGGGTGCACGGCGGCGACCTGGTGTGGGAGGTGGCCTCCGGCTACTTTGGCTGCCGCAACGACGATGGCAGCTTCAACCCCGACAAGTTCGCCACCAACGCGCGAGACCCGCAGGTCAAATTGATCGAACTCAAGCTCAGCCAGGGCGCCAAGCCCGGCCACGGTGGCATGCTGCCGGGCCCCAAAGTCACCGCTGAGATTGCAGCTGCCCGCGGTGTGCCCGTGGGCGTGGACTGCATCTCGCCCGCCGCCCACAGCGCCTTTTCCACGCCTGTGGAAATGATGCAGTTCATCGCCCGCCTGCGCGAGCTCTCGGGCGGCAAACCGACAGGCTTCAAGCTCTGCATTGGCCACCCCTGGGAGTGGTTTGCCATGGTCAAGGCCATGCTGGAGACCGGTATCACGCCCGACTTCATCGTGGTGGACGGTGCCGAGGGTGGCACGGGTGCCGCGCCGCTGGAGTTCACGGACCATGTGGGCTCACCTCTGCAGGAAGGCCTGCTGCTAGTGCACAACACGCTGCGTGGCGCAGGATTGCGCGAACGCATCAAGATCGGCTGCGCCGGCAAGGTGGTCAGCGCCTTTGACATTGCGCGCCTCATGGCGCTGGGTGCGGACTGGTGCAACAGCGCACGTGGCTTCATGTTTGCGCTGGGCTGCATCCAGGCGCAGCACTGCCATACGGGCCACTGTCCCACTGGCGTAACCACGCAAGACCCGCTGCGCCAGCAGTCCCTGGTGGTACCCGACAAGGCAGAGCGCGTCTACAACTTCCACCAGCAAACGCTGTACGCCCTCAAGGAGTTGGTGCAGGCCGCAGGGGTGCTGCACCCCAGCGAAATCACGGCCCACCACATCGTGCGCCGCTCTACCGACCACAAGGTCAAGTCGCTGGCGCAGCTCATCCTTACACAACTGCCCAGCGGTGCGTTGCTGCACGACAGTGTGGCCGCGCTGCCGCTGATCTACCGCCACAGCTGGCCCCGGGCCAGTGCGCACAGCTTTGCGCTGCAACAAGCTTAGATCTTTTCAGCCTTTTGCTTTGCCGGGCTTCGGAGTACAGTCATTCGAAGACAACAACGAGAGGAGCAACCATGGTAGGTACCAACTTGCGCATAGGCGCCCGGCTGGGCTTGGCATTTGGGGTCGTGCTGATCATCACTGCCGTGATGGCGTTGACCGGTGTTTGGCAGCTTGGTGCGTTGAAGGACCAAGCCCATGCCTTGGCTTACGACGAAGTCCAGCGCTCCGACCTGGCCCAGAAATGGGTGGAAAACATTCGTATCAACTGGGTGCGCACGTCTGCCGCACTGCACTCTGGCGATGCAACCCACGTTGCAACCCTGCAAAAGGAGATGGATGCCACCTCCAAGGTCATCAACGACCTGCAGAAGCAGCTGGAACCCCTGATCACCGAAGACAAGGGCAAGGCGCTATTCGCCGACATCGGCAAACAGCGTGAACTGTACCGCGGGCCGCGCAGCGATCTGCTGAAGAAGAAATTGGCAGGTGAAGATGTCGCCGCCGCGGTAGACGGCACGCTGTTGCCGTTGGCCACCAGCTACCTCCAGTCCCTGGACACATTGCTGGATTACATGGACCAACAGCTGCATGACAGTGTGACCAAAACCGAGACCGTGGCCAAGACCGGCCAATGGATCTTGAGCGTGGGAGCCATACTGTCCACCGTCATCGGACTCACGCTGGCGGCGCTGGCCACCCGCTCCATCACCCATCCCATCCAGCACGCACTGCACTCTGCCCAGGCCATCAGCGAGGGAGACCTGACCATCCACATCCAGCCCAAGGGTTCTGACGAAGCCGCCGAGATGATGCATGCCCTGCTGGGCATGCGCGACAACCTGGCCCGCATGGTGGGCGGCGTACGCACCAATGCCGAGGGCGTCTCCAGCGCCAGCTCGGAAATTGCGCATGGCAACAACGACCTGTCAGCCCGCACCGAGCAACAGGCCAGCGCGCTGCAACAAACCGCAGCGTCGATGGAAGAACTCAGCGCGACCGTACGGCAAAACGCTGACAGCGCCGCCCAGGCCAACCAGCTGGCCATGACCGCCTCCAATGTCGCCATGCGGGGCGGCGAAGTGGTCAGCCAGGTGGTGCAAACGATGAAAGGCATCAACGAGGCCTCCAACAAGATCGCCGACATCATCAGCGTTATCGACGGCATTGCCTTTCAGACCAACATCCTGGCGCTCAACGCCGCCGTGGAGGCCGCCCGCGCGGGCGAGCAAGGTCGCGGGTTTGCGGTGGTGGCCTCCGAGGTGCGTGCCCTGGCGGGCCGCAGCGCCGAGGCTGCCAAGGAGATCAAGCAACTCATCAACACCAGCGTGGAACGCGTGGAACAAGGCACGGCGCTGGTGGACCAGGCCGGCAGCACCATGAGCGAGGTGGTGGATGCCATCCGCCGGGTGACTGACATCGTGGGAGAGATCAGCGCGGCCAGCAGCGAACAGGCGTCGGGCGTGAGCCAGGTGGGCGACGCCGTGACCCAGATGGACCAGACCACCCAGCAAAACGCCGCACTGGTGGAAGAAATGGCGGCCGCCGCCAGCAGCCTGCGTTCGCAAGCCCACGCGCTGGTGGAGGTCATGGCGGTCTTCAAACTCACGGCGCCGTCCCGCGCCAGTAACGACAGGCTGACACTCACGGCCTGAGCGCCCCTTGACCCTGCAACGCCCGACATCTGCCCCATCTGCCCGCAAGTGGCTGTGGCAGGGTGTCTTGGTATGCGGGATGCTGCTGTGGGCGATGCCCGCCCTGGCTACAGCCGACCTTTCACGGGTGCTGATGCTGGTGTCGTACCACGCGGGCATGCCCTGGAGCGATGCCCAAATTGCGGGCGTACGGGCCCAATTGAGCACGGTGGACCCCGAGCTGGACCTGCAACTGGATTTTTTGGACACCAAACATGTCCAGCCCAGCGAGCGCTACTACCAGCAATTTGAAGACCTGCTGGTCACCAAATACGGTAAAGCACCGCCCACGGTGATCTTGGCGGCCGACGACGACGCCCTGGACCTGGCGCTGCGGGTGCGAAAAAAGCATTTTCCCGGTGTCTCCATCCTGTTCTCCGGTGTATCCAGCAGCCGGCGCGTAGCCTTGCTACAGGAGCCCAATGTGGGCGGCGTATTTGACGACCTGAACGTGGGTGACAGCCTGGAGCAGTTGCTGGACCTGCTGCCGCAGACCCGGCGCGTGGTCGTCATTCACGACCAGAGCCGCACCAGCCTGGCCCAGGTCGAGACCCTGCAGAACCGCCGCAGCCGACATGCCGAGGTCCGCATGGAATACCTGACCAACACCACGGTAGAGGCCATTGACCAACGCCTGCGCCAGCTGGGCTCCACCGATCTGGTGTTCGCCCTGCCCTTCAACCGTGACGCCAATGACCGCGTGCTGACCCACGAAGAGGCCGCTCGGCTGTGGGCCGCAGCGGCGCATGCGCCGCTGGCAGTGACGCGCGATGTCGCCATGCAGCCAGGGGTCCTGGGCGGCTTTCTGGTGTCGGGGTTTGAGCAGGGGCAAGCCGTGGGCCGGCTGGCGCTGGACCTGTTGCACGGCCTGGCCCCCTCTCCCCTGCCCTTGGTTGAAGGGGCATCGCACGCCACCTTTGATTACGCCCAGATGCGGCGCTGGAACGTGGACATGTCGCGCCTGCCGGGCAACGCCACGGTACTGAACCGGCCCGCCAACACCTGGGACGATCTGCGTCCCCACTTACCTTGGCTTTCCGTGTTGTTTGGCAGCCTGCTCATCATCATTGGCCTGCTGTTGTACGTACTGCGACTCAAGCACAGCTCCGAGGCCGCGCTGCGCATCAGCGCCAAGAACTACCGGGAGCTGTTTGACAACTGCCCGGACGCCATCATGGTGCGTGACCTGGGCAACGGGCAGGTGGTGGAAATCAACCCACGCTTTCAGCAGCTGTTTGGCTACAACCGTGATGAGGTGCGGCACCTGACTCCCGGGGAACTGAGCGCCAACGAGACACCTTATAGCGCAGCAGAGGCTGCACAGTGGTACGAAAAAACACGCAACGAAGGTCCACAGTTCCTGGAGTGGCGTTCGCGCCGCAAGGACGGCAGCCTCTTCTGGTCCGAGATCTCGATGACACGCTTTGACATGGCCCAGGGCCAGCGCACGGTCTCCACCATTCGCGATATTTCGGACCGCAAGCAGGCCGAAGCCATGGGCAAGGACTTTGAACACAGCCTGCAGCAGGTCTACCAGAACCTTCCCGTGGCCGTGTTTGCCATCGATGCGCAGCACAAGATCACGTTCTGGAACCCGCACATGACGCGCCTGACCGGCGTGCATGCTGACGAGGTGGTGGGCACCACCGACACCTGGCGTGGCATCTACCCCAGCCCTCGGCCCTGCCTGGTGGACGTGATGGTGGACGGCGCCAAACCCGACGAGGTGGAGCGCTTTTATCCCGGCAAGCTGCGCAAGAGCCCGGTGATTCCCGGCGCCATTGAGGGCGAGGACTATTTTGAAAGCCTGGACGGCAAGCGCGGCATGTGGGCCCGCTACTGCGCAGCACCACTGCGCGACGCGCAAGGCAATATCACCGGGGCCATTGAAACCCTGATCGATGTCACCCAGCTCAAACGCACCCAGACCACCCTGGAGGAACTCAACCACGACCTCGAAGACCGGGTGGAGGCGCGCAATGCCGAACTCAAGCGCGCCATGGGCCAGTTGGTGCAGTCGGAAAAACTCGCCGCACTGGGCAGTCTGGTGGCTGGCATTGCACATGAGCTCAACACGCCCATCGGCAACGTGATGGCCGTGGCCTCCACCCTCAAGGACGAGGTGGCCGACTTCAGCCAGCGCCTGCTCTCGGGCACCGCACGCCGCTCCGATGTGGACAAGGGCGCTACCCGCCTGCAAGAGGCCAGCACCCTGATCGAGCGCAACGCCGTGAAGGCCGCCAAACTGATCAACGACTTCAAGGAAGTGGCTGTCGACCAGAGCAGCACGCGCCGGCGCACGTTTGCACTGCACAGTGTGGTAGGCGAGGTGCTCACCACCACGCGGCCGGTGTTCAAACACGCGCAGCACCAGGTGGACGTGGACATTGCAGCCGACCTGGTGCTGGACAGCTACCCGGGCCCGCTGGAGCAGGTGCTGACGAACTTTCTGACCAACACCTTGAGCCACGGCTTCGAAGGCCTGTCACATGGCCGCATCACCATCCACGCGCACCAGGATGGCGACGAAGTGGTGCTGGAATATGCCGACAACGGCTGCGGCATCGCTGCCAGCAACCTGCAACACATCTTCGAGCCCTTTTACACCACCAAGCTGGGCCGCGGTGGCAGCGGCCTGGGGCTGTACATCGTCTACAACCTGGTGACCAACGTGCTCAGCGGCAGCATCAGCGCGCACAGCACGCCGGGCGCCGGCACCCGCTTTGTGCTGCGCCTGCCGGCCAATGCCCCGGACCACAGTGCACCTGCACCACTCCAATAGTCGCTATCTAATCAGTAGCAAATAGTTCAATAAATACGGGGTCTATCGCACTATTTTCCACTTAGGCAACCACCGCGGGTGTTCCCCAACCGGCAATCAGTGCGGGCCGCAGAATGTCCACGAAGCGGCGCAGCTTGGCGGGGTAGAAGTGGGCATAGGGGTAGAGCAGGTAAATCGGCAGCGGCTCGGCCCGCCATGCGGGGAGCAGATGCAGCAGCAGCCCCTCCGCGACGTCGTCGGCCACCGCCCAGCTAGACGCTACGCACACCCCCAGCCCCAAGAGTGCCGCGCTACGCAATGCGTACAGGCTGTCAGTGGCCATACGGGGTTTCAGCGCCAGGCGCTGCTGCGTGCCGTCGCTGTGGCGCAGCGTGATGTCATTGCGGTAGAAGGTGCGCAACGCCAGCCAGGGCAGCGTGGCCAGTTCCGCGGCGTGGGTGGGCGGTGGTGCATCCCCCAGCACGCTGGGTGCCGCGACCACAATGCGCGGAATCTCGGCCAGCTTCACGGCCACCACCGCGGGGTCATCCACTGCGCCCACGTGGATGGCACAGTCAATGCCGTCCGCAATGAAATCCGGCGTGCGGTCGTGTAGCAGCCACTCCACGGCCACGCGCGGGTGGCGCTGCAGGTAGTCGGCCAGCGGGCCCACCAACTGCTGCTGGCCAATGGCATGGGGCACCACCACACGCAGCGTGCCCTCGGGCACATCGGTGCTGCCGCGCAGGTCGGCCTCAAAGGCATCCCAGTTGTGCAGCAGCTCCTTGGCATGGGCAAAGCAGCGCTGGCCTTCTTCGGTCAGCTGCATGGCATGGGTGGAACGCTGCAGCAGCTTGGCGCCCAGCATGCGTTCCAGCGTCTGCAGGCGCCGGCTGATGGTGGGCTGCGTCGTGTTCAGCTGCGCCGCAGCGGCCGACAGGCTGCCGGCTTCCACAATGCGCACCAGGGTCTGCATGAGTTCAATGCGGTCGGGGGCTGTTTTCATACGTTAAGCGTATAACAATTGTGCGGTTGACGGGCGTTCCCAAGGGTATTGCGGCGGTGACACACTCGCCCCACTGCCAAACCAAGGGTTAACACCATGACATTCACCACTTCTACGCATAAGCCCGCCAATGCCTTGCCCCCGGCCTTGGTGCTGCTGCTGGCCACCGGTGCCGGCCTAGCCGCCGCCGCGCTGTACTACGCCCAACCTATGCTGGGCGTGCTGGGCGCCGAGTTCGGCGCCACACCGGGTGCCATCGGTCTGGTCCCCACCCTCACCCAATTGGGCTACGCCGTGGGTCTGGTGCTGCTGGCCCCGCTGGGCGACCGGTTTGACCGGCGCCGCATCATTCTCGGCAAGGCCGCGGTGCTGTGCCTGGCACTGCTGGCTGCGGCGGCTGCGCCCTCGCTGGGAGTGATGCTGGCCGCCAGCCTGGTGATTGGCGTGTCGGCCACGCTGGCGCAGGACATCGTGCCCGCCGCCGCCACGCTGGCGCCCGAAGCCAGCCGCGGCAAGATTGTGGGCACAGTGATGACCGGGCTGTTGCTGGGCATTTTGCTGTCGCGCGTGGTGTCGGGCTTGGTAGCTGAGCAAGCGGGCTGGCGTGCCATGTTTGTGGCAGCCGCGCTCAGCATTGCGCTCCTGGGCGTGGCCGTGTGGCGCGGTCTGCCGCGCTTTGCGCCCACCACCCAACTACCTTACCTGGCCCTCATGCGCACACTGGCCACGCTGTGGCAGCGCCACCGCGGCCTGCGTCGGGCAGCCCTCGCGCAGGGCTTGCTCAGCGTGGCCTTCAGCGCCTTCTGGTCCACATTGGCAGTCATGCTGCATGCCGCGCCGGCCCACCTGGGCAGTGCCGCCGCCGGGGCCTTTGGCCTGGCCGGCGCCGCGGGTGCCCTGGCCGCACCGCTGGCAGGCCGCATGGCAGACCGGCGCGGACCCGAGGTGGTGACGCGGCTGGGCGCTGCCCTCGTGGTGGCCGCCTTTCTGGCCATGGGTCTGGGCGCGCTGGGAGCGGACAGCCCGCTGTGGCTGCTGGCCCTGGGCGCTGTGGTGTTTGACCTGGGCGTGCAGGCCAGCCTGATTGCGCACCAAACCATCGTCTACAGCTTGGAACCCGCCGCACGCAGCCGCCTGAACGCCGTGCTCATGGGTGGGATGTTCATCGGCATGGCCAGTGGCGCCTGGCTCGGCAGCCTGGCGCTGGCGCAGTGGGGCTGGGCGGGGGTGTGTGGTCTGGCAGCCCTGGCAGCGGCCACCGCACTGGCCGTACGGCTCTGGCCGGTGGCCGGCGCCAGTGCCGAAGCGCTATCTATTCGATAGCTACCCGCGCAGCAGCGCCGAGGGCAAGCAGCCGTTTTGCCATACAAAGCACGGCGTGGTCCTTGCTCAGCACCGGGCAGCGGTGGGCCACGGCGAGGTCAATGAACTTCTGGTCGTCCGGGTCTTTGCAGGTCACGCAGGCCTTGGGCGGGACGTCCACGGTCTGTACCTGGGCATCGCGCGCCTGCAGCACCTGCGCTGCGTCCAAACCGTAAAAGGCCAGCCGCTTGGCGATCTGCGGGTAGGCCAGCACACGTTCCAGTTCGTCGCGCATGGGGGCGGTGGCAACCCACCGCAGGCGCCCGGCCTGCAAGGCGTCGCGAAGCGGCGGCGTGGCCGCATCGTTGAAGACCAGCAGGTCCAGCACGATGTTGGTGTCCAGCACGATCTGGCCCACACCGTCCACCGCAGCCTCAGTCATTGGGCTCCTGGGCAGCAGGTGTGGCCCCCTTGGCCAGGCGGCCCTTGACCATGTCGAACTTGAACAGGCGGCACTCCAGCGGGCCGTTCCACATGGGCACGCGGCGTGATTCCTTCAAACGCATCTTGCTAGGCAGCTTCAGGTCCGGCGTCAGCACCCAGGCGGTCCAGCCGCTGTAGTTCTTCTTCCAGTGGCTGGCCAGTTGGTTGAAGAAGTCCACGCCCTCGTCGGTTTGCGCCAATTCACGCGCGCCAAAGCGGGCGCCCTCGCCCTCCCCAGCCACACCGCCGATGCCGATACGTTCGCCATAGGGCGGGTTCAGCACCATCACGCCGCCGCCCTCAATCGGGGGCATGCGCTGCAGCGCGTCGCCGCCGCGGAACTCGATCACATCGGCCACGCCGGCGCGCTGCGCGTTGCGCTGCGCAAAGTCCACCATGCGGTGCGACACATCGCTGCCGTAGATCAGCGCGGTCTGGCCCGGATCGGGCTTGACCACGTTGGCAGCAGCCTCGGCCTTCATGTCCGCCCATTCCTGCGAACGGAAGGGGCGGTATTTCTCGAACGCAAAGCGACGCAGCGAACCGGCCGCGATGTTGCAGGCAATCTGCGCGGCTTCAATGGCCACGGTGCCGCTGCCGCAGCAGGGGTCGTACAGCGGCATCAGGTCGTCGTCCCCCGAGGCCCAGCCGCTGGCGGCAATCATGGCGGCGGCCAGGGTTTCCTTCAGCGGTGCATCGCCCTTGTCTTCGCGCCAGCCGCGCTTGAACAGCGGCTCGCCCGAGGTGTCGATGTACAGCGAGCAGGCGTCGGTGGTCAGGTGGGCGTAGATGCGCACATCGGGCCACTGCGTGTTCACATCAGGGCGCACGCCGTTGGCCACCTCGCGGAAGCGGTCGCACACGGCGTCCTTCACCTTGAGCGCGGCAAAGTTCAGCGAGGTCAGCGGGCTGTGCTGCGCCGTCACCTCGACCTTGATGCTTTCCTTGGGGGTGAACCACTGCTCCCACGGCACTTGCAGGCCGGCGCGGTACAGGTCCTGCTCGCTCCGGTACTCGGTGTACGACACCAGCACGAGCACGCGCTGGGCCAGGCGGCTGTAAAGGTTGAGCAGCATGGCGTGCGCAAACGAGGTGCGCACGGCCACGCCGCCACGCTGCTTGGTCACGCAACCGGGGGGCAGACCGGTGATCTGCAAAATCTCCGGCGCCAGGTACTCCTCCACGCCGGCTGCGCAGGGGAGAAAAAGGGTCAGTTGGTTCATAGCGCTTTGCGGAGTGAGGCGGGGGCGATCTTCAGGCCCTCGCGGTATTTGGCCACGGTGCGCCGTGCGCACTCGATGCCCTGCTCCTTGAGCATGTCGGAAATCTGGTTGTCGCTCAAGGGCTTTTTGGCGCTCTCGGAGGCGATGAACTGCTTGATCAGCGCGCGCACCGCGGTGCTGGAGGCATTGCCACCGCTCTCGGTGCCCAGGCCCGAGCCAAAGAAGTACTTAAGCTCAAAGGTGCCAAACGGCGTGGCCATGTACTTGGCCGTGGTCACGCGGCTGATGGTGGACTCGTGCAGGCCCAGCTCGTCGGCAATCTCGCGCAGCACCAGGGGGCGCATGGCGAGTTCGCCGTGGGTGAAGAAGTTTTTCTGCCGCTCCACGATGGCCGTGCTCACACGCAGGATGGTGTCAAAGCGCTGCTGGATGTTCTTGATGAACCAGCGCGCCTCTTGCAGACGCTGCTGCAGCGCAGCGTGGCCCGCACCGTCGCGGCCACCACGGTGGTTGCGCAGCACATTGGCGTAGATGTCGTGCACTTTGAGACGCGGCATGACGTCGGGGTTGAGCTGCACACGGAACTTCGGAATGCCGCCGGCCTTGCCGATGGCCACCACGAGCACGTCGGGCACGATGATGTTGCGCTCTACGTCCACAAAGCGGCGCCCGGGCTTGGGCTCCAGCCGGGCGATCAGCGCAATCGCCTCGCGCACCAGCGTGTCGCTGCCCACACCCATCTGCACCAGACGCTTGATGTCGCGCCGCGCCAGCAGATCCATGGGCTGGCGGCAAATGCCCAGCGCGACCTGCAGCACCTCCAGGCGGTCATGCTCGCCATCTTCTTCGGCATTGGCCAGCAAATGGGCTACTTGCAGACGCAGGCATTCGCCCAAATCGCGCGCCCCCACGCCCACAGGCTCCAGGCTGTGCAGCAGGCCCAGGGCCACGGTGAAGTGGTGCGCCAGGTCCTGCAGTTGTTCTTCGTCGCCGGGGTTCAGGCTGCGCGCCAGGTCTTCCAGCGGGTCTTCCAGGTAGCCATCGTCGTTGAGGGATTCGATGAGAAAGCGCAGCGCGGCCGCATCGGTGGCATTGGTACGCAGGCTTAGGGCCTGGCGGTGCAGATAGGCTTGCAGCGATTCGGTGGAGCGCGCCAGCTCGGTGGCGTCCTTTTCTTCGTCGTCACCCAGGTTGTTGGCCTTGGCCTTGGCGTCCACACCCCACTCGCCATCGTCGGGCGTCATTTCGGTGGTGCCGTCGCCTTCCCAGTTGGGTTCGTCGCTGCTGCTCAGCGGCGCCGCTTCTTCATCGCTGGAGGCTCCAGCCCCCGTGGATGTTGCGTAGTCAGCTACAGAATTAGGAGCGTATTCAGCGTCACCGGTCTCTGACAGCCGATCGCCTTCGCTCACCGTTGCGTCGGAGGTGCTGAGCCCGAAGTCCTCGCGCTCGGCCCGGTCCTCGGTCAGTTCCAGAAACGGGTTTTCGTCCAGCATCTGCTCCACCTCCTGGCTCAGCTCCAGCGTGGAGAGCTGCAGTAGACGGATGGACTGCTGCAACTGGGGCGTGAGCGCCAGGTGTTGGGAGACGCGTAAGGAAAGACCCTGCTTCATCACATCTTGAAGTGTTCGCCGAGATAGACGCGGCGCACATCGGCGTTGTTCACGATCTCGGAGGGGGTGCCCTGCGCCAGCACATGGCCGTCACTGATGATGTAGGCGTGGTCGCAGATGCCCAGGGTTTCGCGCACGTTGTGGTCGGTGATCAACACCCCGATGCCGCGTCCCTTAAGGAAGTTGATGATGCGCTGGATCTCGATCACCGCAATCGGGTCGATACCGGCAAACGGCTCATCCAGCAGGATGAAGCGCGGCCGCGTGGCCAGCGCCCGTGCAATCTCCACCCGGCGCCGCTCACCGCCCGACAGGGCCAGCGAGGGCGATTCGCGCAGGTGCTCCACACGCAGATCCTGCAGCAGTGCGGTCAGGCGTTTTTCAATCTCGACCGACGTGAGCGGCTCGCCCGCCTCGTCGCGCTGCAGCTCCAGCACGGCGCGCACGTTGTCTCCCACATTGAGCTTGCGGAAGATGGACGCCTCTTGCGGCAAATAGCCCAGTCCCAGGCGCGCGCGGCGGTGGATGGGCATGTGCTCGATGGACTGGCCATCAATTGTGATGTCCCCAGCGCTGGCGCGCAGCAGGCCCACGATCATGTAGAACGAGGTGGTTTTGCCCGCACCGTTGGGGCCCAAGAGGCCGACCACTTCGCCGGTGCGCACGGCCAGCGAGACATCCTTGACCACCTGGCGTTTGCCATAGGATTTTTGTAAATGCCGGGCTTCCAGCCGCCCGGTACTGGTGTCCGGGGCTTCTTGGGGAATGTCGCTCACTGGGCGGGCTTCTCAAGTTGCGGCGTGGCACGCAGGGTGGCGCCGGGCTGGGGCGGCGTGGCGGCCTCGGACTCGGGTTTGGGCGTCAACATGGCGCGCACGCGGCCGGCCGGGGCGGCAGCCGTCTTGGGGGCGCCGTCCACGGTGAATTTGTCGGTCAGGTTTTCATAGAGGATGACGGCGCCCGTCACCTCATCGGCCAGCGTGGCCCCGCGCAGGCGGCGCAGCTGGGCTTTTTTGACAAAGCGCACGGTGTCGGCCTTGCCGTCGTACTCGATGGTGTCGCCATCACCTTCAATGAACTCGTCCAGGCCTTCTCGCTTTTGCCGGAAAAACGCGGGAGTGGCGGTCGAACCGGTCACCACGCCGTACTGGTAGCCATCGGGGTCCTGGCGCACCTCAATCTGGGCGCCACGGATCAGGATGCTGCCCTTGGTCAACACCACATGGCCGGTGAAGACACTGACCTGCTTCAGGTCGTCATAGCGCAGGGCATCCGCCTCCACGTTCATGGGCTTGTTTCGGTCGGCTTTTTCGGCCCACGCAAGGCCGCCTGCGCTGGCAAACACCAGCGACACGGTCACAGACAGGATGGTTTTTTTCATAAAGGCACGAAACTTGCTCGAAAAGCGCTTCGGCCATTGTACCGAGCGCTTTGCGCATTTCGCGCCTTGGCGGGTTCAGCCGTCGGCGTTAATTTTTTTGACCAACGCCTGCAACACTTCGGCAGCCCGGTCGTTCTCCACCTGGCAGGTGCCCGCATTGGCATGGCCGCCCCCGCCGTAGGACAACATCAGCTCGCCGATATTGGTTTTGGAGCTGCGGTTGGTGATGGACTTGCCGGTGGCAAACACGGTGTTCTGCTTCTGCAGACCCCACAACACGTGGATGGAAATATTGGTCTGCGGGAACAGCGCGTAGACCATGAAACGGTTCACTGCAAAAATGGTGTCTTCGTTGCGCAGGTCCAGCACCAGCAGGTTGCCATGCACGGTGGAGCAGCGCAGCAGCTGCTCCTTGGCCTTGGCGGCGTGGTCAAAGTACAGCTCCACGCGCTCCACCACATCGGGCAGCTGCAGAATCTCGTCAATGCCGTGGTGGCGGCAGTACTGGATCAAATCCATCATCAGCTGGTAGTTGCTGACGCGGAATTCACGGAAGCGGCCCAGTCCAGTGCGCGAGTCCATCAGGTAGTTGAGCAGCACCCAGCCCGTGGGGTTCATGATCTCGTCGTGGCTGAAGCGGGCCGAATCGCCCTTGTCCACGGCTTCCATCATGTCGTGGAAGCGGGCCGGAAAGCGGCTGGCGCCGCCATAGTGGTCGAACACCACGCGCGCGGCCGAATCGGCGTCGGGCAGGATGATGTGGTTGGGGCGCTCGCCCGTGTTGCGCACGGTCTCGGACTCGTGGTGGTCAAAAGCCAGGTGCACGCCGGGCACATAGGGCAGGTTGGTGGTGATGTCGCGGTCGGACACCTCCACCTTGCCATCCTGCATGTCCTTGGGGTGGACGAATTTGATCTCGTCGATCAGGTCCAGCTCGTTGAGCAGCACCGCACACACCAGCCCATCAAAATCACTGCGGGTGACCAGCCGGTACTTCTGATGTGCCATGGGGAAACTCTCCACAAAGGGGTTGAATGACAAATCATTCTAGCCCTGTGGATTGCCTCTGCGGCCCGCGCAGAGGCGTGTTTTTTAGCGGGCGGTACGCGCTTGGACGATCAGCGCGTCCACGATCTGCAGCGCGCGCTGCATGTTGCCGGCGATGGAGCCATCGGTGTAGTAACGGCCAGCCACACCCAGGGCGGGCACGCCTTCCACCTTGTAGGCGTTTTGTAGCTGGGCGGCCTTGGTCGCCTTGGTAGCCACGCTGAACGAGCTGTACTGCTCGACAAATTTGGCCTTGTCCACGCCCTGCTTGGCCACCCATTCGACGATGGCATCACCACCGCTGAGGTTTTGCCTCTCCACATGGATGGCGGCAAACACCTTGGAGTGCAGCTTTTCCACCAGGCCCATGGCCTCCAGCGCGTAGTACAGGCGCTGCTGGGGCACAAAGCTGTCCTGGAAAGCCACAGGCACGCGGCGGAAGGACACGTCCTTGGGCAGCTTGGGAATCCAGGCCTGCAAGGTGGGTTCAAACGCATTGCAGTGCGGGCAGCTGTACCAGAAGAACTCCACCACCTCGACCTTGCCAGCAGGGGCCTCCACGGGAGCGCGGGGGTCCACAGGCTGGTAATCAGTGCCCGCTTGCGGGGCTTTGGCCTGTGCCTGGGCGCTGGCGGCCCACAGGGCGGAAGATGCGATGGCGGCGCCAGTGGCGGCTTGGGTAAATACGCGACGTTTCATGGGTTCAAAAGCTCCAAAGTGCCTGGATGGGAGTGGACTGGGCGGGGAAAGTTCCAGCGCTGCTTAGCGCTGCACGCGCACCAAGGCGGTTTCCAGACCGCTCTTGTCCAGCTTGTCTTTGGCTTTGTCGGCGTCGTCCTTTTTGTCGAACGGGCCTACCCGCACGCGGAACACCGGGCGGCCCGACTGCTCGCGCTCGGAGATCTTGGTCTCAATGCCGCTGAGCGACAGCTTGGCGCGGTGGGCCTCCGCATCTTCAGCGGTACGGAATGCGCCCACCTGCACAAAGTAGGTGAATGCATCGGCCTCGCTGGCTGCGCCCGCCTTGGCCTTCGCCAGGTCGCCCAGGGGGTCTGCCGACACAGCGGGTTTGAGTTCGCCCTTGGCGTCCGGCTTGGCGGCCTTGGCATCCTTGGGGTCTGCCTTGCCATCGGTCTTGGCATCGGCTTTGACGTCTGCCTTTGTCTCCGGCTTGGCGGCCTTGGCGCCCGACGCGGCAGAGGCCGGTGCGGCAGCAGTGGGCACCGCAGGCGCAGGGTTCTTGCCGTAGAGCAGCGCGTTGGGATCCCAGTTCTTGTTCTTCTGGGCTTCGGCCGCGTCCTGGTCGGCGCTGCGGCTCTGGCTCTTGTTGATGAAAGGCACGGGCACCTTGGTGACGTACACCGCCACGGCCAACGCGGCCCCCAGGCCCACCACCACACCGACGATGAAACCCACAATGGTTCCGCCACGTTCAAACTTCATGTGCTGCTTTCTCTCTCTTAATCAGTGAGGGTCACAGCACATTGCTAGGCAAGTGGTCTGACCCCCAAGTCTCACATCTTTTGCGGGGCACTCACGCCCAGCGCCGCCAAGCCATTGTGCAATACCTGCGCGGTGGCTGCGACGAGCGCCAGACGCGCCAGTTTTACCGCTTCGTCGTCCACCAGGATGCGCTCGGCATCGTAGTAGCTGTGGTAGCTGGCGGCCAGTTCGCGCAGGTAGAAGGTCACGTCATGCGGCGCGTTGTCGGCCGCTGCGGCGGTCAGCATCTCGGGGTACTTGGCCAAGAGCAGCATCAGGGCCTGGGCCTGCGGGCTGTCCAGCGCCGACAGGTCCACACCCTTGAGGCTGGCTACATCCCCACCCCAGGTGGCCAGCACCGAGCAGATACGCGCATGCGCGTACTGCACGTAGTACACCGGGTTGTCGTTGTTCTTGGTGACGGCCAGGTCCACGTCGAAGGTGTATTCGGTGTCGGGCTTGCGGGACAACAGGAAGAAGCGCACGGCGTCCTTGCTGGTCCATTCGACGAGGTCGCGCAACGTCACATAGCTGCCCGCGCGCTTGCTGATCTTCACCTCTTCGCCGCCCTTGACCACGCGCACCATGGTGTGCAGCACGTAGTCAGGGTAGCCCTGGGGAATGCCCACGCCTGCGGCCTGCAGGCCGGCGCGCACGCGGGCGATGGTGCCGTGGTGGTCCGTACCCTGGATGTTCACCACCTTGGTGAAGCCACGCTCCCACTTGGCGATGTGGTACGCCACATCGGGCACAAAGTAGGTGTAGGTTCCGTCCTGCTTGCGCATGACGCGATCCTTGTCGTCGCCATAGTCGGTGCTCTTGAGCCACAGCGCGCCGTCCTGCTCGTACGTCTTGCCGGCGGCCTGCAGGCGCTTCACCGCGTCGTCCACGCGGCCGCTGGTGTAGAGGCTGCTTTCCAGGTAGTAGTTGTCGAACCTCACCGCAAACGCCTGCAGGTCCAGGTCCTGCTCGTGGCGCAGGTAGGCCACGGCGAACTGGCGCATGCCGTCCAGGTCGTCGATGTCGCCACTGGCAGTGAACTCACGGTCGTCGGACTTGACGGTCTTGCCCGCCAGGAAGTCGGCGGCAATGTCGGCGATGTAGTCGCCGTTGTAGGCTGCGGCCTTCTCGCCGCTGGGCCATTGGTCGTCACCGGGCTTGAAGCCCTGGGCGCGCAGATGGGTGCTGCTGGCCAAGGTGCCAATCTGCACGCCCGCGTCGTTGTAATAGAACTCGCGGTACACATTCCACCCCTGGGTTTCCAGCAGGTTGCAGATGGCATCCCCCAGCGCGGCCTGGCGGCCATGGCCCACGTGCAGCGGGCCCGTGGGGTTGGCCGACACAAATTCGACCAGCACGCGCTGGCCGTTGGAGGGCTGGTAGCCAAACTGGGCGGCCTGGCCCAGCACCTCGCGCACGATTTCCTGCTTGGCCGCGGGTTTCAGGCGGATGTTGATGAAGCCGGGGCCGGCGATCTCGATGTCCTGCACCCACTGGGCATACACGGGTGTGGCCAGCAGCGCGGTGCGCAGGCTCTCTGCCAGGGCGCGGGGATTTTGCTTCAGCGGCTTGGCCAGTTGCATGGCGGCCGTGGTGGCGAAATCGCCGTGGGCCGCCACTTTGGGGGATTCGAAGGCGGCTTTGGCACCCGCGCCAGGGGAGAGGGTGTCCAGACAGGCGGCCAGCGCCTGCAGAAGGTCGTGTTTGACAGTGAGCATCTGCCGATTTTACGGGGCTGCCCCGAAACCCCGACCAGCGGTCAACGGCGCTGTCATCTTTTCGTTATAAGCTTCAAACCGTTAGGGGTTTTCTGCAACGGCGGCCTCGCTGCCACTTTTTGATAGGACGACTGATGAAACAACTGATCTCCCTCGTGGCTCTGGGTCTTGCTTTGGCCGTGGGTGGCGCACACGCCGCTGACCCAAAACCCGCCGCTGCCAAGAGCAAGCTGGCCACCTGCAGCTCGGAGGCCAAGGGCCTCAAAGGTGACGAGTACAAAAAGAAACGCGATGAATGCATGAAGGGCGATGGCGCCGCCGCCGCACCAGCCGCCAGTGCGGCCCCGGCGCCCAGCCCCGCCTGCGAAAAGTCGGCTGCCGACAAGAAGCTGCACGGCGCTGCCAAGAACGCCCACATCAAGAAGTGCATGGCGGACGCGAAGTAAGAGCCAGCCGCTCCCCCAAAAGCCCGCCCAGTGCGGGCTTTTTTACGCCCCCGATTTACATTCCAATAGCCAGCGCCAGCCCCACAAACACCGCAAATCCCACCCAGTGGTTGAGGCGGAAAGCCTTGAAGCACCCCTCACGGCTGCGGTCGGCGATCAGCGTGCCGTGCCAGACCACCTGCGCCCCCGCCACCGCCACACCCAACCACCAGGCCCAGGGGCGCACCAGCGCCGACTGCACCAGCCAGGACCACAGCGCCAGGTAGACAACGTAGAACCCCAGCACAGCCGTTACGTCCCAACGGCCCAGCGTGATGGCCGAAGTCTTCATGCCGATCTTCAGGTCGTCATCCCGGTCCACCATGGCGTACTCGGTGTCGTAGGCCAGCACCCAAAACAGGTTGCCGACCAAAAGTGCCCAGGCCTGCCAAGGCACCGCCCCCGTAACGGCGGCTAAGGCCATGGGAATGCCAAAACTGAAGGCCACACCCAGCACCGCCTGCGGCATGGAGACATAGCGCTTGGCATAGGGGTAGACCAGGGCCACGGCCAGTGCGGCAAATGACCAGGAAATCGTGGCGGCGTTCGTCGTCAACACCAGGCCAAAGGCGGCCAGCGCCAGCACGGCGCCCACGGCCAGCGCCTCGCGCGTGGAGATTCGCCCGCTGGTCACTGGGCGCTGTGCCGTGCGTTTCACGTGTTTGTCGAACTCGCGGTCGGCCACGTCGTTGACGCAGCAGCCCGCGCTGCGCATGAGTATGGTGCCCAGCGTGAACACGGCCAGTAGGTGCCAGCCGGGGAAACCACCCGCCGCCAGCCACAGCGCACTCAGCGTGGGCCACAGCAGCAGCAGCCAGCCCGCGGGGCGGTTCCAGCGAATCAGGTCCAGGTAAAGGGAGCGCTTGGAGGAAAAAAAGGAGGGCACAGATTTGCTATGAATAAGAGAGCTACAAGCCAAATATTGACGGGGGCTTGTGGCCCATTTTGCTCAAAAATCAGGACAAACGCGTGACACCGGGCAGTTCGCAGCCATAGACCGCGTTGCGCAGCGCGGCAATAGCCTCGTAGCGGGTGAAACTGCGCCGCCACGCCAGCACCACGCGGCGCGTGGGCGGAGGCAGCTTGCCGTCCTGCACCGGCAGGTATTTCACAAAGGGTTCGTCGCCGCGGCGCTTCTTGGTCTCAAACGCATCCTTGGGCACGGAGAGGCGCGGCACCAGGGTGATGCCCATGCCCGCGGCCACCATGTGTTTGATGGTTTCCAGCGATGAACCTTCAAAACTCTTGCGGATGCCTTCTGCGTCACTGGAGAAACGCGCGAACTCGGGGCACACCTCCAGCACGTGGTCGCGGAAGCAGTGGCCATTGCCCAAGAGCAGCATGGTCTCGCTCTTGAGCTCTTCGGTGGTCACGCTGTCTTGCTTGGCCAGCGCATGGCTGGTGGGCACGGCGGCAAAAAACGGCTCGTCGTACAGCGGCGCCAGCGCCAAGCCCGTGTCGGGGAAGGGCTCGGCCAGGATGGCGCAGTCGATCTCGCCGGTGCGCAGCATTTCCAGCAGCTTGACGGTGAAGTTCTCCTGCAGCACCAGCGGCATCTGGGGCGACTTGGTGATGACCTGGCGCACCAGGTCCGGCAGCAGGTAGGGCGCGATGGTGTAAATCACGCCCAGTTTCAGGGGACCGGCCAGTGGGTCCTTGCCGCGCTTGGCGATGTCTTTGATGTTGGCGGCCTGCTCCAGCACGCTTTGTGCCTGGCGCACGATCTCTTCGCCTAACGGCGTCACGGTCACCTCGTTGGCGCTGCGCTCGAAGAGTTTGACGTCCAGTTCCTCTTCCAGTTTCTTCACCGCCACCGACAGCGTGGGCTGCGAGACGTAGCAGGCTTCGGCCGCTTTGCCAAAGTGCCGCTCACGTGCCACGGCCACGATGTATTTGAGTTCGGTCAGGGTCATGGCGCTATTCTCCTCCCACCCGGCCTGTGGGTTCCACTATGACCAGCGCAATCCCACACACCAGGAGGCCCGCCCCCAACCAAAAGGCCAGATCCGGCGCCTCCGCAAACAGCAGCCAACCCAGCGTGGGACTGAACAGCAGCAGCGAGAAGCTGCCCGCCTCCACCGCCGAGGCATCGCCCGCGCGGTAGGCAAAAAAGTAGCTCAGGTAAATGCCGGCCGCCGACACACCCACCACGGGCAGCAGCCACCACAGGTCCGGCGACACGCTGGGCAGCGTGAAACCCGTGAAGGTGCCAAAAGTGAGCCAGCAGGCCACCTGGCTCCAGGTCAGCACCGCAATCGGGTGCTCCTGGCCTGAATATTTCTTGAGCACCACACCCAGCATGGACTCCATGAGCGCGCCAAACAGCGCAACGAATGCTGCAGGGTGGAATGCCTCGGCCCCGGGTTGCAAGATCACCAGCACCCCGCCAAAACCCACCACCACGCCCATCCAACGCAGCCAGTGCGGCTGCTCACCCAGCAACCACACGCCCAAGGGCAGCATGAAGAGGGAGCCCGTCATCAGGTAGGCGCTGGCCTCGGCCAGCGGCAGGTGCGACACGGCGTAGGCCGCACACCAAGCGGAGGTGACGATGAAGCCTGCCCGCAGCAGGTGAATGCGCGGCTGGCGCGTGGCGATGAGGCGTCCGCGCGTCCACGCCACTACGGGCGCCAGCATAGCCAGCACCACGGTAGCCTGCAAAAACAGCACCTGTTTAGGCGCAATGCCGGTGGCCATCAGCCGCTTGTTGCAGGCGTCCAGCACGGCCCAGCAGGCCATGGCCAGTACCACCAGCAGCACACCGCGCGTATTGCCCGCCAGCGCGACCCAGCGCGCACGCAACCCGAACCCCATGCGCACCTAGCGACAACCAATCTGGTCCGCCGAAGCGGGGCACGGCACATACCGCTCGCGGATCGTTTTGAAGCTGCCGTCCGACAGCATGCTGCCCAGCGCCTTGTCAAAGGCCTCGGCAAATTCGGCCGTGTTGGAAGCCTTGCCAATGGCCGTCTGTGCTGGCTCTGCCGATGTCACCACCTTGGTCCTCACCATGGCCTGGGTCAGGCCCAGCTGTTGCAGTTCGACAAGGCCCGTGGTCTCGTCGGCAATCAGCCCGTCCAGGCGGCCCAGCTCAATCATGGCCCAGGCATTGCGGCGCAAGGTGACCGGGGTCAGACGCGCCTGAAAGTCGGCGTGGTCCTGCAGGGCCTTGTAATCCGGTCCATAGGCCACGCCCAGCTGGATGCCCAGCCTGAAATCGGTGCCAACAATGTCGGCAAGCCGCTGGATGCGGTACTTGCCGGCAGCAGCCTTGCCCACGAACAGCACATTGGGCGAGCGGTTTGTGGGGCGGGAAAAATAGGCAAAGCGCTCGCGCTCGGGTGTCTTCAGGGCGCCCGGCAGGATGTCGAGTCGCCCAGCTTCCAGCTCCAGCAGTGCGCGGGCCCAGGGCAATTCCACAAACCGGGCCTCGCAGCCCATGCGGCTCAGCACCTCCCGGGTCACATCAATGCCCAGGCCTGCGAGCTGCCCATCGGCCGTGCGGTAGGAATACGGCACATCGTCGTACCAGCGCACCGTCTTCTGGCAGGGCACAGCCTGCGCCGTCAACGCTGACAGCAGCAGTGCGGCGCACAGCAACACCGGCCGCAACCAGCGCGCGGGAATGGGGGGCATCTTCACGGAGTTCTCTGGCATGGGACCGGGATTTAGCGTACCGAAATTTCACCGCTGCGCAGCTTGTCGCAGAGGATTTCCAGACGCTCCTTCCACGCCCGGCGCACGTCCGAGTGCGCCCCCTTGAACATGCGAAAGACCTGGAGTTCGGGCTCGGCCTCGGACCAGTATTCATCGCGTACGCCAATTTCCAGCTCGGCCCCCAGGGATGTCACCTTGGCGCCCAGCAGGTTGGTGTGGATCAGCAGCTTGTTCGCGTACAGCGTGATGCGGCCCCGCGTATCGAGGTCAATGAACCAGTCAATCTTGCCGTCCGGGTTGTAGCCCACTTCGCTGGTGCCGCTGAAACCTGCGCTCTGGCGCCACTGGGCAATCTGCTCCGTGGGCTCGAGCTCACCCACCGCGGCCTGGCCCGCCGCCTTTTGCGCGCGTGCCAGGCGCTTGGCTTCCGCCGCTTCGGCATCCAGCTTCTGCTGTGCCAGCTGGGCCTGTTGCGCCAGGTTTTTCTCCAGCTTTTCCACCCACACCCGCACCTGCCCGGCGAACTGGTTGAAGCCCATGGCGATTTTTTCGTGCACATGGTCCATGCGCAGGGCGGAGCGCTCACCTCCGCTCTTGCCTTCGGCCGCAAAGGCCATTTCGTCAGACGCATGGAACTCGATGGTGCACAGCCCGGTGGGCTGGGGCTCCTCCTGGTCGGGCAGCTTGCGCATGGCACGCGACACCTCGATGCGCAGGCCCGGCGCAGGCAGGGTCACCTTGAGGCTGCCTTGCTGCTCCTGCTCTTCCCCGCCCTCCAGGGCCTGGTGCACGTAACGCCCGTGGGACGTTTGCACCACCAGTTGCTGCGCACTGCGGTGCACCTCTACCGTCAACCCGTGGGCGCTGAAGCGCAGACCGCCGGGAATAGCCGTGGTGCGGGTCTTCAGCAAAGATGCCTGGTATTCCACATACCCATACGCGCCCCCCACCAGCAGGGTTGCAAACCCCACCAACCAGATGATCCACAGCCACTGCTCATTCATGCGCGCAGCCCCTGCATGTAGGCCACCAGCTGGTCCAGCGCCGTGCTCCAGCCGTGAGTAAAACCCATAGCCTCGTGCTGCTGGCGGGTGGCTGCGTCCTTGTGCTGCACCAGGGCGGTGTAGCGCGTGCCGCTGCCCTCGGGCTGCAGCGTGATGCTGGCCGTGACAAAGGGGTTGTTCGCTGGGCGGTAGCCCGGGCCCAGCGCATCGGTCCACACCAGGCGCTGGTTTTCCACCACCTCGAGGTAGCAGCCCGTGTGGTCGTTGTCCTGCCCTTCGGGCGAGCGCATGGTGGTGCGGAAGATGCCACCGGGGCGCAGGTCAATCTCGCAGTCCACCGTTTGCCAAGGTGCGGGGGTGAACCAGTGCACCACGTGCTGGGGTTGGGTCCAGGCAGCCCAGACCAGCGAAGGGGCCATGGGCACCACCCGCTCCAGCGACAGGTCAAGCTCGGGGTTGAACGCGGGAATGGCAGTAGAAGGCATGGGCAGGCTTTCTTGGCAACGACAAAACGCTATTGTTTTAGGAGCTACTGGCGCAACATGGACGGGGGCCAGGCCTTGTTTTCACAAGAAACGCCACCGTCGCCGCCGAAATAGCCCGCGCCTAGCGTAGCAGGTCTGGGGCATAGGCTTCAAGCTTTGAGGTACTCGGCCTTGCCGCCCAACCAGCGCGCCACATGCTTGTGGGCCAGGTGCGGGTAACGGTCCAGCAGCATGGGCGCCTCGGCCCGTGCCCACTCCAGCAGCGCGGTATCCGTAGCCAGGTCGGCAAAGCGCAGCATGGCCTCGCCGCTTTGGCGTGCGCCCAGGAATTCGCCAGGCCCGCGAATCTCCAGGTCGCGCCGCGCGATCTCGAAGCCATCGTTGGTCTCGGCCATGGCGCGCAGGCGCTCGCGCGCGGCCTCGCCCAGGCGCGGCGCATCGCCGGTGGAGTACAGCAGCACGCAGGCCGAGGCCGCCGCGCCGCGCCCCACGCGGCCGCGCAACTGGTGCAACTGCGAGAGGCCAAAGCGCTCGGCATGCTCAATCACCATGAGCGAGGCGTTGGGCACATCCACCCCCACTTCAATGACCGTGGTGCTGACCAGCACCGACATCAGCCCCGCGGTGAACGCGCCCATGACGGCCTTTTTGTCGTCCACATGCATACGCGAGTGCAACAGCCCTATGAGCACGGGCTGGCCATCGGCGCGCGTGGCACCCTGCAGCGCCTCGGCCAGGTCTGCATGGGTTTGTGTGGCGTTGGTCAGGTCCAGCGCCTCGCTCTCTTCGATGAGCGGGCACACCCAGTACACCTGTCGACCCTGGGCAATCTGGCCGCGGATGCGCTCGATCACCTCGTCGCGCCGGTGGTCGCTCACTACCTTGGTGACGATGGGCGTGCGCCCGGGTGGCAACTCGTCCAGTGTGGAGACATCCAGGTCCGCGTAATAGCTCATCGCCAAGGTTCTGGGAATCGGCGTCGCCGTCATCATCAGCATGTGCGGCTCCATCGCATCGTGCTGCAGCTTGTTGCGCAGCGCCAGGCGTTGGGCCACGCCAAAGCGGTGCTGCTCGTCGATGATGGCCAGCGCCAGGTTCTTGAACTTCACCTTCTCCTGGATGATGGCGTGCGTGCCCACCACCAGTTGGGCCTCGCCGCTCTCGATCAGCGCCAGCATGGCGCGGCGCTCCTTGGTCTTTTGCGTGCCGGTGAGCCAGGCGGTCGTAATGCCCAGCGGCTCCAGCCAGCCCAGCAGCTTGCGGAAGTGCTGCTCAGCCAATATCTCGGTAGGCGCCATCAGCGCACACTGCCAGCCCGCGTCGATGCAGGTGGCAGCGGCCAGCGCGGCCACCACGGTCTTGCCGGCGCCCACATCGCCCTGCAACAGGCGGTGCATGGGAATGTGGCGCCCCATGTCATGCGCAATTTCCTCGCCCACGCGTTGCTGCGCACCCGTCAGCCCGAACGGCAAGGCCTTGAGCAGGCGCGCATGCAGCGTGCCACCCAGCACGGCGCGCAACACGGGCGCACGCAGCGCCGCGCGCTCGCGCCGGCTTTGCAACTGGCTGATCTGCTGGGCCAGCAACTCCTCGGCCTTCAGGCGCTGCCAGGCCGGGTGGCTGTGGTCTTCCAGCGTGTCCAGCGACACATCGGGCGTGGGGTGGTGCAAAAAGTGTAGCGCCTGGCGCAGTGTCCACAAGGGCTGGTGGCCGATTCCGTGGTGCAGCACATCCAGATCACCGGGCGCAAAGGTGTCCGACAGATCCGAGCGTGCCAAGCCTGCCAGCACGGCCTTGCGCAGGTAGGGCTGGGGCAGGCCGGCCACCGTGGGGTAGATGGGTGTGAGCGCCGTGGGCAGGCTGCCGCCAGCGGCCCGGAAACTGGGATGCAGCATGGTGCGGCCCATGAAGCCGCCCTTCACCTCGCCGCGCACGCGGATGCGGTTGCCCACCGCCAGCGCCTTTTGCTGCGAGCCGTAGAAGCTGAAAAACCGCAGCGTGCAGGTGCCAGATCCATCGTCCACCGTCACGATGAGCTGGCGGCGCGGGCGAAACGTCACCTCCTGGTGCGTCACCACGGCCTCGATCTGCGCTTGCTGACCGTCACGCACCTCGCTCAGCTTGACGATGCGGGTCTCGTCCTCGTAGCGCAGCGGCAGGTGCAGTGCCAGGTCAATGTCGCGTTTCAGGCCCAGTTTCTCCAGCGCTTTTTGCGCGGGGGATTTGGTGTCGCCAGCCCCGCCCGCCGTGCCTTCCTTGGCGGCGTCATCGGTGCGGGCGGCGGGTTTCTTGGGCATGGGACAATTCTGCCCTGTCTTTTTCTTGGAACGGGCCTGTCCGGCCCTCAAGCAGCATGCAAGCTTTCTTCCCCGGCACCCAGCGTGCCTTCGCCCTGAGCGATTTTGACTTTGAACTCCCCGAAACCCTGATTGCCCAGCACCCCGCCGCCGAGCGTTCAGGCTCGCGCCTGCTGGATGGCACGGGTGCTGCTTCGGTGGACCGCATTTTTCGCGAGCTGCCCGGTCTATTGAAGGCCGGTGACCTGCTGGTCTTCAACGACACCAAGGTCATCAACGCACGCCTGTTTGGCGAAAAGTCCACGGGTGGCAAGGTGGAGCTGCTCATCGAGCGCGTGCTGGGCGGCAACCAGGTGGCGGCCCATATGCGCGTGAGCAAGAAGCCTGAGGTGGGCGCCACCATCAAGATGGTCTGCGCGCCTGGCTTTGACGACGACCTCAGCGCCACGCTGCTGGGCCGCTGGCCGAATGTGGACGGCCCGATCTACCGCTTTGTGCTCAGCAACGACCAAGGGGACGACCCCTACACACTGATGGAGCGCCACGGCCATGTGCCGCTGCCCCCGTACATCACCCACAGCGATTCACCCGAAGACGTGCAGCGCTACCAGACCGTGTTTGCGAAAAACCCCGGCGCCGTGGCCGCCCCCACGGCTGCACTCCACTTTGACGAGGCGCTGTTTGCCCAGCTGGATGCCATGGGCGTGCAGCGCGCGCATGTGACGCTGCATGTGGGCGCTGGCACCTTCCAGCCGGTCAAGACCGAAAACCTGGCCGAGCACCACATGCACAGCGAGTGGTACAACGTGCCCGCCGAGACCCAGGCCGCCATAGCCGCCTGCAAGGCGCGCGGCGGCCGGGTGGTGGCCGTGGGCACCACCACCGTGCGCACGCTGGAAAGCTGGGCCAAAACCGGGCTCGCCAGCGGCGACACCACCATCTTCATCACGCCGGGCTTTGAGTTCCAACTGATTGATGTGCTGGTGACCAACTTCCACCTGCCCAAGAGCAGCCTGATGATGCTGGTGAGCGCCTTTGCGGGCTACGAGCACATCATGGGCCTGTACCGCGACGCCATTGCACGCGGCTACCGCTTCTTCAGCTATGGCGACGCCATGCTGCTGCAGCGCGCGGCCTGAACCCCGCCTGCCGGCACCAAGCCATTCCGCCCAAGGTATCGCCTGGCGATACTTGGTAAGCAAACACCCGTGTTGAACGCATAGTTTTCGACACTCGCCTCCGTTGCAGGGGCCTTCGCCCTGGCCAGGAGCGATGTATGTGGGTGATGCAAGTGGCGGTGGGCGTGTTGGTGGCAGATCTGGTCTCAGGCCTGGTGCACTGGTTTGAAGATGCCTATGTGCATGCCGACATGCCGCTGCTGGGCAAGTGGCTGGCGCGGGTGGCCGAGGACAACCGACTGCACCACCACAAGCCCCGCGCCTTCCTGACCAAAACCTGGTGGCAAAGCTCGTGGGACCTGGTGCTGCTCTCGGGTCTGATGCTGGCCCTGGCCTGGGGGCTGGGCTGCCTGAACACGGGTGTGTGTGTATTTGCCCTGCTCACGGCGAATGCCAACCAGTTGCACAAATGGACGCACCAGAACCGGCAGGAGAAAGGCGCACTGGTCCACACCCTGCAGCAATGGCGCATCTTGCAGACGCCGCGCGCACATGGCCGCCACCACCGTGGTGCCCGCGATTCGGACTACTGCGTGGTCACCAATGTGCTGAACCCGGTGCTGGAACGCCTGCGCTTCTGGAAGCGGCTGGAGGGGCTGATCCTGCACACCACAGGCGTGCGCCGGCAAGCCTGAGCCACCCCGATAGCGTTCTGGGCGGGTTCGGGGACAATACCCGGTCCCGCTTTGCCTCTGTGAACCACGCGCCATGACTGCCACCTCTGACCTGCCCCGCCTGAAATTCGACCTGCTGAAGGACGATCCCGCCACCGCCGACGGCGCCTACCTGGGCAGCCACGCGCGCCGCGGCCGCCTGACGCTGAACCACGGCGTGGTGGAAACCCCCATCTTCATGCCCGTGGGCACCTATGGCACAGTCAAGGGCGTCATGCCGCGCAGCCTGCACGACATGAATGCACAAATCATCCTGGGCAACACCTTCCACTTGTGGATGCGCCCGGGCCTGGATGTCGTGGAGAAATTTGGCGGGCTGCACCAGTTCGAGAAATGGGACAAACCCATCCTGACCGACTCCGGCGGCTTCCAGGTCTGGTCACTGGGCGAGATGCGCAAGATCAGCGAGGAAGGCGTGAAGTTCGCGTCTCCCGTGAACGGCGACAAGCTGTTCCTGACGCCCGAAATCAGCATGCAGATCCAGACCACGCTGAACTCCGACATCGTGATGCAGTTCGACGAGTGCACGCCTTACCTGTCAGTCGAACCCAAGACCAAGGGCCAGATCACGACCGAGCGCGAAGCGCGCAGCTCCATGGAACTCAGCTTACGCTGGGCCAAGCGTTGCCAGGACGAGTTTGCCCGGCTGAACAACCCCAATGCGCTGTTTGGCATCGTGCAGGGTGGCATGTTCGAGCATCTGCGCGACGAATCATTGGCCGGGCTGGAGGCACTGGACTTCCCCGGCATTGCGGTCGGCGGCCTGTCGGTGGGCGAGCCCAAGGAAGACATGATGCGCGTGCTCAAGCACATTGGCCCCAAGCTGCCCAAGCACAAGCCGCACTACCTGATGGGCGTGGGCACACCGGAAGACCTGATTGCCGGTGTGCAAAACGGCATCGACATGTTCGACTGCGTGATGCCCACCCGCAACGCGCGCAACGGCACCCTGTTCAGCCGCTATGGTGATTTGAAGATTCGTAATGCACGCCACAAGAGCGACGAACAGCCATTGGATGTGACCTGCACCTGCTACGCCTGTGCGGGCACCAGCGGCGTGAGCTGGGCGAACGGCGGGCGCGAAGGCTTTAGCCGCGCCTACCTGCACCACCTGGACCGCTGCGGCGAGATGCTGGGCCCCATGCTGGCCAGCGTGCACAACCTGCACTACTACCTGAACCTGATGCAGGAAATCCGCGATGCACTGGATGCGGGCCGCTTTGGCGCCTTCATCCAGCAGTTCCACGCCGACCGCGCGCGCGGCGTGTAGGCGTCGTTCAGAAGGTCTCCCAGTCCTCGTCCCCACCGGCGGGCACCAGCCGCGCGCTGGTCTTGGGCAACACCGCTGCCAGCGCTGGGACCTTGACGGGCGCGGGCTTGGATACCGCCGCAGGCTTCGACACCGCTGGACGTTGTTGAGGTTTGGTGGGGGCCTCCACTGCCTTCTCAAGGGCCTTAACCGGGGTCGACTGGGCTGCCGGACTGGCCCCTTGTCCCTCGGCGAGTCGGAACACAGCGACAACCTGCACCAGGTCCTGCGCCTGGGACTTCAGGCTGCTGGCAGCCGCCGCCATTTGCTCCACCAGCGCTGCGTTCTGCTGCGTGGTGTGGTCCATCTGTGTGATCGCCTCTCCCACCTGCGATACGCCCGCGCTTTGCTCATTGCTCGCTGCGCTGATCTCTCCCATGATGTCCGTCACCCGCCTGATGCTGGTGACGACTTCGGTCATCGTCTCGCCCGCCTTGTCCACCAGCGTGGTGCCTTGCTCCACCCGCTCTACGCTGGCGTTGATCAGGCTCTTGATTTCTTTGGCGGCTTCGGCGCTACGCCCTGCCAGGCTGCGTACTTCGGAGGCCACCACCGCAAAGCCACGGCCTTGTTCGCCCGCGCGGGCCGCTTCCACGGCAGCGTTCAGCGCCAGGATGTTGGTCTGAAAGGCGATGCCGTCGATCACGCTGATGATGTCGCTGATCTTGCGCGAGGCGTCGTTGATGCCTTTCATGGTTTCCACCACCTGGCCCACCACTTCACCGCCCTGCACGGCCACTGCGCTGGCGCTTTGCGCCAGCTGGTTGGCCTGGCGGGCGTTGTCGGCGTTTTGTTTCACCGCAGAGTTGAGTTCTTCCATGCTGGCGGCGGTTTCTTCCAGCGCACTGGCTTGCTGTTCCGTGCGCGCGCTCAGGTCGTGGTTGCCTTGCGCTATCTCCGCACTTGCCGTGGACACCGATTCAGAACCGCTGCGCACGCTGCTCACAACCTTCACCAAACTGGCCTGCATGGTCTTCATGGCTTGCAACAACTGGCCCAGTTCGTCCCGGGAATCCACTGCGACCTGACTCGACAGGTCACCGGCCGCCACCTCCTGCGCCACATTCAAGGCATTGCCCAACGGACGGGTGATGGAGCGGGTGATCAGCGTGGCCGCCACGCTGGCCAGCACCAGGGCCAGGACCACGGCGCCGACCATGATGCTGCGCGCCGAGGTGTAAGCAGAGGCGGCCGACTTGGCTGATTGATCGGAACCCAGGTGGTTGAGCAGAATGATCTTGTCCAAAGCCTCGCCAGCTTTGTTGTACATCTTCTTGGACTCGCCCTCCATGATGGTCCGTGCGATGGCTTTGCTGTTGCGCTTGGACGCCTCGATCAACTGGTCATGCAACTTCATGTACTGCTGCCAGTCCTCGCTGAAGCCCTGGTAGAGCGCACGCTCTTCGTCGGAACTGATCAGCGGTTCGTAGACCTTGCGGGCTTCATCCAGCTTGGACTGGGCCGTGGCCATGGTCTTCTCGGCTTCGGCCATGCCCGCATCGCCCACATTGGTCACGTGCTGCATTTCGGAAATGCGGAAGTTGGCAAATGCGGTGTTGATCTTATTGGCAGCTTCCACACTGGGCAACCAGTTGTTGGCAATATCACTCGAGCTGACATTCATGGAGGCCATCTGCGTGAGGGCCAGCACCGCCATGGCCAGCAGCACGGCGGCCAAGGCACCAAAGCCGCCGTACAAGCGGGTCGCAATTTTCAGATGTCCCATCCAGTCTCTCCTCTTTTTTTGTTCCAACGGTCCTGATGGTCAGGCGCTTACCCAGACGCAGTAAATACCGTGAGCACCCCGGTATAGCCAAACACATGGCGGTGGCTAATCTCACCACCCGCAAAAAAACCGACGAGCGGCACATCGCCCAACGCACGGCGCACGATGTGCATCTCTGCACTGGGTCCGCCAAAGTGCGGGCCACCACGGCCCGAGCAGCTCACATACAGCGCACCGGCGATGCGGCGTGCCGGGTGGGGTGCAGCTTCCAGCTCGCTTTGCTGCAGGGCCGTGGCCACCTCCAGCGTCTGCTCCTGCGGCTCCAGCTCCTCGCGCACCTCGGCGCAGATACGCATCAGGTCCGCCTTGGCGGCCTGCATGTTGCGCTGACAAAACGTCAGCTGCGCACCCTCCTGCACCTGATCGGCCACGGCTACGCCACGCCGTCCCGGATCCAGGCCAATGATGTGGCGCACGGTCACATCGTTGCCAAAATTGCCGGTCTGGCGCACGGCAGCGCTATCGTTGGCGGCTCCCTCTTGCGGTTGCACCAGTCCCACCAGCGTGGCACGGACCACGTCCAGCGCCTCTTGCGGCCGCTCCAGCGACACCCCCAGATCACGCAGCATCACATCCAGCGCGGGCTCCCCATCCAGCGCCACCACCACGTTATGTGCGGCCTGCGTCACCACATGGGTGGGCGACACAGGCTTGCAGCCCTGGGTAACGCGCGACACCAGGTCCACCCCCTCGCCAAACGCCACGCCACTCAAGCCCCCGGTGAACACCCCGCTGGCGGCGCCATGGCCGCTGAGGTTGCCATCGGCCGCCACGGCAAATTGCACGCTCTGGGTGCGGCTGCTGGAAAGGCCGCCAAACAGGTAACCGCTGTCGGTGCGCCGTGCCATCTCGTCGATGAGTTCCGCAAGGTCGGGCGTCTCGCCGTCGGCATGCACCAGCGCGGTATGGGCCTCAAAGCCCAGCCCCAACGGCGCAATGCCTGAGAACACGCGGTACTGGTGGCTGGGCAGTTCCAGCAGCATCACGGCCAGAGCCGGTTCGTCAAAATATTCCACGTTGTTCGATGCAATACCAATGCCCACGGTGCCCGACCAGTCGGTCACCAACGGCAGTTCGCCGCTCAGATGCTCCAGGATGTCCTGGGCATGGGGGGCGTAGTGGTCGGTGATGTAGAGCAAGGCAAGGCTCGGTGCGGTGGCGTAACCTGGCAGCGTCATCTGTGCGCGCAACTGCGCCAACACCAATGCAGCGGCCATGGGCCATTGCGGGTGGGTTGCGTGGGCGTACGGAAACAGGGACATACGCCTGCGCCTGGACGACGAGGTGAGGGCTTAGCGGCCCGTGGTCTTGCGGGCGGTGGTTTTACGCGCAGCGGGGCGCTTGGTCACGGCCTTTTTGCCCGCCGCAGTAGCCGACTTGAGCGCTTCCTTGGCCAGACCGGAGGCCATGTTCTTCGTCATGTCCACCGCAGTTTTGGTCGTGGCCTCTTTCATGGCGCTGGCAGCAATGTTCTGGAACTGCTGGGTCAGCGAGCCCCACAGTTGCAGGGGGTCCACCAGACCGGTAGCGCTACCCGCCTTGGCGGATTTGGAGTTGCCGGTCACATCAGAAAAAGTCTTCGCAGTCGATGCGGCTTTTTCGGTCACACGCTGCACGCTGCTGGCCACCGAGTCGGCCGCCTTGAGCTTGAGCGCATTGGCCACGTCGCCGATGTTGAAGTTCATGCCCTTGAGCGTGGCCAGGGTCATCTTCTGCACCTCCAGCGCCTGGATGGTGGCACCCAGTGCGCGGGAGTTCTGCTCCAGCCAGAAGTGCACGTTTTTGAGCTCTTCGATGCGTTTGTCCAGCTCCTCCACATTCAGCGTGGGGGCCACCCAATTGGCGAGGTTGGGCATTTGCGGAATGTTGGTGGCGGCACCTTTGGCCAGGTTCTGCAAAAAGTCAAAGCCCGGGACAAACTTGCCAAAACCGGAGGTGTCTGCATCGCTCATGGTTGCTCCAATGGGCCTGTGAACCAGACCACTGCGCACAGCTTACACCCAATGCAAGGGCCATGACCACCACCACAGCCCCGTACCCACTCAGGGTTTGCCCGGCATGGGGGTGCTGGTGGCCACAGGTACCTGCAACTCCTTCTTGCTCTCCACGCCCTTGGCATCCTGGAACACCAGGGTCATGGGGATGGTGGTGTCCTTGCGCAGTGGCAGCTTCAGGTCCATCAGCATTACGTGGTAGCCGCCCGGACTCAACGTCACCGGTTTGCCCGCGGGCAGCTCCAGCCCGCCCGGGACGGCGCGCATTTTCATCACGTCGCCCTCCATCTTCATCTCATGCACTTCGGCCACCCCTGCGACCGGGGTGGAGACGGCTACCAGCCGGGTGCCCTCTTTGGCGGTGAGCTGCATGAAGGCGCCGCTGGCCTTCTGGCCCTGCACGGTGGCGCGAGCCCAGGCGCCGCTGACGTCAACGGTCTGCGCCCACAGGGGGGCGGCCACGGTAGCGATCAGTAATGTGGCGATGGAAAGTTTCAGGGATTTCATGGAATGCTCCGTTGGGTTGAGGGTGCCGAATCAGTGGGCATGGCCGCCGGCGGCCTGGACGTCCAGCACTTCCAGCGCGGCGGCGGGAGACTTCAGACTGTGGGCGTCCTGGCCGGCGGCCGGGATTTCCACCCATTCGTTGCGGCCGACTTCGCAGACCTGAACGACCTTGAACCACAAGGTGCCGGGCTGGCGTGGCGTGGTGCCGCGCAGCACAAACTCGTCGTACAGCGCGCTGGGCAAGGCGTTCTCGGCGCCCTTGGCGGTCCAGGTGATTTCCTGGACGCCCTCGGTGTAGCGGGTGCCGTGCATGTCATAGGGCTGGGCCAGCGGCCCCACTTGGGTGGACACCGCCCAGCCGGGCTTCACCATGGGCTGGGCTGCGTTGAAACCAGCCGGAATCGTGACCTTGATGGTGGTGGTGGCTGAAGCCCCACACCCATGTCCGACCTGCAGCACGGCGCGGTAGCCAGCACCTGCCGCTGCGGCGGGGTCTTGCAGCGTTACGTGAGCAAAAGAGGCGCTAGCCCCCGTCAATGCTGCACAAGCAGCTACCAATTGAATAGCAAATTTTGAAGTCATAAGGAATACCAAAGAGGCGCAAGCCCACTGCGGGGACGCGCAAGCGAACCACCGCCCAGGAGACAGCGCTTCGCAAAAAATAAAAGAGAAAGGAGAGGGTTCAGCCCAGCGCAGGCGGGCCGCGCGCGGCAGAGGCCGCCACGACAGCCCCCACGGGGCGCTGGGCCAGGGCGCTGCGCTGCACATGGGCGAGGGCGCCGGGCGCATGCACGGCCACCGCGGCCGCAGGTGGAGCGCCTGCCACCATGCACAACACGCAATCCAGCGTATGGCCCATGGGTTGGGGCGCATCGCCATCGGCGCCAGCCTTGAGCTGCACCACCCCAGCGGCAGAACACACCAGGGTCAGCGCCTGTGGGTTGACGACCGGGGAGGCCACCGCCGCGCCCAGCGACAGCGCAAACCACACCAGCATCCATCGGGCGATGGCTCGGGTTTGGCGCAGGGACTGGAGGGCGGACATGGGGCTGAATTATGACGCAGGCCCCACAAGCCCCTCATGCCACATCCGGCATTTGACCCACATCAATGCAGATACGACGCCAGGCGCGCAAGCTCCCCATGGAACGCAACTTTGCCCTTTTCCCCTGGAGTACCTGATGGCCACCAACGAACTTTTTAAACTGCAACTGCTCGAGCAACGCGACGCCCTGCGCTCGCAACTGGCCACCCTGCGCGGTGGCAACGCCACGAGCAGAACCCAGGCCTCTGCCGAACACTTTGCCCCCAACCAGGACTCCACCGCCCAGACAGCGAGTGAAAAAGAGCTGGAGTTTGCGCTGGACGAACACGAAAGCGCCGAGCTGCGCCAGGTGGAAGCCGCGCTGCTGCGCCTGCAGGCAGGCACCTATGGCCGCTGCGTGGATTGCGGAATCGACATCCCCGATGCGCGACTGCACGCAGCCCCCGAGGCAGAGCGCTGCATCGCTTGCCAGGAGGCGGCGGAACACGCCTGACGCTGCTATTCTCGGGCGCTTCCCCGATTGAGGACGCTGGCGATGCCAGCGCAGCTCCCATGATGAATTACACCTTCGCCTCGGCAACCATTCTGCTGATCCTGATCACGGATCCGGTCGGCAACATTCCCATTTTTGCCAACGCGCTCAAACACGTGGCGCCCGAACGGCGTCCCAAGGTCATCCTGCGCGAGATCCTGATTGCGTTTGCGCTGCTGCTGACGTTCATGTTCGTGGGCGAGAGCTTTTTGCGCGTGATGAACCTCAGCGAGTTGTCGCTGCAGATCGGCGGCGGCGTGATCCTGTTCCTGATCGCATTGCGCATGGTGTTTCCCCCTGCAGCCACGACCGAGGGTGAACTCATGGCGGAGCCGCTCATCGTGCCCCTGGCGGTGCCAGCCATCGCTGGCCCGTCCGCCCTCGCGACCGTCTTGCTGTTGGTATCCCAGCAGCCCGACCGGCGCATGGAGTGGATCGGCGCGCTGTGCGTGACCATGTTGGTCAGCGCCGTAGTGCTGGTGTCGGCCGAACGCATTCAGCGTTGGATTGGCACGCGCCTGGTCGTGGCCGTGGAACGGCTGATGGGCTTGGTGCTGGTGTCGGTCGCGATTGAGATGATGCTGCGCGGCATCAAGACTTTTGTGCAACAGGTGGCCGCCGCCACCTGATTACACCGAAAGGCCCAGCCCCTGCGCGTGGTGGCGCAGGTGGTCTTCCATGAAGGTGCTGATGAAGTAGTAGCCGTGGTCGTAACCCGCGTGGCGGCGCAAGGTGAGAGGCTGGCCCGCCGTGGCACACGCCGACTCGAACAGATGCGGGTGCAGTTGCACGTCCAGAAACTTGTCCGCCAGCCCCTGGTCCACGAGGATGCCCTGCGCGAACAGCGGCGCGCTGCGTTGGGCCATCAGGGCTGACGCATCATGCGCGGCCCAGGCCGCGCGGTCCTCGCCCAAGTAGCCCGCAAACGCCTTGTGTCCCCAGGGACACTGGCTGGGTGCGCATATGGGCGCGAAGGCAGACAGGCTTTGGAATCGCTGCGGATGGCGCAGCGCCAAAGTCAATGCCCCATGGCCGCCCATGGAGTGGCCAAACAGGCCTAGGCGATTGACATCGACCGGCTGGCTCGCACCCACCAACGGCAGCAACTCGTCCAGCAGGTAGCTTTCCATGCGGTAGTGCTTGGCCCACGGTGCTTGTACGGCATCCAGGTAAAAGCCGGCACCCACCCCAAAGTCCCAGGACTCGGCCTCGCCCGGCACACCGGCGCCGCGCGGGCTGGTGTCGGGCGCAATCAGCGCCAGCCCCAGTTGGGCCGCCACGCGCTGCGCACCGCCTTTGGCCATGAAGGTTTCTTCGGTACAGGTCAGGCCGGCCAGGTACATGACCGCCGGCACCGCGCCCTGCTGCGCCTGCGGCGGCAGAAACACCGAGAAGCGCATGGGCAGGCCGATGGTGCTGGAGGCGTGTTGGTAGTAACGCTGCACGCCACCAAAGCAGGCGTGTTCGCTGAGCAATTCCAACCTGGGCAATGCTGCCATCAGTAAATCACCACACCGCGGATCGACTCACCACGCTTCATAAGGTCAAAGCCCTGGTTGATGTCTTCCAGCGGCATGGTGTGCGTGATGAGGCTGTCAATGTTGATCTTGCCTTCCATGTACCAGTCCACGATCTTGGGCACATCGGTGCGGCCACGTGCGCCGCCAAAGGCCGAGCCTTCCCATTTGCGGCCGGTGACCAGC
The DNA here is from genome assembly GCF_059416145.1 of Rhodoferax sp. GW821-FHT09E07. Classification (NCBI taxonomy): domain Bacteria; kingdom Pseudomonadati; phylum Pseudomonadota; class Betaproteobacteria; order Burkholderiales; family Comamonadaceae; genus Rhodoferax; species Rhodoferax sp. GW821-FHT09E07. Next base: position 83,092 of record NZ_JBWKOP010000009.1, on the reverse strand, counting down.
TGGAACGGGCGCGTGGAGATTTCAGCACCGGCTTCGGCCACACCGATGATGATGCTGCGGCCCCACCCCTTGTGCGTGCACTCCAGCGCCTGGCGCATGACCTTGGTGTTGCCGATGCACTCGAAGCTGTAGTCGGCGCCGCCATCGGTCAGTTGCACAATCGCGTCGACGATGTTGCCGCCTGCGGCCTCGATGTCCTTGGGGTTGAGGAAGTGCGTCATGCCGAAGTCACGCGCCATCTTTTCACGGGCCGGGTTCAGGTCCACGCCGATGATCTTGTCCGCGCCCACCATCTTCAGGCCCTGGATCACGTTCAGGCCAATGCCGCCCAGACCAAACACCACGGCGTTGGCACCGGCTTCCACCTTGGCAGTGAAGATCACCGCGCCGATGCCGGTGGTGACGCCGCAGCCGATGTAGCAGACCTTGTCGAAGGGCGCGTCGTCGCGGATCTTGGCCAGCGAGATTTCGGGCGCCACGGTGTAGTTGCTGAAGGTGCTGGTGCCCATGTAGTGGAAGATGGGATCGCCATTCAGACTGAAGCGCGAAGTGGCATCGGGCATGAGGCCCTTGCCTTGGGTGCCGCGGATCAGCTGGCACAGGTTGGTCTTGCGGCTGAGGCAGAACTTGCAGGTGCGGCATTCGGGCGTGTAGAGCGGAATGACGTGGTCGCCCTTTTTGAGCGTGGTCACGCCGGGGCCCACGTCCACCACAATGCCTGCGCCTTCATGGCCCAGGATGGCGGGGAAGATGCCTTCGGGGTCGGCGCCGCTCAGGGTGTAGTAGTCGGTATGGCAGATGCCGGTGGCTTTGATTTCGACCAGCACCTCGCCGAACTTGGGGCCTTGCAGGTCCACGGTTTCGATGGTCAGGGGCTGGCCTGCTTTCCAGGCGACGGCGGCACGTGTTTTCATTCGGGTGTCTCAGTTGGGGTTTCGGTGGGTGGTTCGGAAGTGTCAGATGTCCCGGCAATGGCATCAGTCGCGACAGGGGCAACGGGGGCCGCTGCGGGCGCGCGGCCCTTGAACTCGGGCGGCACGACTTCCTGCAGGATGGCGCCAAACACGCTCTGGCCATCGCGGCCCTTGACCTCGATGCGGATCGTGTCGCCGTACTGCATGTATTCGGTACTGGGCTGGCCGTCCTGGAGGGTTTCCATGGCGCGCTTCTCGGCAATGCAGCTGTAGCCATTGGGCCAGTCGGTGCGGTTTTTGCGCGCCACGCCCTTGTTGCTGATGGTGCCCGAGCCAATGATGGAACCGGCCCGCACACGGCGTGTCTTGGCCAGGTGGGCAATCAACTGGCCAAAGTGGAAGGTCATGTCGCTGCCGGCCTCGCACAGGCCGACCTTGCGGCCATTCCAGGTGCACTGCACGGGCAGGTGCACGCGGCCACGCGCCCAGGCTTCGCCCAGTTCGTCGGGCGTCACGGCCACCGGGCCAAACGCCGTGGCGGGCTTGCTCTGCACAAAGCCAAAGCCCTTGGCCAACTCGTCAGGGATCAGGTTGCGCAGCGTCACGTCATTCACCAGCACCAACAGGCGCACGGCATCAATCGCGCGGTCGGGCGGGCAGCCCAGGGGCACGTCGCCGGTGATGGCGGCCAGCTCAGCCTCGAAGTCCACGCCCCAGGCGGGGTTGGCACAGACGATGTCGTCCTGCGGGCCGGCCAGGTCGTCGCTGCCGCCCTGGTACATCAGCGGGTCGGTGTAAAAGCTTTCGGGCACCTCGGTACCACGGGCCTGGCGCACCAGCTCCACGTGGTTCAGGTACGCCGAGCCGTCGGCCCACTGGTAGGCGCGCGGCAGCGGCGCCATGCACAGGGCGGGATCAAACGGGAACGCATGGCGCGCGCGGCCGTGGTTCAGGCTCACGTACAAGTCTTGCAGTTGGGGGGAGAGGTAGTTCCAGTCGTCCAGCACCTGCTGCAGGCGATTGGCGATATGGGTGGCGTAATGCGCCTGGGTCAGATCGCGGGAGACGACCACCAGCTGCCCGTCGCGGGAGCCATCTTGGTAGGTAGCGAGTTTCATGCGGGCATTTTCGCCGGGTTTGGCGGGTAGCCCTGCCACCTGTCTACCGTACACTGGACTTTTGCGTTCTACCCAGCATGTCTTTGGCTTTGCCTTTGGTCGCACTCCCCCACACACGTCTGCCCTCCTGGCCACTCAAAAGCCTGGCCATGGTGTTGACCGCGGTGCTGAGTGTGCACTGGTGGCTGCTGGAAGGGGCTCCGCTGCAGTGGCTGGCGGGCGCTTTCGATGCACCGCCTACGGCTAGCGCCATCGTGATGCAGACCCGGGTGCTGCCCCTCCCCGAAGCCGCGCCGCCAAGGGCCGTCCCGGCGCCTGCCGCTTCCCCCCCCAAACCACGCGTGCCAACACGCCCAGCGCTGGCGCCCGCCACAGCAACAGCCACAGCGGGCATTGCGCCAACAGATTCCGTGCCTTCTACGCCTCCAGCCCCCGTATATTCTGCGTCATCCGCTCCTGAAACCATAGCAGATACACCCACTATCCCCGCCGCGCAAGCACCGGCGACCACCGCCGCGGTGGCGGCTGCACCCGCGGAGCGCCCCCAGCACTACGCCTTCCCGCCGCCCGTGCGACTCAATTACGACCTGGACGCACTGACGGGCGGCAGGCGTGATACGGGCGGTGCCAAACTCCTCTGGAAGCACGACGGCACCAACTACCAGGCCAGCCTGATTGCCACCAAGTTCTACATCAACCTGCGGCAGTGGACCAGCAAAGGCACGCTGGCCGAGACCGGCCTGGCCCCCCTACGCTTTGGCGATAAAGGCCGCGGCAGCGAGGTGGCGGCGCATTTTGTGCGCGACGAGGGCAAAGTCATCTTCAGCGCCAACACCCCCGAGGCCCCGCTGCTGCCCGGCGCCCAGGACCACCTCAGCGTGTTCATGCAGTTGGCCAGCCTGTGGGCCGGCGAGCCACAGCGCTTTGCTGCGGGCGACAGCCTGGCTTTCCAGTCGATTGGCCCGCGGCAAAGCGAAACCTGGACCTTTGTGGTGTCCCCGGAGGAGACCATCACCGTGCCGGGGGGGACGTTCAGCGCCGTCAAACTGACGCGCGAGCCCACCGGCGACTACAGCACCAAGGCCGAACTGTGGCTGGCCCCCAAACTCGCCTACCTGCCCGCCCGTATCCGCCTGACGGAAAGCAATGGCAACATGCTGGACATGGTGTGGACCGACAGCGAACAACCCTGATTTTTTATGCCCAAGACATCCCTGCCCCGCTCTCTCCTTGCATCCTTGTTTCTCTGCACTGCCGCGGTCCTGCCATCGCTGGCCGCCGCGCAAACCGTAGCCGTGCCGCCTGCGGTACGCCTGAACTACGACTTTGAAGGCGTGATTTCCTCGCCCTACACCGGCAGCGCCGAACTGCTCTGGCAGCGGGAGGGCACCAGCTACACCTCGCAACTGGTGGTGCGCAAATTTGGTCTGAGCCTGCAAACCTGGACCAGCAAGGGCAACCTGACGGCCGAAGGCCTGGAACCGCTGCGCTTTGTCAGCAAACGCCTGGGCAAGGACGAGATCAGCGCTAACTTCCTGCGCCCACAGAACAAGATCACCTTCAGCGCCAACACCCCCGATGCCGCGCTGGAGGCGGGCGCGCAGGACCAGCTCAGCGTGTTCATGCAACTGGCCAGCGTGGTGGCCGGCGACCCCGGGCAATGGACGGCAGGCAAAACCGTGAATTTCCAGGCCGTGGGCGATCGCTATGCCGAGAACTGGACCTTCAAAGCTGGTGCGCTGGAACCCATCAAGGTACCGGGCGGCACCTTCCCCTCCATCAAGCTCACGCATGAGCCCACAGCCGAGCGCAGCCAGAAACTGGAGTTGTGGTTTGTGCCCAGCGTGGGGTATTTGCCACTGCGCATCCGCATTACGGAATCCAACGGCGATTTTCTGGATTTGCTGTGGACGAACAGCCAAAAACTCTGAACTTTGCGCGGACGGGCACTTTTCCTGCTACTCTTGAAACCGTAAAGATGACACCCATTTGGCATGTATCTCTCGTTGGAAAATACTATGCACACCCTGTACGACTCTGAAACCTTCTCCGTGACCCACATGCTGGCCAATGGCGAGCCCGAAGACCGGGTGGTGGAAAAAACAGAGCGTTTCCCCATGGGCGTGCCCACGCTGGCCCGCCATGGCTTCGAGATTGTGGACAAGCGCTCCGGCAAAGAGGTCTACCTCGATGGCTCCTGGGCCGAGCTGTTCCAGCAACACATCCAGGCCTGGCAGGTAAACACCCCCACCCAGGAAGAAGTGGAAGACACGCTGGAAGGCTACGCCGAACTGGCGCAAAACCCCGTCATCGTGCACTAACCTCCCCCATTCCCGCGACAAAGGCCGCTCCCCGAGCGGCTTTTTCATGTGCGGGGAACTGCGACAATCCATGCCCATGAGCCAGACCTACATCCTTACCTTTTCCTGCCCCGACCGCCTGGGGCTGGTGCACGCCGTTTCGGGCTTTTTGCTGGAACGCGGCGGCAACATCGAAGAAGCCGCCCAGTACAACGACCCCGACACCGGCCTGTTCTTCATGCGCGTGCAGTTCAGCTGCAGCCAGCTGAGCCACGCCGACCTGCGCGCCCAACTGGGCAGTTTTGCCGAGCCACTACACCTGCAATGGAGCCTGCACGCCACGGCCCAACCCATGCGCACCGTGCTCATGGTCAGCAAGGAAGGCCATTGCCTGAACGACCTGCTGTTCCGCTGGAAAAGCGGACTGCTGCCGCTGGACATCCGCGCCATCGTCAGCAACCACCGCGAGTTCTACCAGTTGGCGGCCAGCTACAACGTGCCCTTCCACCACATCCCGGTGACCGCGGCCACCAAGGCACAGGCCGAGGCCAAGGCCTACGAGGTGATTGAGTCCGAAGGGGCCGAGCTGGTAGTGTTGGCGCGCTACATGCAGATCCTGAGCGACGACCTGTGCCGCAAGCTGTCGGGCCGCGCCATCAACATCCACCACAGCTTCCTACCCAGCTTCAAGGGTGCCAAGCCCTACTACCAGGCGCATGACCGCGGGGTGAAGCTAATTGGTGCCACCGCCCACTACGTGACGGCGGATCTGGACGAAGGCCCCATCATCGAGCAGGATGTGGCCCGCGTGGACCACAGCAAAACAGTGGAAGACCTGACCACCCAGGGCCGTGACACCGAGAGCCAGGTGCTGGCCCGCGCGGTCAAGTGGCACAGCGAGCACCGGGTGCTGCTGAACGGCCACAAGACCGTGATCTTCAAGTAAACCGGCGCCGTTAGCGCAGCAGGGGCTGCGCGCTATCGCCTTGCAAAGCAAAGCGGCCGACCAGCTGGTCCAGCGATTGGGCCTGTTCATCCAGCGACTGGGCCGCCGCCGCCGCCTGCTCCACCAACGCTGCGTTTTGCTGCGTACTGTCGTCAAGCTGTGCGACTGCGCGGTTGATCTCCTCGATGCCCGAACTCTGCTGTACCGAGGCGCCTGAAATTTCTTCCATCACGGTGCTTACCTGGGCCACGGTCTGCGCCATCTCGCGGATGGTTTGACCGGCGCGCTGCGCCAGCTCGGCCCCATCCTTCACCTGGCTGGACGAGGCCTCGATCAACGCATTGATCTCACGTGCGGCCTTGGCACTTCGTTCGGCCAGCGAACGCACTTCGGCCGCCACCACCGCAAAGCCGCGGCCCTGTTCGCCCGCATGCGCGGCTTCCACCGCGGCGTTGAGCGCCAGGATGTTGGTCTGGAAGGCAATGCCTTCGATCACGCTGATGTTGCCGTGGATCGCCTGCGTGCTCTTGCTGATCTGCTCCATGGTGGACACCACGCTGGCCACGACATCGCCGCCCTGCTTGGCCGAGCGCGTAGCCGCGCTCGAAAGCTGGGCTGCATGCGTGGCGCTATCGGCATGGCGCTTGGCAATGGTCGCCATCTGCTCCACATTGGTCGTGGTTTTTTCCAGCGAGGCGGACTGCTGCTCGGTGCGCTGCGACAGGTCCAGGTTGCCCATGGAAATTTCGCGTGAGGCATTGGCCACTTGCTTGGAGCTGCTGGCAATCTCACGCATGGTGTCCGCCAGCTTGCCCTGCATGTCGCGCAACGAGTACAACAGGCTCTCGGTGTCCTTGGGGTCAATCGCAATGTGCATGGACAGATCCCCCTGGGCAATGCGACTGGCAATGGATTTGGCATAGGCCGGCTCACCACCCAGCTGGCGCACTAGGCGCCGGGTGACCCAGCCGCTGATGGCCAGGGAGAGCACAAACAGCAGCACCATGATGCCGACCACCCAGGTCTGCGACGACTGGTAAATCTGCCCGGCGCTCACGATGGTGGCCTCGGCCGACTTGGAGCGCTGGTCTACCAGCAGGTCCACGATCTTTTCGAGCTTGCGCGTGTCGTTGAGCAGGCGGGCGTCTTCGGTGGGCACATCGGTGCTCATCTGCATCAGGTCCAGCGGCTGCTCTTTCACCAGGGCGATATAGGCGCGCTGGCGCTTGGTCCAGCTGGCCATCGCGTCAATCAGTTGCTGACTGGAGGCGCTGCTTTCTTCCGAACTGGAGAGGCTCTTGATGGTTTCGAGGCGCTGCGCGATTTGGGTCAGGCTGGCTTCGATGTCAGTGCCCAGCGTGTTGCGTTCGCCGGCGGTGGTGGCCGTCAGCAGTTGGGACTGGGCGCGGCTGGCCCGCAAAATCAGACCGCGGGCCTGCTCAGCGGCCTGACCGGCGGCATATTCCTGCTCGTAAATCGCCTTGGTGGAAGCGTTGAGCCGCCCCATCTGGAACAGCGAGAACACGCCAATGGCTACGGCCCCGGCAAGCACGCTCGCGAACGCGAGCCAGAGGCTGGCCCGCACTGACAAATTTTCCAGCATCGCCCTTTTGGGACGTTGGTGCGGGACCTGCGCCTGATCGTTTGAATCTTCCAGGGCCAACGCGCTTTGTGTGGAAAGGCTATCCATTTTTATCCCCCAACGTGGGTTTTTAAGGTTTCAGGATACCGCTTTTCCCCTAAAGGCCAAGCGGGTTAAACACCCATCTCTTCGCCCAGCTGCACCGGCTTGGCCGGCGCCCACTGGGGTGAAAAGTTGAGCGCGCCCGGCTTGAACAGCAGGACGACAGTGGAACCAAGCAAGAAGCGTCCCATTTCATCACCCTGGCGCAACACCACCTTGCCGGCGTCGTAGTGCCATTCGGTAATCTGAGGCAGGCGCGGCGGATTGACCAGCCCGTGCCACACCGTGGCCATGCTGCCCACCACGGTGGCACCCACCAGCGTAAGCACAAAGGGGCCGTGGTCGGAATCGAACACACACACCACACGCTCATTGCGCGCAAACAGCCCGGGCACGCCGCGTGCCGTCGTCGGGTTCACCGAGAACAGGTCGCCCGGCACGTAAATCATGCGGCGCAGCACGCCATCACACGGCATGTGGATGCGGTGGTAATCGCGCGGGCTCAGGTAGATGGTGGCAAACGTGCCGTTGTCGAACTGCGCCGCCAACGCGGCGTCTCCGCCGACCAGGGCGGTGGTGCTGTAGTGGTGGCCCTTGGCCTGGAAGATCTGGTCTTTCTCGATCGCGCCAAATTGGCTGATGGCTCCATCCACCGGACATACAAAGGGGGTCGAGGCGAGTGGGCGCACACCTTCCTTGAGCGCGCGGGTGAAAAATTCGTTGAACGTGGCGTAGGCGGCTGGGTCTGGGTTGGCGGCTTCGGCCATGTTCACGTTGTAGCGGCCAATGAACCAGCGGATCAAGGCCGTGGTGGCCTTGCCGCCCCGGGCACCAGCCACCAGGCCGCCAAAGGCGGTCAGGGCTTTTTTGGGGAGCAGGTACTGCGGCAGTACGGCTAGGGTGTCAGACACAGGGCAACTCCCGAGGGAAAAAGATGGCCATTCTACTGAGCACCCTGGGTGGAAACAGGCTCCACATTGCCGTGCACGCAGCCGATTGGCTGGCGCACGTCAAGGGGTCACAGGAAGTGATGCGGGACTGTAAGCGCAAGTCGCGCTTGTGGGGCTGGTTGCCCCTGCGAGCGGCCAATTCAGCGGCACTATTAGTTTGGCTGATGGCGGGCTCACCCGCGGGAAAGATGGGTGTACGAAGGAGGCGCCCCAACGCCTCCTCTTTTTGTTATGCGGCGTTGAGAAGGCCCATTCTGGATGGTGGCGACACCTCAGGTCGGTTGGCAGCGCCAAACTGGATGTCACCCATCAGCTGCCCGCCCTCCTGAATGACGACCTTGCCGTAGCGGATCTTGCCGCTCACCCGTCCGGTGGCGTAGATCACCAGCTTCTCGCGCACCGTCAAATCACCGTTGAATTCACCATGAATTTCGGCGTAGTCGATCTCCGCAGAGCCCTTGAAGGCACCGATCTCGGTAATCTGCATTACGCGGGAGTCCATCGTCGCCTCCACCGTTCCTTCCACCACGAGGGTGTCGCAGTCGGTGATCTCCACACCTTTGAGCTTGATATTGGGACCCACCGTCAACTTGCTGCCGCCTTCCTTGGTGGGAGCCCCCGAAAGGACCGATGCCGCCGCGCTGCCGGTCGTTGCAGCAGGCGCAGGCGCTGGTACCTGTGCTGGGGCAACGGGTGCACTTCCCCCACTGTTGGGAGCAGAGCCAGACAATCCATGGGGCTGGCTAGGGGTTGGACGGGGGTTGGCCGAATCCGTGGGGCGTTTGCCAAAAAAAGGGGGCTGCATCGTCATCAGAATTCTTTCGAGTTGGAAAGAATTCATACTAGCCCCGACCCCTTGTAGAAATCTTTAGTCAATTGCAACATCCCTGACTCAAATGCCCCTAAATGTTGCAAGCGTCACCGCTATTGTTTTGCGTCAAATCGCTGCAGTATCTGTATTGCGACTGGATCCCCGGCTGCTGCTGCCTTGCGCAACCAGTACAACGACATGCGCATATCCGCGGTAACACCCATGCCCTTCGCATACATGTATCCAAGCGTGGTTTGCGAAGGAGCGTGTCCCGCGCTGGCTACCACCTGCAATAGGGACACTGCCCGTTTTTGATCTGCCGGAACACCCTCCCCGTCTTTGTACAACAGAGCAAGGTTGTGGTTAGCCAGGACATAGCCCCGGTCAATCGCCAATTGGTAATAGTCTGCTGCCTTCTTCGCATCCTTCTGCGTGCCTTTTCCTTTGTAATAGAACAGTCCGGTGTTGTAGGCAGCAACGGCATGCCCTCCTTGGGCTGCTTTCGAGAACCACCTGAACGCCTCGGTGTAACTTGGAGGCCCTGAGTCATTCAGTATCTGAGCTAGGTTGAACTGAGCATTGGTGTGACCTTGGTCGGCAGCCCTTTTGAACCAGAGGGCAGCTTCCTTGCTGTCAGGAGGAACGCTCTGTCCCTCCATGTGCATGATGCCTAGATTAAATTGAGCGTCTGCATTATTTGCCTTTGCCGCTTCCTTAAAGAGCCGGTAGGCCTCGACAAAATCCTGTGGCTTACCTTTTCCCCATGCGACCAAGCCTCGCGTAACGAGTGCGTCGCTACTTGCCAAATCCTGCTTTGCAAACGCAACTGAGGAGATCCAAAAAAGGGCGCAAATATATAAAACAGCGCGAAAGAACGTCGAAAAAATCATAGAGAACGAATTCTCTCTGTCCACTCCCGAGATGGGTATCCCCCATCCGAGTGAATTGGGGACATTCGCTGCAGAGATAACAACCACAGAACTCACTGATGGCATCATTGCCCCATGAGCGCCACCCGCATCCCGCCTATCCAGTGCCTGCTGACCTTTGAGGCGCTGGCGCGGTTGCGTTCAGTCTCGCTGGCGGCGGAAGAGTTGTTTGTGACGCCCAGCGCGGTGAGCCACCGGGTGCGGCAGCTGGAGCAGATCATTGGCACCAAGCTGTTTGGCCGGGCCGATTTTTCGCTGACCACCGAGGGCAGCGAGTACCTGGCCCATGTGCGCGAGGGCCTGGCCATCTTGCAGAAGTTTCCCAGCGCATCCGCCGCGCCCGGCAAGCGCAAGCTGCGCCTGGCGGTCACACCCACGTTTTCGCGCTCCATCCTCATCCCGCGCCTGCGCCAGTTCACCGACGCCTACCCCGAGATCGATCTGACGCTGCAGGTATCCATCCCGCTGCTGGACGTGGTGGCCGAGGACGCCGACCTGATGGTGCGCTTTGGCCCGGGCCGCTATGCCGACATGGAGCACTCGCTCTTGATGAAGGACGAGGTGACGCCGCTGGCATCGCCCGCCTTTGTGCGCGAGCATGGTCCGTTTGAGACGCCGCAGGACATGGCCAACCTGCCCTTCTTGCGCAGCCCGCTGGAGCCCTGGCGCACCTGGTTTGCCGCCAACGGGCTGGACTGGCCCGAGCCGGCGGACGGCTCGCAGTTCAACGACATTGGCCTGATGTGCGACGCCGCGGCGGCTGGCATGGGCGTGGGCCTGGTGCGCCTCAAACTCGGCGCGCCCTGGCTGGAGAATGGTTCGCTGGTGCGGCTGTATGACAACAACGTGCCCAGCCCGCACGCCCACTACCTGTGCTGGCGCACCGGCGCCATGGACCGCTGGGAAGTGGCCGCCTTTGCCGAGTGGTTGAAAAAAGCGGTGGGCTAGGCACCAGTTTCTTCACGCCACGGCGCCCGGCTTTCCACTAGAGTGCAGACAACGCCGCCCGAAACGCCCGCCATGAACGCCCCTGCCCCCGCCAGCCTCCAGCATTCGCTATCAAAATCAGAGCTGCTTGCGCAGATTCTGCGGGGGCTGGCGCCCCATTTACCTCCACATGCGCTGCTGTACCAGACGGAAGACACCACGCCGTACGAGTGCGACGGGCTGACCGCCTACCGCCAGCGCCCGCTGCTGGTGGCGCTGCCGGAAACCGAAGATCAGGTGGCCGCCGTGCTTAAGGTCTGCCATGGCCTGAACGTGCCGGTGGTGGCACGCGGTGCGGGCACCGGCTTGTCGGGCGGGGCCATGCCCCATGCGCTGGGCGTAACGCTCTCGCTGGCCAAGTTCAACAAAGTCCTGAAGCTGGACAAGCGCAGCCGCACGGCGGTCGTGCAGTGCGGCGTGCGCAACCTGGCCATCAGCGAAGCCGCCGCGCCGCTGGGCCTGTACTACGCGCCCGACCCCAGCAGCCAGATCGCCTGCACGATTGGCGGCAACGTGGCCGAGAACTCGGGCGGCGTGCACTGCCTGAAGTACGGCCTGACGCTGCACAACGTGCTCAAGGTGCGCGGCTTCACCATGGAGGGCGCGCCCATTGAGTTTGGTGGCGATGCGCTGGACGCGCCGGGCTATGACCTGATGAGTGTGGTGGTGGGCAGCGAGGGCATGCTGGCCGTCATCACCGAAGTGACCGTGAAGCTGGTACCCAAACCCCAGTTGGCACGCTGCATCATGGCCAGCTTTGACGACCTGCGCAAAGCCGGCGACGCGGTGGCCGCGGTGATTGCGGCGGGCATCATCCCGGCCGGGCTGGAAATGATGGACAAACCCATGACTGCGGCCGTGGAAGACTTTGTGCACGCGGGCTACGACCTGACGGCCGAAGCCATCTTGCTGTGCGAGAGCGATGGCACGCCCGAAGAGGTGGAAGAAGAGATTGGCCGCATGACCGAAGTGCTGCGCGCAGCCGGCGCCACCGGTATTGCGGTGAGCACCAGCGAGGCCGAGCGACTGCGTTTCTGGAGCGGGCGCAAGAATGCCTTCCCTGCCAGCGGCCGCATCAGCCCCGACTACATGTGTATGGACAGCACCATTCCGCGCAAACGGCTGGCCGACATCCTGCTGGCGATTGCGGAGATGGAGAAGAAATACCAGCTGCGCTGCGCCAACGTGTTCCACGCGGGCGACGGCAATCTGCACCCACTGATCCTGTTCGACGCGAACGACGCTGACCAACTGCGCCGCTGCGAACTGTTTGGCGCCGAGATTCTGGAAACCAGCGTGGCCATGGGCGGCACGGTGACGGGCGAGCACGGAGTGGGCGTGGAAAAGCTCAACAGCATGTGCGTGCAGTTCAGTGCGGAGGAAAACGCGCAGATGTTGGCGCTCAAAGCCGCGTTTGACCCCCAGGGTCTGCTGAACCCCGGGAAAGTGATTCCCACGCTGCAGCGCTGCGCCGAATACGGCCGCGAACTGGTGCGGGGCGGCAAGGTCAAACACCCGGACCTGCCACGGTTCTAAACCATGCAAGGGCTGCGCGGCTTGGCCTGGTTGCTGGTGCTGCAAAGCGCGGGGGAGCTGCTGGCGCGCGCGCTGCACCTGCCGTTTCCCGGCCCGGTGGTGGGCATGGTGCTCCTGCTTATCGCTCTGCGCTGGCCGCTGGTGCGCGAGCCCGTGGCGCAGTGCGCCGACTTTTTGCTGGCCCACCTTTCGCTCCTGTTCATCCCGGTCGGCGTGGGCGTGATGACGCACCTGGCGCTGCTGAGCCAGTACGGTGGGCGCATGCTGCTGGTCTTGGTGCTGTCCACCTGGATCGGCCTGACCGTGACGGCGCTGGTGCTGTATTCGCTGAGCCCTGCTGACGCGGCGGAGGGTACCCGCGATGTCTGACTTTGTCGCACTCTGGGTCTATCTCTCGGCCACGCCGCTGTTTGGCCTTACGGCCACGCTGGTGACCTATGTGCTGGCGCATGCGCTGTACCTGCGCGTGGGCCAAGCGGCCTGGGCCAACCCGGTGTTGTGGAGCGTGGTGGTGATTGCAGCCGTGCTGCTGGCCACGGGCGTGCCCTACCCCACGTATTTTTCGGGCGCGCAGTTCATCCACTTCTTGCTGGGGCCCGCCGTGGTGGCGCTGGGCTGGCCGCTGTGGCAGCGCCGCGCCCAGGTGCAGCAACGTTGGGGGCGCTTGCTGCTCGCGTCTTTGTTGGGCGGCGCAGCGGCCAGCGTGTCTGCCTTGGCACTGGGGTGGGCCATGGGGCTGCCGGCCGATGTGGTGCTGTCGCTGGCACCCAAGTCGGTCACCGCGCCGGTGGCCATGGGCATTGCGGAGAAGATTGGCGGCATTCCTGCGCTGTCGGCCGTGTTTGCGGTGCTCACCGGTTTGACCGGCGCACTGAGCGGCAAGGTCTTGTTCAGCCTGTTGCGCCTGCCATACACCCAAAGCGGCTGGGCCGCGCGCGGTTTTGCGCTGGGCACCGCCTCCCACGGCATTGGTGCGGCGCGCGCGCTGCAGGTGAATGCGGATGCCGGGGCCTATGCGGGCCTGGCGCTGGGGTTGCAGGTGGTGTTGGCATCGCTGCTGATGCCGCTGTTCTTCCGCTAGCGCAAAGGCTAGAAGCGCGAACTGATCTGGAAGTTGACGTTGCCGGATTCGCCCACAAAGGCGCGGTACTCGAAGCGCAGGCCAGACGTGACGGTCTGCCCGAAGCTCAGCTGGGCCAACATGCTTTTAGCGCCGGGGTCATACGCCAGCGACAGGGGGCTGCCCGAGAAGGAGGTGAGCGTAAGACCCACTTTTTTGCGCGTGCCGTCGTAGCGCGTGTCGTAGGCCACCAGGTAGTCCTTGAGCGAGGCTTCCAGCTGTTTTCGCTGGCCATCGGCCTCAAGGAGCATCGTACGGTCCTTGCTGGCCATCGATGAGGGCGGCACCAGGCTGTAGCTCACGGGTTGCACTGCCTCTTGCCCATGGGCCAGCCCACCCGCAAGGGCGAAGGCGGCAAGGGTGAGGGCAACAGACTGCAAGGCGAACTCCTTGGAATGGGAATTCACTATGGCATGCGGCCTGACACTTGAAAAGATGGAAAACGCGGGTTTCCTGTTACCAATTGCGCAAACTGTGTGCGCCACACCACAGACTTACCCGAATTTTCAGGCAGCCAAAACCCGTTCCATAATGGCTTCGTCTCCTACCGAGGCACAACATCAATCTATTTTTCAGGGAGTATTCGGTATGTTCAAACCCGTTTTGGCAACTTTGGTTGCAGTGGCATTGCTGGCTGGTTGCGCCAACCAGCGTTTCAACGTGGCCGGCGAGCTGCCCGCCAACCCTTCCGCCAAGTCCGAAGACAGCCAGACCTTCTTCCTGAGCGGCATTGGCCAGATGAAGAGCGTGGACGCTGCGCAAATCTGCGGCGGCGCCAGCAAGGTGGACGGCGTGGCCGTAGAACAAGCCCCTCTGGACGTGCTGTTCGGCATGATTACCCTTGGCATCTACACCCCCCGCACGGCACGCGTGTACTGCAAATAAGCGCCCCGCGCTCCAGCAAAAAGCCCCTCGTCGAGGGGCTTTTTTTATTGCGCTACTGACTTCAATTTATTTCTCTGAACTTCTACAAAAAATTACCGAATCGGCATCAGAGTTACCTTCTATAAATATTGCCAAAAACCCGTGGTACCGCCACATACCACTGCAGCCACCCAAGAAACGCGAACACAGGAGTTGCAGCAAAGAAGGCCTCCGTGGTCGTGAATATTCCGGTACCTAGAAGTGCAAAAACAAACAGTTGCCCGAGCAAACCAAAGGGATAGGTCAGCACCTGCTGCACTGCGAGAAGAGCGGTAGCGATCCACCCCAAATTCGGAGGCGCCACATCTGACACCAAAATTCCGCACCCGATAAGTAGAACAACTCCGATATACACCCATCGATTCATGACAGCTGACTTCATTGAGGATTTCATGCTTGGGATGCGATTTGACGCACGCTGCAACGCCTATTTGGACACGTGACACTTTATCAGCGCTAAAAAAGCATATGAACACCCAATAAGCTAGAACTCAATCTCACCAAGTATCAATAAAGGGTCCCGTAAATTCCTGCACCTTGCCGGACTCCAACCCCGCCACCAGCCAGCCGCGCGTGTCGGCCGGGTCCAAGACCGCGTCGATCTCCAGCGTGGCGGCCATGTTGAGGCCACTGCCGGCCGCGTATTGCTGGGCCAGCAGGCGCTGGAACAGGGCTTCGCGCTCGGCACCTTCGGGCACAGCCTCCAGCTCCTTTTTGAAGCCCAGGCGCACCGCGCCTTCCAGCCCCATGGCGCCAAACTCGCCTGTGGGCCACGCCACGGTGAAGAGGGGCGAATGAAAACCGCCCGCCGTCATGGCCATGGCGCCCAGGCCATAGCCTTTGCGCAGCACCACGCTGAGGTAGGGTACGCGCAGATGCGCCGCGGCAATGAACAGACGGCTCACATGGCGCACCTGGGCCGTGGCCTCGGTGTCAGGCCCGACCATGAAGCCCGGCGTGTCCACCAGGCTCACGAGGGGCAGGCCATGCGCGTTGCACAGCTGCAGGAAACGCGCGGCCTTGTCGGCCGCATCGGCATCGATGGCGCCGCCCAGGTGCGCGGGGTTGTTGGCCAGCACGCCCACGGGCCGACCCGCTATGCGCGCCAGCGCGGTATGGATACCCAAGCCAAAACCGGTGCGCAGGTAGAGCACGCTGCCCACGTCGGCAATGCCTTCTACGGCGGCGCGCGTGTCGTAGACGCGTAGGCGGTTCTCGGGCACCACATCGCGCAGCGCCGTGGCATCGGGTGCGGTCCACGTAGCGGTGAGTCCCTGGAAGAACGACAGATAGTGGCGCGCCGCAGCCACTGCTTGTGCTTCGTCATCCACCAGCACGTCGATCACGCCATTGGCGTGCTGCACAGCGCTGGGGCCAATCTGCTCGGACTTGAAACTGCCCAGGCCGCCGCCTTCCACCATGGCCGGGCCGCCCATGCCGATGTTGCTGGCGCGCGTGGCAATCACCACATCGCTGCAACCCAGCAGCGCCGCATTGCCGGCAAAGCAGCGGCCTGCAGCAATGCCCACCACAGGCACCTGGCCATTGAGGCGCGCAAAGCTGGCAAAGGTGGTGACATGCAGGCCCGCCACGATGGGCATGTCCACATCGCCCGGGCGGCCACCGCCGCCTTCGGCAAACAGCACCACGGGCAGCTTATGTTGCAAGGCGATGCCCAGCATGCGGTCCGTCTTCTGGTGGTTGCGCATGCCCTGGGTACCGGCCAGCACGGTGGCGTCGTAGGCCATGACTACGGTACGCTGGCCGTTGACCGTACCAATGCCCGTCACCATGCCGTCGGCCGGTGTGTTCTGGATGAGATCCTGTTCGGTGCGTCGGCTGCGCTGGGCCGCAACGGCTAGCACGCCGTATTCGATGAAGGAGCCGGGGTCGCAGAGGTCGGCAATGTTCTCGCGCGCGGTGCGCAGGCCTTGGGCATGGCGCTTAGCCACGGCCTCGGGGCGGTTGGCGTCAGCGGTGAAAGCCTGGCGGTCGCGCAGGGCTTGCAGGTCGGCACGCGCGCTAGTGGAGGCTGCGGCCCCTGCTGGTGTGGGCTGTTGGGCAGTATTTGATACCAAATCAGCCTCTAGCCCACGTGGAATATGCGCGAGCAGCTCCCAATTTAATAGCACATCCTTCTCTTGCACCAACTCGCCTGCGTCAAAACACAGGTGGGTGATGCGGCCCGCGGCCGACGCACGCACCTCGTGTTCCATCTTCATGGCTTCGAGGATGACGAGCACGTCACCGGCCGCTACGGTCTGGCCAGGTTGCACCAGCCACTGGACGACGCTGGCCTGCAGGGGGGAGAGGATGTTGGGCATGGCGGCATTGTGGGCCGCCCTTGGTTAGCCCGCCGTCAATTGGGGGACAACCGCTCCGGCGTTCGTTGCGCGCGCCAGCATGCGACTCACCGCGCGCGGATCCATGCCGTACATGTCGGCAAAGACTTCCACGGTTTTTCCGCTGGCTGTGAAGGCCTTCAGCAGCGCTTCGGTCTTGGCGGCCCGGGCGTTGGCTTCGGCCATGGCCTCGTCAAGCACCGCGTTGGCGGCTTCATCGCGGCTGCGCACCAGCTCGCTGTAGGCCTGGGGTGCCAGGCCCGAAGCCTCCCAGGCCACCACAATGCGCTGCAGCAGCTTGGGGCGCAGGTTTTCCTTGCTGCGGGTTTGGCGGCGGCGGAACACTTCCAGCAAGGCGTGGTGCACGTGCTCCGGCGCCATCGCCTCGACAGACTTGCCCTGCAGGTCATGCCGATCTTCGCCCGAAGCCACCACCGTCAGGTAGCGGGTGGAGCGCGCGTGGTGGGCTAGCGCCGCCTTCAGGCTGACAGGCTCAAACACGTCGGGATGTGCGTCCAGCAAGTCCTGAAAAATGCCACGCTTCATGGGCAGGAAGGTCGCGCCAAACATGTGGGGGTAGAACTCCGCCATCTTTTCCAGCACCGGGAACACATCGGGTCTGGACGCACGTTGGGGCGCGACGATAGGGGCGTCAGCAGCCTGTGTTTCGGTTTCGGGCGAGGTGGGCAAAGCAGCGGTCATGTCAAAACTTCGGAGAGGCAGGGAAAAGCCCTCCATCATGCCAGTACAAAGCCCCGCACCGGATCCGCGGGGCCGCGTTGCAGCCAATTGGTCGCTGCGTACTCGGTGCTCGCGTCCGTCGCATGCAAGGTATACGCGTGCCGCGACACCGCCGAGCGATTGGGCGCGCTGTAGTGCGGCAGCAGGCCATGGAAGACCACCAGGGCGCCGGCTTTTACCTCCAGCGGAACCGCGTTCACATTGCTGGCCGGCCAGGGCGTAGCGTCCAGCTTCTTCATGGTGATGGTGTCGCCATGGCGCTCGAAGCGCTCGCGCAGCACGCCACGCGGGCCGCGGTGGCCGCCGGGTTCGGTCCACAGGCAGCCGTTGTCCAGCGTCGCGTCTTCCAGCGCAAACCAGAAGGTGGTCACGCTGATGGGCGTGGTGTCGAAGAAGGTGGCGTCCTGGTGCCAGCCCACCTCGCCGCCAATGCCGGGCTGCTTGAAGATGTACATGGACTGCCAGACCTGCGGTCGGGTCAGACCCACATCGGCCGCCACCTCGGCCAGGGCAGCGCCGTGGCTGAAGGCCTCGAACACCGGGTCCTTGTCATGCAGCGCGTGGCCGATCTTGTTGATGGACAAGGCCTTGGCCTGGCGCAATTCACCGTCAGGGCCAAACGCCTCTTCCTCAAAAAAACAGCTGATGCGGTTGGCTGAATCCAGAAAGTAACGGTCTACCTTGCGCACCTGGTCGTTGGTGGTGAAGATGGTCTTGCTCTCGTTGGGGTCAAAGGCCTCGACGATGGCCTCGGCCCGCGCACGCACGGCAGCAATTTCGGCGGCGGGCTTGAAGTTCGGCAGGATGAGGAAGCCATCCTCGTGGTAGCGGGTTTTCTGTTCGGGTGTCAGCATGGGGCTATGCAAAGTTGGGCTGTGGCCATAGCGTTTCAGTATAGACAGGGCCGGCCCAAACCGGGGCAATTCGGATACGCTTGTGCGCAGGAGACCGTTAGCCCATGAACCTCGCCCCCCTGATCCAGCTCACCCGTGGCGGCACGCCTGAATGCCTGCACTTTGGCGCCGTGGCCGTTGTCAACCGCGCCGGCCAACTCAAGGCCTTTGCGGGCGACCCGCACCTGGTTACCTTCACCCGCTCTACGCTCAAAGCCCTGCAGGCCCTGCCCTTTGTGGAGGCTGGTGGCCCTGCGCAGTTTGGCTTTACGCAGGCCGAGAACGCCCTGCTCTGCGCCAGCCACAACGGCGAGGCCATGCACGTGGATGGCGCCAACAGCATGCTGGCCAAGGCCGGCCACACCTACAAGACGCTGCGCTGCGGCTGCCATGTGCCGCTTTTGTTCAGCTACTTTGACAAGGGCGCGCCCGAAGGCGCCACCTACACCGAGGCCCACAATAACTGCAGCGGCAAACACGCCGGGTTTGTGGCCTATTGCGTGCAGCATGGCCTGCCGATGGACGACTACACCGCCGCCGACCACCCGCTCCAGCAGGCCATTGCCCGCGATGTGGCACGCGCCGTGGGCATGGACGTGCAAGACATGCCGCGCGGCATTGACGGTTGCTCGGCGCCCAACTTCGCGATGCCCCTCTCCAATCTCGCGCGCGGCTATGCGCGCCTGGCCAGTGGCGCTCAGGATGCCGAATTTGGCGCCAGCTTTGCATTGCTGAGCGAAGCCATGACGGCCCACCCCGAGATGGTGAGCGGCACCGGCCGCAACGACCTGGACTTCATGCGCGTGGGCCGGGGCGACTGGGTGAGCAAGGTGGGTGCGGACGGCGTGCAGGTGGTGGGCAGCAAAAGCCGCGGCGAGGCCTTTGCACTCAAGATCATCGATGGCAACAAGCCTGCGCTGTTTGCGGCCAGCGTCGAGATCCTGGACCAGCTGGGCTGGCTGGACGATGCGCAACGTGCGGCGCTGCAGCCCTGGCGCGCGGCCGAGATTCGCAACGCGCGCGGCCTGCTGGTGGGCGAGCGGCTCCCTGTCTTCCAACTGGAAACACCATGAACACCAAGATCAGCCTCATCGGCGCGCCCACCGACATTGGCGCGGGCAGCCGCGGCGCCAGCATGGGGCCAGAAGCCCTGCGCGTGGCCAACATCACCAGCGTGTTGCAGGGCCATGGGCTGGAGGTGCTAGACAAAGGCAACCTCAGCGGCCCCAGCAACCCCTGGCTGCCACCGGTGAACGGCTACCGCCACCTGACAGAGGTGACCGCGTGGAACCGCAGCCTGCACGACGCGGTGTATGCCGAGCTGCAGGACGGTCGCCTGCCCATCGTGCTGGGCGGGGACCATTGCCTGGGCATTGGGTCGATTAGCGCCGTGGCGCGCCACTGCCGCGACGTGGGCAAGAAGCTGCGCGTGCTGTGGCTGGACGCGCATGCCGACTTCAACACCAACACCCTCACGCCCAGCGGCAACATCCACGGCATGCCCGTGGCCTGCCTGTGCGGCTTCGGCCCGCAGGAGCTGATCGAGATTGGCGGCCAGGTGCCCGCGATTTCACCCAAGTGGGTGCGCCAGATCGGCATTCGCAGTGTGGACGAGGGCGAGAAGCGCTTTGTGCATGAGCAGGACCTGGAGGTCTTTGACATGCGCTACATCGACGAGATGGGCATGCGCGCAGCCATGGAGCTGGCGCTGGCCTTGACGGACGCCAACACCCACCTGCATGTGAGCTTTGACGTGGACTTTCTGGACCCCGACATCGCGCCCGGCGTGGGCACTACCGTGCGCGGCGGCCCCACCTACCGCGAGGCGCAACTCTGCATGGAGATGATTGCCGACACCGGCCGCATGGGCAGCCTGGATGTGTTTGAACTCAACCCCGCGCTGGACGAACGCAACCGCACGGCCGAGGTGGCGGTGGACCTCATCGAATCGCTCTTCGGCAAAAGCACCCTGATGCGCAAATAAGCGGCAGGCCTACAGCGGGATGCTGCGCGTCTCGCCATGGCGCATCAGCCACACACGGTCTTGCGGCAGAGCGCGCTGCGCCAGCGCCGCAGCCAGGTCCTTGGGCGGCTGGTCAAACGCCTCCTGCGTCAGCATGAAGGTCCCCCAGTGCACGCCCATGGCCTGCTTGGCGTCCAGGTCCAGCATCAGTTGCACCGCGTCTTCGGGGTTCACGTGCATGGGCTTCATGAAATCGCGCGGCAGGTAGGCACCTATGGGCAGGGCGACAAAGTCCATGGCACCTATGCGCTGGCGGATGGCCTTGAAGTCATTGCTGTAACCGGTGTCACCGGGAAACAGGAAGCGCCACGGCGCATGCGCGGGCCGCAACCACTCCAGGCAGTAGCCACCCCAGCGGGAGGCATTGGTGTCCCACGGCGTGCGCCGGCTCCAATGCTGGGCGGGCGTGAAGTGCACGCGCAGCTCGTGCGGCAGGTCGAAGGTTTGCCACCAGTCCAGCTCGGTCACATTGGCAATGCCACGCTTGTCAAACCAGGCTTTCAGCCCCAGGGGCACGATGAACTCCGGCGTTTGCCCGGCAGCCAGCAGGCGGCGGATCGTGGCGTCGCACAGGTGGTCATAGTGGTTGTGCGAAATCAGCACCACGTCAATGCGCGGCAGTTGCTCCGGCGTCAGCGGCGCCGGGACCCGGCGGGCGGCGCCCACCTTGCCCATGGGCCCGGCAAATTCGGCCAGCGTGGGGTCCATCAGCACATTCAAACCCGCCACCTGCAGCAAGACGCTGACATGGCCCAGCCAGGTCACGGCCGGCACCTCCGGCTGTTGCAACAAACGGGCATGGTCCACCGCCACCGACCATTCCCGTGCAAACGCGGCGTAGCCACCTGCAGGCTCCGATTGGGGTTTGAAATCCCCTCGCAGCGAGCGCCAGACCATTTCGTACCAGGGGAAATTGCCAATCACCACCGTAGGGTCGGTATTGCCAAAGCGGGTGACAGGAGGTGCAGAAGCAGGGTTCATGGGGTGCGGAAGTAGGGGCGACGGTCCTCCATAATGCCGCAGCTATAACAAGGAGACATTACATGGCTGCAATTCACGCCCTTTTGGGCTTCACCGGCTGGACCCTGCTGCTGGTCACCGCGGTGTTTCTGTACCGCGGCGTCCGCTTTCTGGGGGGCACACCCATCAACTCCTGGCCGCGCGGCGCCAAGCCTACGGACGACCCGGGCTTCATCAAACGCCTGGAAGACGCCCACGCCAACTGCGTGGAAAACCTGCCACTGTTCGCCGTCATCGTGCTGGCCGCCGCGGCCTTGGGCAAACTGGACGCCATCGCCGCGCTGGCGCCCTGCGTGCTGTATGCCCGCGTGGTGCAAAGCCTGGTCCACCTCAGTGGCACGGGCCGCCTGCAGGTGCTGGTGCGCGCCAGCTTCTGGGCCGCGCAGGTGGTGCTGTTCTTTGTGATGCTGACCAAGCTGTTCAGCTAGTTCGCCCTGCAGGCCTGCCGCCCGCTGTCGCGGGCGCGCCATGGCAGGGTTCTTGCTGGCTTGTCCGCAGGGGTTTTGGGGTACAGTCATTTGACCCCTCGCGCCCCTGGTGTCGCCACCCTTTATCCGTGCCAGCCAGACTGTGACCGACGACCTGCCCCGCCCCCATGCCCTCGGGCCTGAGACCCCGCAGCCCCTGCCTGTGCGGGCCTGGAGCGGCGCCCTGTTTGAAGAGGATGCCGACAGCCTCTGGAAACTGGCCCTGGAGGGCTCGGGCGCCGGCGCCTGGGACTGGAACCTGGTCACCGGCGAGCAGATTCACTCGCGGCGCTGGCAGGAAATGCTAGGGCATGAAGTCGGCGAAATTCCCCACACCAACCAGGCGTTTGTGAGCCGCCTGCATCCGGATGACCTGGCCCGGGTCACACAGGCGTTCAGCGCCTACCTGGCCGGCCAGGCCGAGCACTACACCGCCGACCTGCGCCTGCGCTGCAAGGACGGTAGCTGGATCTGGGTGCACACGCGCGGCATGGTCGTCAACTACGCCGAAGACGGCAAGCCCCTGCGCATGATCGGCACCCACGTGGACATCACCGACCAGAAACTGGCAGAGGCCACGCTGCGCCAGAGTGAGGAGCGCTGGAAGCTGGCGCTGGAGAGTGCGGGTGACGGCGTGTGGGACTGGCACATCCAGGAAGGCAAGGAATTCCTGTCCAAACGCCTGATCGAGATGTACGGCTTTACCGAAGAAGAGCTGCGCCACCACCCCGATGAGCTGGACCAACGCACCCACCCCGACGACCTGGACCAGTTGACGCGCGACCGCCAAGCCCACTTTGACGGGCTGACGCCCACCTACACCAACGAACACCGCGTGCAGTGCAAGGATGGCAGCTGGAAATGGGTGCTCACCCGCGGCATGGTGATCAACCGCGACGCTGCGGGTCACCCGCTGCGCATGATTGGTACGCACACCGACATCACTGCGCGCAAAAGCGCCGAAGAGCTGGTGCGCCAGCACGCCTACTTTGACGCGCTCACCGGCCTGCCCAACCGGCGCATGCTGCGCGACCGGCTGGAACAGGAAATCAAGCGCAGCCGGCGTGACAACCTGCAGCTGGCCATCCTGTTCATTGACCTGGACCACTTCAAGGCCGTCAACGACACGCTAGGCCATGACAACGGCGACCTGCTGTTGGTGGAAGCTGCGCGGCGCCTGCGCCAGTGCGTGCGTGAGAGCGACACCGTGGCCCGCATGGGCGGCGACGAGTTCACCATCCTGATCACCGAATTGACCGACACCAGCGGTCTGGAGTCCCTGCTGGACAAGCTGTTGCAGAGCATGGCCCAGGTGTTCCAGCTGGGGGCGGAGCAGATGTTTGTGTCCGCCAGCATCGGCATCACCCTGTACCCCATGGACGGTACCGAGGTGGAGGCCCTGTACAAAAATGCGGACCAGGCCCTGTATGTGGCCAAAGGCGCGGGGCGCAACCGCTTCAGCTTTTTCACCCCGGCACTGCAAGAGGCTGCGCTGACCCGGGCCCGTCTTGCCACCGACCTGCGTTTTGCGCTGGGTGCGCAGCAGTTCCACCTGCTGTACCAGCCCATCGTGGCCCTGGCCACGGGTGCGGTCTACAAGGCCGAGGCGCTCATTCGCTGGCAGCACCCCGAGCGCGGCGTGGTGAGCCCTGCCGCCTTCATCCCGATTGCCGAGGCCAGCGGCCTGATTGTGGAGATTGGCGACTGGGTGTTTGACCAGGCCACGGCCCAGGTACAGCAGTGGCGCCAGCGCCTGCACCCGCAGTTCCAGATCAGCATCAACAGCTCTCCCGTGCAGTTCCAGCATGCGCGCACGCAGAACGAAACCTGGGTGCAGCGCCTGCAGGCCCAGGGCCTGCCCGGCGACTGCCTGGCGGTGGAGATCACCGAAGGCGTGCTGCTGGACAGCAATGCCGGGGTCACCGCCAAGCTGCTGGAGTGGCGCGACGCGGGCATCCAGGTGGCGCTGGACGACTTCGGCACGGGCTACTCTTCGCTGTCGTATCTGCAAAAGTTCGACATCGACTTCATCAAGATCGACCAGTCCTTTGTGCGTGACCTGCAGCCAGCGTCCACCAACTTCACCCTGTGCAAAGCCATGGTGGCCATGGCCCATGCGCTGGGCCTGCAGGTGGTGGCCGAGGGCGTGGAGACCGCCGAGCAGCACGACCTGCTGCTGCAGGCCGGCTGCGACTATGCGCAGGGCTACTGGTTTGCGCGGCCCATGCCGGCCGAGGCGCTGGCCGCCTGGGTGGCCGCGCGGGCCTGAGCCCGCCGCCCCTTAGTGCATGCTGGCCAGCAGCGCCGCATTGCCGCCCGCAGCGGTGGTGTTCACGGTCACGGTCTGCTCCGCGCAGAAGCGGTACAGGTAGTGCGGGCCACCGGCCTTGGGGCCGGTGCCGGAGAGGCCTTCTCCACCAAAGGGCTGCACGCCCACCACGGCGCCAATCATGTTGCGGTTGATATAGATGTTGCCCACATGGGCGGCCGCCGCCAGCGCCTGGGCGCGGCTGTCGATGCGGGTCTGGATACCCAGCGTGAGGCCATAGCCCAGCGCGTTGATCTGGGCGATCACGTCCTCAGGATTGCCGTCCCAGCGAACCACCTGCAGCACGGGGCCGAAGATTTCCGCCTTCACATCGGCGATCTGGTCCACTTCGAACGCGTGCGGGGCAATCAGGTTTGCTATTGTTTCCGTAGCTGCTTGTGCAGATTCTGCGGGGGCTAGCAACACTTTTGACTCGAACTTCAGGCGTGCAATGTGGCGCTGGATGTTGTCAAACGCCTCGCGGTCAATCACTGGTCCCAGGTCGGTGGCCAGGTCGGCCGGGTTGCCGGCCTGCAGCTCCTGCGCCGCGCCCTGCAGCATTTCGATCACGCCGTCGGCAATGGCGCTGTGCACCACCAGCAGGCGCAGCGCAGAGCAGCGCTGGCCGGCCGAGCGGAAGGCGCTTTGCACCACGGCGTCCACCACCTGCTCGGGCAGCGCGCTGCTGTCCACCAGCATGGCGTTGATGCCGCCGGTCTCGGCAATCAACGGGACGATGGGGCCGTCCTTGGCCGCCAACGCGCGCTGGATGATCTTGGCCACCTGGGTGGAGCCGGTGAACACCACGCCGGCCACGCCGGGCTGTGCCACCAGGGCCGCCCCCACGGTCTCGCCCGCGCCGTGCAGCAGTTGCAGTGCGTCCGCCGGCACGCCGGCTGCCACCATCAGGTCCACTGCGGCCCTGGCCACGCCCGGGGTTTGCTCCGCAGGCTTGGCCAGCACGGTGTTGCCCGTGGCCAGTGCCGCAGCCACCTGGCCCATGAAGATGGCCAGCGGGAAATTCCAGGGGCTGATGCAGACCCAGACCCCGCGCGCGGTGAGGCGCAGGGTGTTGGTCTCGCCAGTCACGCCGTACTGGTAGCCGGCTTGCGCATGGGCGACAACGGGGCAGCTGATGGGCTGCATGATGCGCTGCGCCTCGTCGGCGTAGTAGCGAAGAAAGTCCACCGCCTCGCGCACCTCACTCACGGCGTCACCCCAGGTCTTGAAGGCTTCCTTCACCAGCAGTGCGCAGAACTGCGGCATGGCGGCCTGCAGCGCATCGGCCGCGCGGCGCAGCACCACGGCGCGTTCTTCCACCGGAACCTTGCTCCATTGTTGATAGCCGCTAGCGCAGGCTGCATAGGCGCTGGGGATGGTTTTCACATCGGCCTCGGGCACCACCGGAACGGGGGTGGTGGCCAGCGCGGCCAGCAGTGGGTCGCGGTGGGCAGGCACGGTCAGGTCCAGCCCCGTGCTGTTGGCACGCGCACCGGCGTGGCTGCCAAACAGGTCGGCCGGCAGCGGCAGGCTGGGCTGGGGTTCCAGGCGCAGCGGCGAGATCAGCAGCTCCTGCATGCCGACGGACTCGTCCGCCAACTGGTGCACAAAGCTGGAGTTGGCGCCGTTCTCCAGCAGGCGGCGCACCAGGTAGGCCAGCAGGTCGCGGTGCGCGCCCACGGGCGCGTAGATGCGGCAGCTGATCAGCGGGTTCTTCAGCACCTCGCGGTACACGCCCTCGCCCATGCCGTGCAGGCGCTGCAACTCAAAGGCCGCGCCGCTCTTGGCACCCATTTGCAGGATGGCGGCGATGGTGGCCGCGTTGTGCGTGGCGAACTGCGGGAAGATGGCGTCGGGCACGGCCAAGAGCGCCCGCGCGCAGGCCAGGTAGGACACATCGGTGTGGTGCTTGTGGGTGAACACCGGGTAGTGCGGCAGGCCCAGCTCCTGCGCGCGCTTGATTTCGGCGTCCCAATACGCGCCCTTGACCAGGCGGCACATGAGCTTGACCTGGTGCTTGCGCGCCAGCGCGGTGACGTGCTCAATGAGTTCCAGCGCACGTGTCTGGTAGGCCTGCATGGCCAGCCCCAGGCCGGTCCATGCCGGGCAGTGGGCGGCCACACGCACCAGCAGCGCTTCCAGTACCTCCAGCGACAGTTCCAGGCGGTCCACCTCTTCCGCGTCGATGGTGAGGTTGATGTTGGCCGTGGCCGCGGCCATGCACAGCGTCCACACGCGCGGCACCAGATTGAGTAGCACCTGCTCGCGGTGCGCGTCTTCGTAGCGCGGGAACAGGGCGCTCAGCTTGATGGATATGCCGTCATTCTTGGCCAAAGCCCCCGTCTTGTTTGCGCGAGCAGCTATGAATTCAATAGCATCTGCATAGCTTTGCAGGTAACGCAGCGCGTCCTTGTCCGTGCGTGCACCCTCGCCCAGCATGTCGTAGCTGAAGCAGACATTGGACTTTTTGCGCGCTGCGTCCGCCTCCTTCATCGCCTCCGGCATGGTCTGGCCCAGTACAAACTGGCGACCCAGCAGCTGCACGGCGCGCAGCGTAGCGGCCACCACGGTGCGCGCACCCAGCTTGGCCATGATGCCGGGCGCGTGCTCGGCGTCGGGTAGAAAGTGCTTGGACAGCGCAATGGCGGTGCTGGACAGACGCGACAGCACCTTGTCGCCGCTGGCCTCGAAGTCAGCGCGGCCCAGCTGGTCGGTGGTGAGCGCGATGGCGGTCTCGGCGTCGGGCACGCGCAACAGCGCCTCGGCCAGGCGCATCAGGGCCAGTCCCTCGGCGCTGGAGATGGGGTATTCCTTCAGCAGGCTTTCCATCGCCCAGAAGGGTGGCGGGTTGTCACGCACGGCCTGCACCCAGGGCGCGGCCACGCGGGCCGCATCGGCCCAGTCCAGCGCCGATTCCAGCGACTGCAGGCGCTGGGACACCGTGGCGCCCTCGGGGCGATAGGGGTTGGGCAGGCGGGAAAGGGCGGCGATGGGGGACATGGAGACTCCGGCGATGGATGAGATTTCTGCGTATTTTTAAGCCATATTCAACGAATATTTATCCATATTTAATGCATTCGATAGTTAAATATTCTTCTCTTTGGCCGACCGAAGAAAATTCAGCGTCCGCAACCATGGTCACGATGCCGCGGTAAATGGAGCGCAAAATAGCAGCCGAACTGCTGAGGAGTCGTGTTGATGCCCTGGTCCCGCCTGCTATCCCCGCCCTGGCATCGTTGGGCCATTCTGGTGGCGTTGTTCGCGACGGCAGCGGCCATCACTGCGCGGGCCGATGCGCCCCGCATCGTGCGCATGGGGGTCTACCAGAACGAACCCAAAATCTTTCTGGATGCACAGCAGCGGGCCTCGGGCATCTTTGGTGATCTGGCGGCCGAGGTTGCGAATTCCGAAAACTGGACCTTGGTGGCGGTGCCCTGCGAATGGACGGCCTGCCTGCAAGCGCTGCAGCGTGGAGAACTGGACCTGATGCCCGACGTGGCCTACAGCGCAGAACGGGCCACCCTGTTCGACTTCCCCGCGACCCCGAGTTTGCTGAGCTGGTCCCAAGTCTATGCCCGCTCAGGCGTGACCATCCGGTCGGCCCTGGACCTGCAAGGCAAGCGCATTGCCGTGCTGGAGGGCTCGGTGCAGCAGGACTACCTGCGCAATTTGCTTGCCGGGTTTGGCATGCAGGCAGAGCTGGTGCCTGTGCAAAGTCTGCAGGACGCCTTTGCCATGGCGGGCGAGGGCAAGGTGCATG
Source organism: Rhodoferax sp. GW821-FHT09E07 (assembly GCF_059416145.1). Lineage (NCBI taxonomy): Bacteria > Pseudomonadati > Pseudomonadota > Betaproteobacteria > Burkholderiales > Comamonadaceae > Rhodoferax > Rhodoferax sp. GW821-FHT09E07. The sequence continues at coordinate 55,319 of NZ_JBWKOP010000009.1, read as the reverse complement.
CGGCGGTAGCCAACCGCTTTTATGGCGACCTGCAGGCCACGCGTTTCAAGCTGGAGTCCACGCCCATGCTGTTCCAGCCCGCACAGCTGTTCTTTGCCACCGGCAAGGGGCGCAACGCGGACGTGATGGCCGCCATGGACGCAGCCATGCGCCAGTGGCAGGGGCGGCAGGATTCGCAGTACTACAAAGTCCTGAATCGCTGGATGGCGGCGCCCCCGAAGGTGGCTATCCCGGAGAGCGTTTGGTGGTTGCTGGGTGGCCTCGTGGCACTTCTGGCCCTGGCCGTGGGCTCTTGGGGTTTGATGCGCCGCGAGGTGGCCGAGAAGACCCGCAGTTTGCGCGCCAGCGAAGAGCGGCTGAACACGATTCTGGACAGTGTGGATGCCTACATCTACATCAAGGACACGGAGCTGCGTTACCAGTATGTCAACCGCAAGGTGGCCGATCTGTTTGGGACGACACAGGACAAAGTGGTGGGCCGTACCGATGCCGATTTCTTTGACCCACCCACCGTTACCCGGTTGCGCACCCATGACCTGCGCGTGGTGGAGCATGGCGAACGGGTGGAGGAAGAGGAAGTCAACCACGCGGCAGAGGGCGATGCCGAGTACACCTACCTGTCGGTCAAATTGCCGCTGCGCCGGCCCGACGGCACGGTCTACGCCCTCTGCGGTATTTCCACCGACATCACGCGCCAAAAACTGAGTGAACGGGCCATCCACCAGTTGGCGTTTTACGATGTGCTCACGCAACTCCCCAACCGCCGCCTGCTCATGGAGCGGCTCCAGCAAGCCCTGAGCGCGCAAAAACGCAGCGCCGAATGTGGCGCCTTGTTGTTTGTGGATGTGGACAATTTCAAGGACCTCAACGACACCCTGGGCCATTCCACCGGCGACCTGCTGCTGACCCAGATCGCGCAGCGCCTGGCGCACTGTGTGCGCGCCCAGGACACGCTGGCCCGCCAGGGCGGCGACGAGTTTGTGGTGATGCTCGAAGGCCTGAAACCCGAAGCCGACGAGGCCGCACTCCACGCACAGCACGTGGCGCAAAAAATTCTGCAGCACCTGTCTGAACCGTATGTGCTGGGCGGCCACCATTTCAAAACCACGGTCAGCATCGGCGTTGCCATGTTCCGCGGCGCGCCCAACGGACAGGATGAGCTGCTGCGCCAGGCAGACCTGGCCATGTACCAGGCCAAGGCCGACGGGCGCAACACGGTGCGCTTCTTCAACCCACAAATGCAGGCGCAGGTGAACGCACGCACCGCCCTGGAGGCCGATCTGGACCAGGCGTTGGAAGCCGGGCAGTTTGTGCTGTATGGACAGCCCCAGGTGGACGAGCACCAACTGCCCGTGGGCGTTGAGGCCCTGGTGCGCTGGCAACACCCCACACGCGGCTTGGTGTCCCCGGCCGAATTCATCCCTGTGGCCGAGTCTTCGGGGTTGATCTTGCCGCTGGGCCGCTGGATCCTGGAAGCGGCCTGCAAACAACTGGTGGTCTGGGCCGCCCATGCAGACACACAGTCCTTGTCGATCGCGGTGAACATCAGCGCCCGCCAGTTCCGGCAACACAATTTTGTGGACGAGGTTCAGGGCATTCTGCAAGCCACCGGTGCCAACCCTTGCCGGCTGGAGCTGGAGCTGACCGAAAGCCAGCTGATCGACGACCTTGCCGGTGTCATCCAGAAGATGGATGCCCTCAAGGCGCTGGGCGTGCAGTTTGCGCTGGACGACTTTGGCACGGGCTACTCCTCACTGAACGTGCTCAAGCGCCTGCCGCTGGACCAGCTCAAGATCGACCAATCCTTCGTCCACGACCTGCTGCTGGACCAGTCCAGCGCCAGCATCGTGCGTGCCATCGTCACGCTGGGCGACAGCCTGCAGCTGCAAGTGATTGCGGAAGGTGTGGAGACCGCTGAACAGCGCGATGCCCTGGTGGCGCTGGGCTGCACCCATTTCCAAGGCTACCTCTTTGGTCGCCCCGCTCCCCTCGCCGCTTGAGCACCGATGTCAGCGGCGTGTAGGCCCGACCCTCTACAAACGGCCCGCGCCAAAACTAAAGCGTATGTATTTATTTATCCACACAAAGGATAAAAATGATAAATAAAACACAAAAATTGAAAACAGCACTACAATACTCGCATATTTACTGATTTTGACCATCCTATGACAACCTCCAGCTTGGCCGGTGATGCCGGATTCGGTTCCTTTTTCCGCTACCACGGCTGGCTGTCGCCCGGCGTGCGTCTGTTTCGCCGCTTGGCCTTTCCGGCCAAGTCCAGCTGGATTGCGGTGATGTTTCTCATCCCCATCGTGCTGTTGCTGGCTGACATTTGGACCAACACCGCCAATCAGGTGGCGACTACCCGGCATGAGCTGCAAGGCATTGCTTACGTCAAGCCACTGCAAGAGTTGATCCAGCAGGCCCAACTGCGCCGGCAGTTAGTCGCCATCAAATCCCCGGACCTGAACGCCAGCCAAAGCAAGGTGACGGATGCGTTCACCAAACTGCAGGCCGCCGAGAAAGAACTTGGACAAAATCTGGGGACAACCCAAGCTTTCGGCAAACTGGAAACGGCCCACCGGGCTCTGCTTGCCAACCCGCAGGGCAAAGACGCACAAGAATCCTTCGACATCCACAACGCGTTCATTGATGCCTCGCTGGACTTGGTGAAGCTGGTGGCGGACACGTCCGAATTGGCACTCGACCCCGACCTGGACACGTTCCATCTGATGAACTACTCCATCCTCTACGGCCCGCAGCAGATGGAAAACGTGTCGGAACTGTCGGTGCTGGGTTGGTCCGCACTGAAAAGCGGCGACAAAACTGGCTTTCTGAACGAACGCATTCAGGCCGACACGGGCATCCTGCGGTTCATCGACGGCATCGTGGAAAAAGACTACATCAGTGCCACGGGCGGCACACCAGAGGCAGACGCCAAATACGGCATGAAAGCCAACGACGAAGCCTATGACGCATTTCAAGCCGCCAGCAAAGCGCAGCTGATGGGTGAAAAGGTGGAAGGCGATGCAGACGCCTATTTGAAACTCGGCGCGGCATCCTTGGGAGCCGAGCGCGCCTTGAATGACAAACTCCTGCAGCAACTGGAACTGCGCCTGAACGAGCGCATCGCTGGCGTCCAGTCTGACTTCTGGAAGCGCCTGGCTCTGGCCGCGTTCTTTGTGGCCCTGGCTTTCTACATGTTGCTGGCTTTCTACAAAGTGATGATGGGCGGCCTGCGCGAAGTAACCGGACACCTCGAACAAATCACCATGGGCAACCTGATCACAGCCCCCACCCCCTGGGGCAAGGACGAAGCCGCCCACCTGATGATCACGCTGCGCGACATGGAGGCCAGCCTGCGCGTGATCGTGCGCAACACGCTGGATGGCGCGGGCAACGTGAACACGGCCAGCGAGGAAATCGCCTCGGCATCGCAGGACCTGTCGCGCCGCACCGAAGCCAGTGCCGCGGCGCTGGAGCAAACCGCTGCCACCATGACCCAGATTTCAGAGACCGTGCAGCGCACCTCGGACACGGTGGCGGGGGCGGCCGACATCGTGCGCGCCAATGCGGCGGCCGCTGAACGCGGCGGTAAGGTGATTGGCCAGGTGGTGGACACCATGCATGGCATCAATACGTCGTCGGCCAAGATTGCCGACATCATCAGCGTGATTGACGGCATCGCCTTCCAGACCAACATCCTGGCGCTGAACGCCGCCGTGGAAGCGGCCCGCGCCGGTGAACAGGGCCGCGGCTTTGCTGTGGTGGCCACCGAGGTGCGCAGCCTGGCCGGCCGCAGTGCCGAAGCTGCCAAAGAGATCAAGCAGCTCATCAACGCCAGCATGGAGCAGGTGGAAAAAGGCACGCAGGTGGTAGGCGAAGCCGGCGCCACCATCCAGGAAATTGTGAGCAACGCCGGGCGCATCGACACGTTGATGGCCGAAATTGCCAATGCCACGCGGGAGCAGTCTCTGGGTGTAGCCCAGGTGGGCAGCGCGGTGCATGACCTGGACCAGAACACCCAGCAAAACGCAGCGCTGGTAGAAGAGACCGCGGCCGCAGCGACCTCGCTGTCAGACCAGGCCGAGCGATTGATGCAAGATGTGAGCTTTTTCAAGCTCCATTGAGCCGCCCCGCCCGTGAGTGACGCTCCTGAACTCGACCGCATCGACCTGCGCATTCTGGCCTGCCTGCAAGCGGATGGCCGCCTGTCCAACCTCAAGCTGGCCGAGACGGTGGGCCTGTCGCCCACCGCGGTGCTGGCCCGTGTACAACGCCTGACCAAGGAGAACTACATCCTGGGCTATGAGGCTCGGTTGAACCCGCTGAAGCTGGGCGCCGGGATGATGGTCTTTGTCGAGGTGCTGCTGGACAAGACCACGCCCAATGTGTTTGACGCCTTCAAGGCCGCGGTGCAGGTGCGCGCCGAGATCATGGAGTGCCACATGGTGGCCGGTGGCTTTGACTATTTGCTCAAGACCCGCATGGCCGACATGGCGGCCTACCGCCAGTTTGCCGGCACCGTGCTGTGGCAGTTGCCCGGCGTGCGAGAGACCCGTACCTATGCGGTGATGGAAGAAGTCAAGAACTCCACCCACTTGGCGTTGGGCCATTAGAGTGCACAACCCATCTCCAATCGTAACAAATACTAGGGTTTACCCTAATCCACAGGAAAATAGCGCGATGATTAATCGTCGCCAATTTTCTTTCGCCGCCGGCGTCGCGGGTCTAGCCGGGTTTCCGGCCGTACGCGCACAGTCCGACAAAATCATCCTTGGCCAATCGGCCGCCTTTACGGGTCCAGCGGCCCAGCTCGGCATTCAGTTCCATGCGGGCGCCAAGCTCTACTTCGACCAGCTCAATGCGCAAGGCGGCGTGGGCGGGCGCAGCGTAGAAATCCGCAAGCTTGACGACGGGTACGAGCCTGAACGTTGCGCGGACAACACCAAGAAGCTGCTCGAGGACGACGTCTTTGCCCTCTTTGGCTATATCGGCACCCCCACCAGCCTGGCCGCCCTGCCACTGGCCACCAAAGCAAAAGTTCCTTTCGTAGCGCCGTTCACCGGCGCCATGGGCTTGCGTACCCCCATGAACCGCTATGCCTTCCATGTCCGCGCGTCGTACAACGATGAGACGGCACTGATCGTCAAACAGTTGCACCATGTGGGCCTCACCAAGGTCGCGGTTTTTTACCAGAACGATGCCTACGGCAAGGCCGGCCTGGACGGCGTCACGCAAGCGTTGGCGGCCCTGAACCTCAAGCCCGTGGCCGCGGCCACGGTGGAGCGAAATTCAGTAGATGTAGCCAAGGCCGTGGAGACCATCAACGCCGCTGCGCCCGAAGCGGTGGTGCAAATCAGCGCCTACCAGGCTAGCGCAGCCTACATCCGTGCGGCGCGCAAGGCTGGCTATGGTGGCGGGCTTTACAACGTGTCGTTCGTGGGCACCCAGGCTTTGGCTGACGAACTGGGCAAAGACGGCGCAGGCATCGTGGTCTCGCAGGTCGTTCCATCACCCTATACGGGTAGCAAACCGATCTCGCGTGAATTTGCCGATGCGGTGCGCAAGGCCAACGGATCCGTCCAGGCCAATTTTTCCAGCATGGAGGGTTATATCGCTGCCCGCGTGTTGGCCGAAGGCATGCGCCGCTCCGGGGCCAAAGGGGGCGCAGACGGCCTGATAGCCGCCCTGGAAAGCATCAACGGCCAGCCCTTTGGTGGTTTCAACGTGAACTTCTCGCGCAACGAGCATGTGGCCTCCAACTTTGTCGAGCTGTCCATGCTCACCGGCGACGGACGCGTGCGCACCTAAGTAGCGGGGTAGCTGCGGGTACCAAAGATCGCACTACCCACGCGCACCAGGGTGCTGCCCGACGCCACTGCGGCGTCGAGGTCTGCACTCATGCCCATGGAGAGAGTATCCAGCGCCAACCCGGCGGCATTCAAGGCATCAAACAAGCCTTTAGCCCTCGCAAACACTGTGCTTGCAGCTACAAAATCAGGAGCAGGCTCAGGAATGCACATGATGCCGCGCAAGCGCAGCCGGGGCAGCGCGGCCACGGCGCGCGCCAAGGCCAACGCCTCGTCCGGCACCACGCCCGACTTGGTAGGGCCACCATCCACATTCACCTGCACACACACCTGCAGCGGCGGCAAATGGGCCGGGCGCTGCTCGCTCAGGCGCTGGGCGATCTTCAGGCGGTCCACCGTATGCACCCACTGGAAGTGCTCAGCCACCAGGCGCGTCTTGTTGCTCTGGATGGGGCCAATGCAGTGCCACTCCAACCCCAGGTGCTCCAGCGTGGCGATCTTCTCCACCGCCTCCTGGATGTAGTTCTCGCCAAAGGCACGCTGGCCCGCATCAAAGGCGTCTTGCACCGCCTCGGGGCCGAAGGTCTTGGAGACGGCCAGCAACTGCACCGCGTCCACTGAACGCCCGGCAGCGGTACAGGCGTCGGCCATGCGGCTGCGAACAGCGTGGAGATTGTCGGCAATCATCGTCATAATCTCCCAAGCGTACCAAACCCATCTGCCCCAAAGAGGATCCCGTGGACATTACCCAGCTGCTGGCGTTCAGCGTCAAAAACAAGGCTTCCGACTTGCACCTTTCCGCAGGTCTGCCCCCGATGATCCGTGTGCATGGCGATGTGCGCCGCATCAACGTGGAGCCGCTGGACCACAAGCAGGTGCACGCCATGGTGTACGACATCATGAACGACACCCAGCGCAAGATGTACGAAGAGTTTCTGGAAATCGACTTTTCGTTCGAGATCGACGGCCTGGCACGCTTTCGCGTCAACGCCTTCAACCACAACCGCGGCGCGGGTGCCGTGTTCCGGACGATTCCGAGCAAGATCCTCTCGCTGGAGCAGCTCAATGCACCCAAGATCTTTGCCGACTTGGCCCTCAAGCCCCGCGGCATGGTGCTGGTGACAGGCCCCACGGGTTCGGGCAAGTCCACCACGCTGGCGGCAATGGTCAACTTCCTGAACGAAACCGAGTTCGGCCACATCCTGACCGTGGAAGACCCCATCGAATTCGTGCACGAGTCCAAGAAGTGCCTGGTGAACCAGCGCGAGGTGGGGCCACACACGCTGAGCTTTGCCGCCGCCCTGAAGTCCGCCCTGCGGGAAGATCCGGACGCAATTCTGGTGGGCGAAATGCGTGACCTGGAAACCATCCGCCTGGCCATGACGGCCGCCGAAACCGGGCACTTGGTGTTCGGCACACTGCACACCTCCAGCGCGGCCAAGACCATCGACCGGATCATTGACGTGTTCCCCGCCGAAGAAAAGGAAATGGTGCGCGCCATGCTGTCCGAATCGCTGCAGGCCGTGATCTCGCAGACCTTGTGCAAGACCAAGGACGGCCAGGGCCGTGTGGCGGCGCACGAGATCATGCTGGGCACCAGCGCCATCCGCAACCTGATCCGCGAAGCCAAGGTGGCGCAGATGTACTCGGCCATCCAAACCGGCAACAGCGTGGGCATGCAGACGCTGGACCAGAACCTCACCGACCTGGTCAAGCGCAACGTCATCAGCGCGGCAGAAGCGCGCAGCAAAGCCAAAATCCCCGAGAACTTCCCGGGCTAAACAGACAAGGAGGTGTTCTTATGGAACGCGATCAGGCAACCAAATTTATCAACGACTTGCTCAAGCTGATGGTCAGCCGCAATGGCAGCGACCTGTTCATCACCGGCGACTTCCCCCCCGCCATCAAGGTGGACGGCAAGGTGACCAAGGTGTCCCCGCAGCCGCTGAATGCCGCCCACACGCTGGCGCTGGCCCGTTCCATCATGAACGACAAGCAGGTGGCCGAGTTTGAGCGCACCAAAGAGAGCAACTTTGCGATCTCGCCCGCCAACATTGGCCGCTTCCGCGTGAACGCCTTCATCCAGCAAGGCAAGGTGGGCATGGTGCTGCGGGTGATTCCTCAGGTGCTGCCCACGATCGATGGCCTGGGTGTGCCCCAGGTGCTCAAGGAAGTGGTGATGGCCAAACGGGGCCTGTGCATCATGGTGGGCGCCACCGGCTCCGGTAAATCGACCACCCTGGCCGCCATGGTGGACTGGCGCAACGACAAGTCCTTTGGCCACATCATCACCATCGAAGACCCGGTGGAGTTCGTCCACATGCACAAGAACTGCGTGGTCACGCAGCGCGAAGTGGGCCTGGACACCGACAGCTGGGAAGCAGCCCTCAAGAACACGCTGCGCCAGGCGCCCGATGTGATCCTGATGGGCGAAATCCGTGATCGCGAAACCATGGAGCACGCGGTGGCCTTTGCCGAAACGGGCCACTTGTGCCTGGCCACCTTGCACGCCAACAGCGCCAACCAGGCGCTGGACCGCATCATCAACTTCTTCCCCGAAGAGCGCCGCAGCCAGTTGCTGATGGACCTGTCGCTGAACCTGAAAGCCCTGGTTTCGCAGCGCCTGATCCCCAAGCAGGACGGCAAGGGCCGTGTCGCTGCAGTGGAAATCATGATCAACTCGCCGCTCATTTCCGACCTGATCTTCAAGGGCGAAGTGTCCGAGGTGAAGGAAATCATGAAGAAGAGCCGCCAAGCCGGCATGCAGACCTTTGACCAGGCGCTGTTTGACCTGTACGAAGGCAACGCCATCACCTACGAAGATGCGTTGCGCAACGCCGACTCGTTGAACGACCTGCGCCTGCAGATCAAACTCAACAGCCAGCGTGGCAAGTCCAATGACCTGTCCGCCGGTACCGAAAATTTCGCGATTATGTGATCCAGATGCCCAATATCAACGACAAGACCTACGAACCCTCCCCCGCGTATTCCGTGGCCTTCCTGGGCCTGGGCGTCATGGGCTATCCCATGGCCGGCCACTTGGCACGCGCTGGCCACCAGGTCACCGTGTACAACCGCACTGCTAGCAAATCTGTAGCTTGGTGCGCAGAATTTGCGGGGGCTAACAGCCAATTAGGTGCCCATACCCACGCCGAGACCCCGCGCCAGGCGGCACAAAAGGCCGACATTATCTTTTGCTGCGTGGGCAATGACGACGACCTGCACAGCGTAACGCTGGGGGCCGACGGCGCCTTTGCAGGCATGAAGCCCGGTGCCATCTTTGTGGACCACACCACAGCATCGGCCGACATTGCACGTGAGCTCAGCGCCTCAGCCGCGGCCAAGGGCCTGCAATTCATTGATGCCCCCGTCTCCGGCGGCCAGGCCGGTGCACAAAACGGCCTGCTGACTGTGATGTGCGGCGGCGATGCCGACGCGTTTGAAACCGTGAAGCCTGTGGCCATGGCCTTCTCCCGCGCCTTCACCCTGCTGGGCGAGAGCGGTGCCGGTCAATTGGCCAAGATGGTGAACCAGATCTGCATCGCCGGGCTGGTACAGGGCCTGTCGGAAGCGATTGCCTTTGGCCAGAAAGCCGGGCTGGACATGGGCCAAGTGCTGGACGTGATTGGCAAGGGGGCGGCGCAAAGCTGGCAGATGGACAACCGTGGCAAGACCATGGTGGCCGACAAGTTTGACTTTGGCTTTGCGGTGGATTGGATGCGCAAGGACTTGGGCTTGGTGCTGGACGAGGCCAAACGCAATGGAGCCCGCTTGCCGGTGACCGCACTGGTGGACCAGTTCTATGCCGATGTGCAGCAGATGGGCGGCCAGCGCTGGGACACGAGCAGTCTCATCAAGCGGCTGAAGTAGACCGCTGCGCCCCAAAAAAAAACGGCCCTGAGAGGGCCGTTTTTTTTACTTGGTAGCGTCTGAGGCCGGCTTTTGCGGTAGGGTCCGCGCCAGCTCGTCTTCGGAGATGATTTCCAGAATCCGCACTACGCGCTGCACACCCGAGGTGCTGCTGATCACGGCAGTCGCACGCTTGGCTTCCCGCTCGGTCACGCGGCCCATCACGTAGGTGGTGCCGCGCTCGGTGACCACCTTGAAGGCGTTGGCAAACAGGTCCTTGGCATCTACCAAGGCGGCCTTCACGCGGCCTGTCACCAGAGAGTCGGACGAACGCTGCGTCAGCGTGGAGCTGCCCATCACGGCCAACTCGTTAACGATGTTGCGCACGTTATCCACACGGGACACGATTTGCTCCACCAACTGCTTGTCTTGTGCTGTGGGCACTTCACCCGTCAGCAACACCTGGCGGTTGTAACTGGTCACATTCACGTGGGCACGGTCACCCAGGCTTTCGCGCAGGCGGCTGGCCGCACGCTGCTCAATGCCCTCGTCCTCCAGCACCGAGCCGGAGGTGCGGCGGTCGGTGGCGACCAGAGTGCCGCCCACCATGGCGCCTCCCACGATCAGCGGAAAACAGGCAGACAGGCTGGTCAGGGCGCCGGCCAATGCGGCAGCCAGGGCCAGGCGTTTCAAGAGACGGTTGTTCATGCGTTGGGTTCCTGTTCGCCCAAAAGCTGGGCATCAACCGCATCGCAAATGCAATGCAGTGTCAAAAGGTGGACTTCCTGGATGCGGGCGGTACGTTCATGCGGCACGCAGATGTGGACATCGGTATCGCGCAGCACCTGGGCCATCTTGCCGCCGTTGCGTCCGGTCAGCCCCACCACGACCATTTCGCGGGCATGCGCAGCTTCAATGGCAGCCAGCACGTTGGCCGAGTTGCCGCTGGTGGAGATGGCCAGCAACACGTCACCGGGTGAACCCAGCGCACGCACCTGGCGCGAGAAGATCTCGTCAAAGTCGTAATCGTTGGCAATGGCCGTGATGATGGAGGTGTCGGTGGTCAGCGCAATGGCGCCCAGCTCAGGGCGCTCTCGCTCAAAGCGGCCGACAAATTCGGCAGCAAAGTGCTGCGCGTCAGCAGCCGAGCCGCCATTGCCACACGCCAGGACCTTGCCACCGCTGGTGACGCAGGCCAACATGGCTTGCACAGCTGCAGCAATGGGTTTGCTCAGGGCTTGCGCCGACTGGTATTTCAGGTCGGCACTGTCGATAAAGTGTTGTTGAATTCGTTGTTCCAGCATGGCCCGCATGATACCGCGGCCCCCGAAAGCCCTTTTTGCTGGGACGTCAAGGCCTGTATCAAGATGCGTCAAAGGCCGCTTGCAGCCACTGCACGCCGTCACCGTCGAGCACCACCACATCAAAACGGCATGGCGGCAGCGTGCGCAGACGCAGCAGGTAGTGCTGCGCCGCAAAGATGATGCGCCGCTGCTTGGTGGCACTCACGCTGGCGGCACCGCCGCCGTGCGTGGTGGAGGCGCGTTTGCGCACCTCCACAAACACCAGCGTGCCATCGGACGCGCGCATGATGAGGTCGATTTCTCCGCCACCGCGCCCGGGGGTTCGATAATTGCGCTCAACGAGTTGCAAACCCTGTGCCTGCAAATAGCGCAGCGCCGTCGCTTCTCCCGCGTCCCCCAGTTGTTTGGTGGTGGCGCCCGGCCTTGGTCGTGTTGGAAAGAAACCCATATGAGTGCGTCTTTTATCTCTGCCCTGTCCGCCGCCAAAGAGGCGGCCGGTGCGCAGCATTATCCGCAGGGCGCGCTGTACCTGGTGGCCACCCCGATTGGCAACCTGGCCGACATCAGCCTGCGTGCGCTGCATGTGCTGTCACTGGCCGACACCATTGCCTGCGAAGACACGCGCCACACCCAGCAACTGCTGCGCGCCTATGGCATCGACAAGCCATCGGGCCAGTTGCTGGCTTTGCACCAGCACAACGAGGCCCAGGCGGCCCAGACCGTGGTGGACCGGCTGCGCCAGGACCAGCGCGTGGCCTATGTCAGCGATGCGGGTACGCCGGGCATCAGTGACCCCGGTGCACGACTGGTGGCCCAAGTGCGGGCCGCGGGACTGCGCAGCATCCCCCTGCCCGGGGCCAGCAGCGTGACCACGGCCCTGTGCGCAGCGGGCTTGGCCGAAGGCGCTGACGGCCTTGGCGGATTTGTGTTCCGGGGCTTTTTGTCGTCCAAGGCGACTGAGCGCGCGCACGAGGTGCAGATGCTGTCCGAAGAGCGCCGCGCGGTAGTGCTGCTGGAAGCCCCCCACCGCATTGAAGCGTTGTCATTGGCGCTGGCGCCGCTACAAGCGCGCCTGGTGACCGTGGGGCGCGAGCTGACCAAGCAGTTTGAGGAGATTGCCACGGTGACGGCCAGCGATTTCGCAACCTGGCTGGCGGCGGATGCGAACCGCCTGCGCGGCGAGTTTGCGCTGGTGATTCACCCCGCTCCGGCCAGCGCTACGCAGGCGCCGGACGACCGGGTGCTCAAACTGCTGCTGGAAGAGTTGCCGCTGAAAACCGCGGTCAAACTGGCAGCGGATATCACAGGCGAAGCCCGCAACGCGCTGTACGAGCGCGCCCTGGCCCTGAAACAGGGCTAGCAGGTCAGGCCTGCTGCCAGGCCTGCACGTAAGCGCGACCGCGTGTCAGCACATCGGCAGCCGAGGTGCCTGGCGAGAACAGCTGGCTGCCAATACCGAAACCGGTGGCGCCCGCCTTTTTCCAGGGGCCCATGCTCTCGGGCGTGATGCCACCCACGGGCCAGAGGTCTGTGCCAGCGGGGACGACCGACTTGAGCGCCTTGATTCCGCCATGGCCCACCATTTCGGCAGGGAACAGCTTGAGCGCATGCGCGCCGGCCTGCAAGGCTGCAAAGGCTTCCGTGGGGGTGGCCACACCCGGCGCGCACAGCATGCCCAGCTCGACCGCGCGGCGAATCACCGCCACATCGCAGTTGGGCGAGACCATGAGGCGGCCACCTGCGGCGTGCACGGCCTCCACGTCGGCGACGGTCAGCATGGTGCCGCCGCCCACGATGGCATCGGCAGGCAGGGTGCGCGCCAGCGTGGCAATGCATTCCAACGCCCCGGGGCGGTTCAGTGGCACTTCCAGCGTGCGGAAACCGCTCTCGACCAGGGCCTCGCCCACCGCCTGCGCCTCGGCGGGCAGCAGTCCGCGCAGGATGGCCACCAGTGGCGTTTGGCGCGCGCGCGCCAGCAATTCGGAAGAGTCGCTCATAGGGGTTTCCAGTTCTGTTGAATATGGTGAACGGCCGCCACAAAGGCGGCTTTGGCATCGAGAATGTCAAACGACAGGCCCAGGTGCTGGGCTGCAGTTTGGTAGTGGGCCGCCAATTGCGGTGAGCCCAGCAGCTTGAACGTGCCCTGCGGCCCTGCGCCTGCGCTGCCCAGCAGCACATCCTTGAGCTCGGTGCCGATTAACAGGCCACTCAGGTATGCGATGGTGCTGGAGGCCGGCATGTCTTTGCAGACCACGCGGGCTCGAACGCTGAAGATCTGGTGGCTCAGTGCATGGTGGCCTGCGGCCTTCACGCCTTCTGCAAAAGCAGCCTCGTCCCACACCGGGGCCACACCCCCGGCGGCGGCGGCCACCGTGCCGTGTTTGCTGAGCAAGTCAAACAATTCACCGGTCATGTAGGTGCGCAGTTGCACCACGCGACCTTCGTGCAGCTCCACCCACTTGCTGTGGGTGCCGGGCAACACAAACCAGCCGCTGCGGTGGCCCAGGGCCCAGGCACCCAGCAACTGGGTTTCCTCACCACGCATCACATCGGGCACACCCTGCGCATTGCGCACACGGTAGCCGGGAATGATGATGGCCGACACACCGGACGCCGCATCCGGCACTCGCATGGCATGGGCAGCCAGGTCCTGCACGGGCACGCTGGCGTCCACATAGGGCACCTCGTGCCAACCCAAGGCGCTACCCACCATGCCCGCCAGCACGACACCGGCGCCCTGCACCTCCAACGCTTGCAAAGCTGCGTCGAGTGCTGCGGGAAAACGACCTTTGCAGGCCAGCGCACCATCAGAATCAGAGACTTCGCGCACCAGCACGCCCTCGCTTGCAATGGCATACGCGCGGCGGTGGGTGGTACCCCAGTCCACACCGACAATGGAAACAACAGGGTTGGCGGCCATATTTTTAGAGTTCACAGAGGATGTTCAGGCAAATTTAAACATATGATGATTAAACCCGATTGTGCCGCATTAGCCTATTCCCCTGCCCCATGAAGTCCACCGCAGTCCCTTCCCACGCCACCTACGCCGGGCGCAACTTGCACGGCCAGGTGGTGCACGAGTTGGGGCGCCGGGTGGTGGGCGGCGTCTATGCAGCCGGAGCCTTGCTGCCCAATGAAGACCAGCTTTGCACCGAGCTTGCGGTCAGCCGCACTGCGTTGCGCGAGGCCATCAAGGTGCTGGCGGCCAAGGGCCTGCTGGAGCCTCGACCGCGCATTGGCACCCGGGTACGCACGACCGAGCAATGGAACCTGCTGGATCCCGACATCCTGGCCTGGCGCTGCGCCACGGGTGCGGATGCCGAGTTTCTGCAACACCTGACTGAGCTGCGTGAAATCATCGAGCCCTCTGCCGCAGCCCTGGCCGCCACCAGCCACCGGCCTGAGCAACTGGCAGACATTGCGCGGGCACTCGACGCCATGCAGGACGCGAGCCACATCAGCGAGTGGGTACAGGCCGACCTGGCCTTCCACACCGCCGTACTCAAGGCGACCAACAACCCGCTGCTCATGCCCCTGGCCGCCATCATCGGCAGCGCGCTGGAGTCACTGCTGGCGGTGAGTGCCCGCACGTCCGAGAATTTCAAGCAGGCACTGCCCGACCATCAGAAGGTGTTTGAAGCCATCCAAGCGCGTGACGCGCAAAGTGCGCTGCACCGCATGGCGGGCATGCTGTCTGACACCCGTTCCCTCATGAAACGCGCAGTGATCCCCCCTGCCGCATGACAGACGAGGAATCAATTATTTGTATGATGATTTAAACATTCCCGCTACAATTTGGAAGCAACTTTCACTGACACCTATGCAAACCCCACCCCTTTCCAACTACGCCAAGTACCCCAGCCTTGCTGGACGTACGGTCTTCGTCACGGGCGGTAGCTCGGGCATTGGTGCGGATATCGTGATTGCCTACGCGCGCCAAGGCGCACAAGTGGCTTTCACGGGCCGCAATGCCGAGTCCGCGGCCCAAGTCATTGAAGCGGCCTCTGCCTACGGCCCCACGCCGCTGTTCCTGCAAAGCGACGCCGCGGATGTGGCCGCGCTGAAGGCGGCCATTGCCACCACGGCCGAACGCTTTGGCGACATCGGCGTGCTGGTGAACAACGTGGCCAACGACCAGCGTCACGACCTGGCTGACGTGACCCCGGACGACTTTGACTGGCGCGTCGCCATTAACCTGCGTCCCGCTTTCTTCGCGGCCCAATCCGTGGTCGAGGGCATGAAGCGTTTGGGCGGCGGTGCCATCGTGAATTTGGGCTCCATCAGCTGGATGATCAAGGGCGCCGGCTACCCGGTGTATGCTACCTGCAAGTCCGCTACGGTGGGCTTGTCGCGCAGCCTGGCACGCGACCTGGGCAAGCTCAACATCCGCGTGAACACGCTCTCGCCCGGCTGGATCATGACCGAGAAGCAGCTCACCATGTGGGTGGATGAAGCTGGCGAAAAAGCCATGGATGAGAACCAGTGCCTGCCCGGCCGCATTGTGGGCAGTGACGTGGCCAATATGGCCCTGTTCCTCTCCGCCGATGACAGCCGCATGGTGACGGCGCAAGACTTTGTGGTGGACGCCGGATGGACCTGAGCCCCCCTACCGTTCGCAGCGTCTGGCCTGCCGAGCTGCTGCTGGGCGAAGGTCCGCTGTGGCACGCCGCCAGTGCGCGTTTTTTCTTCGTCGACATCCACGGCAAAGCCTTGCACGCCTGGACGCCGGCGACCGATGCCCGCCAGAGCTGGTCCATGCCCGAGCGCATTTGCTGGCTGATACCGCGCGCCGACGGAGACGGCTTCATGGCCGGCCTGCAATCAGGCTTTGTGCGCCTGTGGCTGGAGCCCAGTTTGCGCATCGAACCCGTCGGCAGCCCGCACCCGGACGAACCTCTGGTGCGCCTGAACGACGCCAAGGCCGACTGCCATGGCCGCATCTGGGCCGGCTCCATGCACAACGACGATGCCAGCCTGCAACGCGGCCGCCTCACAAGGCTCCAGCCCAGCGGCGCGTTCGACGTGGTGGAAAGCGGCATCTATATTGCCAACGGTCCGGCCATTGCACATGATGCGAGCTGGATGCTGCACACCGACTCCTTTCTGGAGACCGTTTACCGCTACGACCTGTCGGCGCAGGGCGAACTGTCGAATAAGGCCGTGTGGAACACCTTTGGTGGCGAGCAAGGCTCGCCCGACGGCATGACGCTGGACCGCGACGGCAATGTGTGGGTGGCCTTCTGGGGCGGCGCCTGCATCCGCCAGTTAACGCCGGCGGGCGGGCTGCTGCGCACCATCAACTTGCCAGCACCGCAGATCACCAGCATGGCCTTTGGCGGGCCCAATCTGGACGTGCTGCTGGTGACCAGCGCGCGCATTGGACTGGATGCCGCGACCTTGGAGCGCTACCCCCTGGCGGGCAGCATCTTCGTGCTGGAGCCAGGCGTACAGGGCGTGCTGCCCTGCACCTTCGGCTAGGCCTCAACCGCCGGCGCGCAGGCGTCGGCGGCTGTCGCGCGCGTTGGGCAACCAACCGCGCCACAGCCAGCGGGCCAGCAACAGCAGCCCGCGTATCCACTCGTCGATGGCATAGGCCAGCCAGATGCCAGGCAAGCCCAACAAACGGCCCAGCCAGAACGAGCCCACGCCCAGCACCAGGATCAGCGAAGCTACGCTGGAGGCGGCGGGGTACAGCGCATCCCCCGTAGCCCGCAGCGCGCCATTCAAAATCAGGTTAAACACGCGGCCCGTTTCCAGCAACAACGACAACCACAGCAGCGTTTGCGCCGCGTGAATCACCGCCGGATCTTTGGTGAAGATGCGCATGAGCCAGGGTGCGCCGAGCGCCGCCAACAAGGCCAGCGACCCCGAAGCCAGCAAGCCGTTGCGCACCGCCTTACGTACCAACCCATTGGCCACGCGCAGGTCGCCCGCTCCCACCAGCCGCCCCACCATGATCTCGCAGGCCCAGCCAATGGCCATGCTAGTGAGTAGCACGTACTTCAGCAATTGCAGCGTGTACGAATGGGTGGCCAGTGCCGTGACACCGAGACGCGCTGTGGCAGCCAGCGACACCATGAACGCACCCCGGTAGGCCACCTCCACCCCTGCGCCGGGTAGCCCCACGCGCAACACAGGCGCCAAATCTTTCCAAGCAGCAGCCCACCAATCGCGCCAGCGCGGCACCAGTTGCATGCGGATGCGCCAGAACCACAAATGCATGACCAGCCCCAGCGCACGGCTGATCAGCATGGCAATCGCGTAGCCCTCCAGGCCCAAGCCATCCCACTCGCCCCAGTCGCGCATCAGCAGCGCCGCCAGCAGCAAATGGCTGCTGTGCATCACCACCATGACCTTGAGCGAATCCCTGGAATGCAGGTGTGCCCGCAAAACCGATGCCATGCTGAGGTTGTAGGCTTCCAGCATCAGTGCGGGCGCAAACCACTGCAGATAGGGAGCAGCCAGCACCACGATCTGGTCAGGCGCGTTGAGCCAGTCCAACACCAGGTCGTTGCCCGCCACTACGATGCACACCACCAAAACCCCAGCCCAGGTGCTGGCGCCCAGTGCCAACAACGCGGCGCGTCGTGCCGAGGCATGTTGCTGCCCACCCAGATACTGGGTGACCACTACGCCCAGGCCAATGGCCAGCACGCGAAACACCACGAACAGGGTTTCGAGAATCTGGTTCACCAGCCCAAAGGCGCCAGCCGCCGCATCCGAAGTGTGCGAGGCCAACCACAAGCCGCCCATGGCCACACTCATGCCCAACAAAAATTCGCCCAGTAAGGGGCCTGCGATCATGTTGAGGCGGGGGCGGTCGGGCACTGTCATGGCCACGAACCTTAACGCAAAGCGACGATCCGCGCTTCGAAGGGACGCAAGGTGAAGCGGCGCACACTCTGCGTTGGGTCTACCGCGTAATTGGCAATCAGCGGCTCTTGCTGGTTCACCGCCACCTGGGCTGGCAGGGTAAAGGGCTGCTCGGCGCCCGTGAAGTTGCAGACCACCAACAACACCGCGTCACCCAGTGTACGGGTATATGCGTATACGGCAGGATCGTCTGGCAGCAGCAATGCATAGCGTCCCTGGACCAGCGCGGGCGTGCTTTTGCGCAGGGCAATCAGCCGACGGTAGTAGTGCCAGACAGAATCCGCATCCGTCTGGGCCTGCGCCGCATTCACTGTGGAATGGTTCGGGTTGCTCTGGATCCAGGGTGTGCCCGTGGTAAAGCCACCGTGCGCCGACGCATTCCACTGCATGGGCGTGCGTGCGTTGTCACGGCTCTTGGCGTAGATGCGTGCCAACACCTCTTTGGGCGACTCCTGTCGGTCCTGCACCGCTTCGCGGTACATGTTCAGGGTCTCAATGTCGCGGTAGTCCTCAATCTGCGAAAACCGCACATTGGTCATACCCAGTTCTTCTCCCTGGTACACGTAGGGCGTGCCCTGCATGCCGTGCAGAAAGGTGGCGAGCATTTTGGCCGAGGCCACACGGTGCACACCGTCGTCCCCCCAGCGCGACACGGGGCGCGGCTGGTCATGGTTGCTCAGATACAGACTGTTCCAGCCGGTCTGCCACAGCGCGTCCTGCCAGCGTGACATGCTGGCCTTGAGATCGGCCAGCGCCAAGGGCTTGAGCGCCCATTTGCCGCGGCCATCGCCGGGGATGGCGTCCAGGTCCATGTGCTCGAACTGGAACAACATGTTCAGCGCGCCTGTCTGTGCGTTGGTGATATCCATGCCCTGCTGGATGGTGGCCAGCGGCGCTTCCCCCACCGTGAGGGTGTCATAGTGGTCCAGCACCTGTGCCTTCATCTCGCGCAGAAACTCCAGTAGGCGGGGGCCATTGGTCACCATGCCAAAGCTGGGCTGTAAATATCCGCCACGGATGACCGGCGCATCGGCCAGGCCCGCGGGCTTGGAGATCATGTTGATGACATCCATGCGAAAACCATCCACCCCCTTGTCCAACCAGAAGCGCATCAATGCGTAGACCTCCTGCCGGACCTTGGGGTTCTCCCAGTTCAAGTCGGGCTGCTTCTTGGAGAACATGTGCAGGTAGTACTCGCCCGTGGCCGGGTTGGGCTCCCACACCGATCCGCTGAACGCTGCCTCCCAATTGTTGGGCAGGCTGCCGTCGGTCGGCATGTCGCGCCAGATGTAGTAGTCGTGGTACGGGTTATCGCGGCTTTGGCGGGCCTGCTGGAACCAGGGATGCTCGTCCGATGTGTGGTTGACCACCAGGTCCATCATTAAGCGTATGCCACGTGCGTGCATACCCTCCAGCATGGCGTCGAAGTCGGCCATGCTGCCAAACTCGTCCATGATGGCGCGGTAGTCGCTGATGTCGTAGCCGTTGTCATCGTTGGGCGAACGATAGACCGGCGAGAGCCAGACCACATCTACCCCGAGCGTTTGCAGGTAGTCGAGTTTGGAGGTGATGCCTGGCAAGTCACCGATGCCATCCCCATTGCTGTCGCAAAAACTGCGCGGGTAGATCTGGTAGACCACCGACTGTTTCCAGTCGGCGGGCGTAGTGGTACGCGCAACAGCCATGGTGGGCCCGCCTCAGCCCAAGCGGTAGTAAGCACCGCCCCAAGGGGCCAGTTGCAACGTGTTGCCTGCACGGGCCACATCGGCCAAGCCGCTGCCGGGCACGGCACTTGCACCCGCATAGGCAGCGGGAATGTCCCACTGCGCGGCCGTGTCGCTGAAGTTGAAGACACACAGCAGTTGCGTGCCTTCAAAGGCGCGCACAAAGGCCAGCACCTGCGGGTGGGGGGGTAGTACCGTCAACGTACCGCTCACCAACGCCGGCTGCGTCTTGCGCCAGCGCAGCAGCGCGCGGTAGAAGTGAAGCAAGGAACCCGAATCCCGCTCCTGCACATCCACCGCCAGCGCGCGGTGCGGCTCGATCACAGGCAGCCACGGTGCCGCGGGTTTGGCGGCGCTGGAAAAGCCCAGATCCGCCGAGTCCTTGGACCATGGGTGAGCGGTGCGGCAACCGTCGCGACCCTTGAACTCCGGCCACATGGTGATGCCATAGGGGTCTTGCAGATCCTCGAACGCAATGTCTGCCTCGGGCAGCCCCAGCTCGTCGCCCTGGTAAATACAGGGCGAGCCGCGCAGGCTCATCTGCAACGCAGCACCCAGGCGCAAGAGGTCGGGATGGGCAGACTGGCCTGCGCTGCCCCAGCGGCTGGCCACACGCACTACGTCGTGGTTGGACAGGGCCCAGCAGGGCCAGCCCCCGGGTGCCACTTCTTCAAACCGTTGCACGAAGCTGCGGAAATGCGCCGCACTGTGGGCAGTACCCAGCAGGTCAAAGCAGTAGGCCATATGCAGCTTGTCGCCGCCGCTGGTGTACTCGGCCACACGGCCCAGGCCGTCGTCATCGCCAATTTCGCCCACCATCGTGGTGTTGGGGTACTGGTCCAGCAGGGCGCGCAAGCGGCGGAGAAAGACCAGATTCTCGGGCTGGCTCTTGTCATGCTTGTGCCACTGCCAGCCATAGGGATTCACGGCATTGACCGCGGGGTCTTCTCCATCGGGGCGGCCACGCGCGGGGTTGTCGCGCAACTGCGCGTCGTGAAAGTAGAAGTTGGCCGTGTCAAGGCGGTAGCCGTCCACACCGAGGTCCAACCAGAACTTCACCGTGTCCAGCAAGGCGTTTTGCACCTCGGGGTTGTGGAAATTCAGATCCGGTTGGCTGGTCAGGAAGTTGTGCATGTAGTACTGGCAGCGACGCGTATCCCACTGCCAGGCGCTACCGCCAAAAATGGAGAGCCAGTTGTTGGGCGGCGTGCCGTCGCTCTTGGCGTCGGCCCACACATACCAATCGGCCTTGGGGTTGCTCAAGCTGGAGCGACTCTCCACAAACCAGGGGTGCTGGTCCGAGCTGTGAGAGAGAACTTGGTCAATCATGACCTTGAGGCCCAGCGCATGGGCGCGGTCCACCAATTTGCGGAAATCGGTCACGGTACCGAACATGGGATCCACGTCGCAGTAGTCGCTGACGTCGTAGCCAAAGTCCTTCATCGGGCTCTTGAAGAAGGGCGAGAGCCAGATGCCATCTGCGCCCAGCGCCGCCACATAGTCCAGCTTGGCGGTGATGCCGTCCAGGTCCCCAATGCCGTCGCCGTTGCTGTCTGCAAAACTGCGGGGGTAGATTTGGTAGATGACGCCGCCGCGCCACCAGTTGTCGTTGGATGCTTTTGTCATACGGAAGAAAAGAAATAAGGGCGTTACTTGACCGAGCCCGACAGCAGGCCGCGCACAAAGAAACGTTGGAGGGAGAAGAACACGGCGACCGGCACCGCGATGGATACAAAGGCGCTGGCCGTGAGGATTTCCCAGCTCTCGCCGCGGGAACCCAACAGGTCATTGAGCTTGATGGTCAACACGATCTGGTCCGGGGCCTTGCCCAGGAATACCAGCGCAATCAGAAAATCGTTCCACACCCAGAGGAACTGGAAGATCGCGAAGCTGGCCAGCGCGGGAATGGACAGCGGCAACACGATGCCCAGGAAAATCTGGAAGTGCGAGGCGCCATCCATGCGCGCGCTTTCGATGATGTCGCGCGGCAACGAGGCAATGTAATTGCGCAGCAGATAGATGGCCAGCGGCAGGCCAAAGGCCGAGTGCGCAAGCCACACCCCCAGGTAGGACTTGGAGTCCACCCCCACCGCCTCCCCCACCTGGTTGTACAGGCGCAATAGCGGAATCAGCGACATCTGCAGCGGCACCACCAGCAGGCCCACCACCACCACAAACAGCCATTTGCGCCCGGGAAACTCCATCCAGCTGAAGGCGTAGGCCGCAAACGCAGCAATCAGGATGGGAATGAAGGTGGCCGGAATGGTGACCTTGAACGTGTTCAGGAAAGCCTGGCCCACGCCTTCGGATGCCACCACTTTTTCGTAGTTTTGTGTGAGAAACACAGGGGGCGACTCGGCCACATAGAACACGCGCACACCGCGGTCCTTGTCGTAGTTCTGATTCAGCTCCAGGCGGTAGCTGCCATCGGCCTGTACCGTCAGCGTGCCATCGGGCTGGCCGTCTTCTTCGTCAAACACTTGGCCATCGGCTACCTCTGCAGCCGTGCCCGCGGCAAACTCTCCTGGGTTGCCCGACTTGAGAGAGAACTTCTTGATCTTGATACCCGACTGCTCGGGGAAGAGACGGCCGCTGATTACATAGCGATTGCCTTCCTTGACCAGGCTTTGCGCACCCGCGGTACGGCGCATGTCGGAGCGCGTCTGCGTGGACATCGCGGTCCACCATCCGCTGGACGCCAGCTGCTGCTTGTCGCGAAAGCTGGACACCAGCAAACCGAAGGTGGGCAGTACCCACAGCACCACAATGGCCAAGAGCAGCAGCTGCGCGGCAATGGAGGGGAAGCTGAAGTATTTTTTCATCGCTGGGCCTCCTCGGTCCGGAAACGGCGGATGTTGAATGCCATGACAGGCACTACCGCAAACATGAGCACCATGGCCAGCGTGGAACTACGGCCATAGTCGCCACCACCGCGGAACATCCAGTCGTACATCAGATTGGCCAACACGCTGGTGTCCCACTGGCCGCCGGTCATGGCCATCACGATGTCAAACACCTTGAGCACGGTGATGGTGATGGTGGTCCACACCACGAGGATGGTGGACATGACCTGGGGCACCATGATTTCGAAAAAGATTTGCAGCTCGCTGGCGCCGTCAATGCGGGCCGCTTCGATGGTTTCATTCGGCACGCCACGCAGCGCGGCCGACAGGATCACCATGGCAAAGCCAGTCTGGATCCAGATCAGGATGGCCATGAGGAAAAAGTTATTCCAGAACGGCACGGTGACCCAGGCGTGTGGCTGGCCACCCAGTCCCACGACGATGGCATTCAGAATGCCGATCTGGTCCGACTCGGGGCCGCGGAAGTCATAGACAAACTTCCAGATCACGCTGGCCCCCACAAAGCTGATCGCCATGGGCATGAACACCATGGACTTGGCAAAACCGCCCCACCACACGCGGTCGGCCAGCACGGCCACCACCAGACCCAGGCCCGTCGCGGCTGCGGGCACCACCACGAGCCACAGGAAGTTGTTGCGAATGGTGAGCAGGAAATTCTGGTCTACCAACACCCATTGGTAGTTGGCCAAGCCGACGAACTGTTCGCCGGTGGCATCGAAGAAACTGAGACGGAACGTCTCAAACAGCGGATACAGCAAATAGATGCCCAGCAACAGCAGCGCGGGAGCCAAGAACAGCCAGGGCCGCACACCGGAGCGGACTCGCTCGCGCTGGTGTTTCTGCCCCAGCGGCACATGAACAATCTTGTCCAACAGAAAGTTGGAGCCGGCAAAGTACAGCAGGCAAAACGCAATGCTGACCACCACAGCGGTTATGGTCTGGAGGATTTGATCGGTCATGGGATCAACTCTTTTGCGTATCGTGAAAGGGTTTCAAAAAGGCCGGCAGCACGGAGCCGCCGGCCTGAAGACGCGCCACCAGGGCGCGCTCGAGGAGATGCTTACTTGATCGCGTCCCAGCTCTTCTGGATTTCGTCAGCCACTTGCTGCGCAGTTTGGCCGCCCGAGTAGTTGACCATGCCCTTCCAGAAGCTGCCAGCACCCACAGCGCCAGGCATCAGGTCGGAACCGTCAAAGCGGAAGGTGGTGGCGTTCAACAGGATCTCGCCTTGCTTCTTCTGGGCCTTGGTCTTGTACTTGTCCAGGTCCACACCCTTGTGCGGTGTCAGGAAGCCGGGGCCGTCCGCCATCCAGATTTCATGCGCTTGCGGGCTTTGCATGTAGTCCATGAAGGCGTGGGCGGCCTTGCTGTCCTTGGTGATGGTCAGGATCGTGCCGCCACCTTCCACGGGGTTACCCAGCTTTTTGCTGGCATACGAAGGGAAATAGAAGAAGTCAGCATCTTCGGCCTTGCCTTCAGGGAAGAAGGCAGGAATGAAGGAGGCTTGGCGGTGCATGTAGCACTTGGGAGGCGAACCAAACAGGCCCTTGGGGCTGTCCTTGAAGCTCACCGTGGCCACGGCCTTGGCGCCGCCATCCACATAGGCGTCGTTCTTGGCGAACCAGCCGTACTCTTCAATTGCCGCTACAACGCGTGGGTCATTGAACTTGACCGTATTGTTGACCCAGCCGTCATAAACTTCTGGCGGTTGCGTACGCAACATAAAGTCTTCCACCCAGTCGGTAGCGGGCCAGCCAGTCGCTGCATCGCTGCCCAGACCGATACACCAAGGTTTGCCACCGTCAGCCGCAATCTTCTTGGTCAGATCCTTGAGCGCCTCCATGGTCTTGGGCACTTTGTAGCCCTTTTCCTTGAAGTTCTCAGGGATGTACCAGACCAGGCTCTTCACGTTCACGTTGTAGAACAAGCCATAGAACTCTTTCTTGCCGGCCTTGTTGGCGTAGGTACCCAGGTCTGCCCAGGAATTGCCTGCGGCGTAGTTCTTCTTCACCCATTCTTTGGACTTTTCGCCCAGAGGCACCAGGCCGCCGATGGCCGCCATGTTGGCAGCCAGACCGGGCTGGGGGAAAACCGAGATGTTGGACGGCGAACCGGCCTTGATGTCGATCACGATTTGTTGTTCGGAGCTTTGCGAGCAGGAGTGCTTCACAGTCGCGCCAGTGGCTTTTTCAAAGCCGTCGATCACCTTCTGGAACGACACCTCTTCGGCGCCAGTCCAGGGACAGGTGATGGTGACCACTTCACCCTTCAGATTCGGGCCTTTGTAGTCAGCGGCAGCCATGGCCGGGCTGACCAGGGTGCCCATTGCCAGAGCAGACGCTCCGGCGATTACGGTTTTCTTGAACATCGTCTCTTCTCCTCTTGGTGCGCCACGGCCCATCCGTGGTGCGTTAAAAAAATGGGGCACCGCGTCAATCGACGCGCCGCCCCTCGGCGTTGAAGCGGTACAGGTGCTCGGGTGCAAAACCCAGCTCGATGGTGTTGCCGGGCTCCAGTGCCAGCGTGCCATCCATGCGGGCAGTGATATCGCCGTGCTCCCCAGCGGTGACATAGGCAAAGGTCTCGTTGCCCAGTTGCTCCGAATGTTTGAGCGTGCCCTGGATGGGGCCACCCGCCTGCACCTTGAGGTGCTCGGGGCGCAAGCCTATGGTCGCCACGTTGTGGCGGGCGGCAAATTCGCCGCCAATCAGGTTCATCTGGGGCGAGCCAATGAAGCTGGCCACAAACAGGCTGGCGGGCTTGTTGTAGAGCTCCAGCGGTCGGCCCACCTGCTCGACCCGGCCCTTGTTGAGCACCACGATCTTGTCGGCCAGCGTCATCGCCTCGACCTGGTCGTGCGTCACGTACACCATGGTCGCGCCCAGGCGGCGGTGCAGGGTGGCCAGTTCCACGCGCATCTTGGTCCGCAGGGCCGCATCCAGGTTAGAGAGCGGCTCGTCAAACAAAAACACCTTGGGGTCGCGCACGATGGCACGGCCAATGGCCACACGCTGGCGCTGGCCGCCCGACAGGGCTTTGGGCAGGCGGTCCAGGTACTCGGTGAGCTGCAAGATCTCGGAGGCCTCGCGCACGCGGCGCTCGATTTCGGCCTTGGGCGTCTTGGCAATCTTCAGGGCGAACGCCATGTTGTCAAACACGGTCTTGTGGGGGTAGAGCGCGTAACTCTGGAACACCATGGCCACACCGCGTTCGGACGGGCCCAGGTCATTCACACGCACGCCGCCGATATTGAGGTCGCCACCGGAGATTTCTTCCAGGCCGGCAATCATGCGCAGCAGCGTGGTCTTGCCGCAACCGGAGGGCCCCACGAACACCGTGAACTCGCCGGGTTCGATGTCCAAATCGATGCCATGGATGACATCCGCCTTGCCGTAGTTTTTAACGATTCCGCGCAAACGGACATCGGACTGACTCATATGCATGCTCCTTGCGGTTGACCTGCGGCGCCTCGCCACGCAGCAAAATGTAACCAGATTACAAACATATTCCGTCAGGGTAAACCCTTGAAAATCTGCTTTTCCTTCAATTTTCAAAACCGATTTTGACCAATGAAGTGACCGAAGCACCTTTCGATACGAATTTCCAGATTTAAGTAATCAAGTTACCTAATGGTTACCGATTTTCGGTAACCCAGAGGGGCATCGCCCAGTCCAGCAGCTCGGCCAGACGACTCACCACCCACTGCGCTTCGGCGGGCGTAACCACAGCCGCTTCACCCAGCAAACCCTGGTGGCAGCGCGTGAGCACGTCCCCGTCAGTCAGCCCCAGGCCGAACTCCATATCGCGCGCCGTGCCGGTCAGCAGGTTGGCCAGGTCTTCGCACAGCTCATAGCGCTGGGCCACCTCTTGCCACGGGGTGTGCAGGCGGTTGCGGCGGCTGTCGGTGTACAGCGCCAGAAAGCTCTGGGGAATGTCGATTTGGTAGTCGTCGGACATGGTGTGGGCAAGGAAAGGTCAGCGCAGCTGGCGCTGCACATGCAGGAGCAGGCCATCGCAGGCATCCTCCACCAGATCGAGCACGGCGTCGAAGCCACCCGCGCCGCCGTAGTACGGGTCGGGTACCACGGGGCTGTCATGGTGCTGGCAAAACTCGGTCAGGCGGCGCAACTTGGCCTGGTGGGCGGGCGGGCACAGGTCTTGCGCCAGTGCCAGGTTGTCCCAGTCCATCACCAGAATCAGATCTGAACGCGCAAAGTCGGCCGCCGCCAGCTGGCGTGCGCGCAGGTCCGAGAGGTCATAGCCACGCCGGGCAGCGTGGGTCTGGGAGCGTGGGTCCGGCGCCTCGCCGGGGTGGTAGTTGTGGGTGCCGGCGGAGTCCACCTGCACCCGGTCCTGCCAGCCCCGCTGCTGCACCTTGTGGCGCATCACGCCATGGGCCGTGGGGCTGCGGCAGATGTTGCCCATGCACACAAACAGCAAACGGTAGTCCGGCATTCGCACCCCCAGTTTTAAGTCAAATCAGCCTCTAGCCCCCGTATTCATTGCGCAAGTAGCTTCCATTTTCATAGCAATCAGGACAGCGGTGGCAGCAAGCCGGCGGCGCGCAGCTTGTCTTTCTTGCTGGGCCGGTGGCCCTTGATTCCGCCCCCCGCGCTGCCACCCGGGGCATGGCTGGCACGCGGCGCGGGCTCAAAGCCAGCCACCTCTTCGCGCGGAACCGGTGTGCGATGGCGCTTCTCGATGAGGCGGAAATGCGCCTCCATGTCAGCAGTGACAAAGCTCACCGCCAACCCGCTGGCACCGGCACGTGCCGTGCGGCCTATACGGTGGGTGTAGTCGGTGGCGGAGCGCGGCAGGTCGTAGTTCACCACCACCGGCAAGTCACTGATGTCGATACCGCGCGCAGCCACATCGGTCGCCACCACGACCCCAATGGCCGAGGCCTTGAAGTCCATCAGCACCTGGGTGCGCTTGCCCTGGCTGAGCTGGGCGTGAAACGGTTCGGCCAGCAAACCTGCGCGGCGCAGCTTGTCCGCCACCACCTCGGCCGCATGCTTGGTGGCCACAAACACCAGCACCCGGCTCCAGCCGTGCTGGGTAATCAGGTGGCGCAACAACTGGGTGCGCTGGGGTGCGTCCACCGCGATGGCGCGCTGGGTAATGTCCGGCATGTCTGCGGGTTCGGACACCACGGTGATCTCTTCGGGCTCATGCAGCACGGTTTGCGCCATAGCGCGCACCGCGGGCGGAAAGGTGGCCGAGTACAGCAGGCTCTGGTGGCGCGCGGGCAGTGCAGCGCGAATGCGCTCCAGCTCCTCGGCAAAGCCCAGGTCCATGAGGCGGTCGGCCTCGTCCAGCACCAGGGTGCGCACGCCGCCCAGCGTCAGTGCGTTGCGCTCCAGCAGGTCCAGCAAGCGCCCGGGGGTGGCCACCACAATGTCGGTGCCACCGCGCAGGCCCATCATTTGCGGGTTGATGGAGACACCGCCAAAAACAACGGTGACCTTGGCGGCCTGCCCCGCGTGCTGGGCCAGCGTGCGCAGGGTGTCGCCCACCTGGGTGGCCAGCTCGCGCGTGGGCACCACCACCAGGGCGCGCGCCACACGAGGCTTGTTCGATGGGGCTTGGGCCAGCTGCTGCAACAGCACCAGCGCAAAGGCGGCGGTTTTGCCCGAACCCGTCTGAGCCGCGGCCAGCACATCACGCCCGGCCAGCGCCACAGGAATGGCGGCGGTCTGGATGGGGGTGGGCAGGCTGTGGCCCTGGGCCACCATGGCATGGGCCAATGCGGGCGACAGGCCCAGAGATGAAAACGGCATAGGGAGTTCCGGTGAAAAGAAACCGGCAAGCCGGAGGGTGCAGACCCATTTTATGCAGGTACCCCGCCCCTAAAGCATGGCGCGCAGTTCGCGGGCCGCGTCTTGCAGCACCGGCAGCAGCTCGCGCTGCATGTCTTCCAGCGTCAGCCGGTGCGGCGCCGCCACCACATTGAGGGCGCCCACCGTGTCACCATGCAGGTTGCGCAGCGGCACAGCCAGCGCCTGCACACCCAGCTCATGTTCCTCGCTGGCCAAGCAGTAGTCCTGGCGCCGCGCCTGTTCCACCAAGGTTCGCAATACCTTGGGCTCGGTCACCGTGTGGGCAGTGAGGCGGCGCAGGGTGTGGGCCTTGAGCCAAGCATTGAGCGCGGGCTTGGGCAGCGCGGCCAACAGCACCCGTCCGGTGGACGTGGCGTGTACCGGCAGGCGTGCGCCCAGATGCAAGCCATAGGCCAGCACCTGGGCCTTGCCAGACGGAGAGCTGCGCCAGTCATTGCCGCTGCGCGCCACGATGACCACCTCGTCCGCATCGAGCACCACCGCCGAGAACGACTCCTGCGTTTGCGCGGCCAGCCGATTCAGCGTGGGCTGCAGCACGCGCGGCAGCCGGGCCGACGACAGGTAGCTGCCCGAGAAGCGCAGTACCTTGCTGGAGAGCCAGTAGTAGCTGCCGTCCGTTTCCAGGTACCCCAGGTAGGCCAGCGTCAGCAGGTGGCGCCGCGCAGCAGCGCGCGTGATGCCGGCGCGCTGGGCCGCCAGCGTGGCGTTCAGGCGCTGGCGCTCGGTGTCAAAGCTCTCCAGCACCGCCATGCCCTTGGCCATGCCGGCAATCAGGTCCGCCGGGGCAATGGTGCTGGGGTGCAGGGTGGAGGCAGGGATCATGGAGCGGCCTTTGGGCAGGTTATTTTTTGCGCGATTATCGCGCAGCCACTCCATTCACCGCGCAACAGAGCGGCCCGCGGGATGCCAAAGCGGCGGCGGCTGCCTAAGCTGGGAACATCCCACGAACACGGAGTTTTCATGCGCACCCAAGTCGCCATCATCGGAGCCGGTCCCTCCGGCCTCCTGCTCGGCCAGCTCTTGCACAAGGCCGGTATTGATGCGGTCATCCTGGAACGCCAGACTGGCGACTATGTGCTCTCGCGCATTCGCGCCGGCATCCTGGAGCAAGTAACCACCGACCTGCTGATGGAGGCCGGTGTCGGCCAGCGCATGCAGCGTGAAGGCCTGGTGCATGGTGGCTTTGACCTGTTGTTTGGTGGCGAACGCCACCGCATTGACATGCACACCCTGACAGGCGGGCGCCAGGTCATGGTCTATGGCCAAACCGAACTGACGCGCGACCTGATGGAGGCGCGCCAGGCCGCCGGCCTGCCCACCATCTACCAAGCAGGCAATCTCACGGTGCACGACTTTGACAGCGCCCAGCCCCGCGTGCGCTATGAGAAAAACGGGCAGACCCATGAGATTGTTTGCGACTTCATCGCGGGCTGCGACGGCTTCCACGGCGTGTGCCGTGCCAGCGTGCCACAGGGCGCCATCACCGAGTACGAGAAGGTCTACCCCTTTGGCTGGCTGGGCCTGCTGGCCGATACGCCCCCGGTACACCACGAACTCATTTACGTGAACAGCAGCCGCGGGTTTGCACTGTGTTCGCAGCGCAGCAGCACGCGCAGCCGTTACTACCTGCAAGTGCCACTCACCGACAAGGCCAGCGACTGGTCGGACGAGGCCTTCTGGCAAGAGCTGCGCCTGCGCCTGGACCCCGAGGCGCGCGCCGCGCTGGTAACCGGCCCATCACTGGAAAAGAGCATTGCACCGCTGCGCAGCTTTGTGGCCGAACCCATGCGCTTTGGCCGGATGTTTCTGGCCGGCGATGCCGCCCACATCGTGCCCCCCACGGGCGCCAAGGGGCTGAACCTGGCGGCCACCGATGTGAAGTACCTGAGCACCGCCTTCATCGAGTACTACCAGGAGCAATCGTCCGCGGGCATAGACCATTACTCGCAACGCTGCCTGCAGCGCATCTGGAAAGGCGAGCGCTTTTCCTGGTGGTTCACCAGCCTCATGCACCGCCTGCCCAACGACGGCGCCATCGGCCAGAAGCTGCAGGAAGCCGAGCTGGAATACCTGGTGCAGTCCCGGGCTGCGTCCACCGCATTGGCAGAGAACTACGTGGGCCTGCCGCTGTAGGGGCGAACTTTACGGAGGTTTTACAAAGCCGACAGCAGGCGTGGGGTAAACAGCCGTCAATGTCTTAGCATTGCGAGTTGGTTGCCAAATAGGCAACTCTGCCCCGTTTTCCACCCCAACGTCGTTGTCGCCCATGAACCTTGCCCGCTCTCCCCTGATTATTCTTGGCGCCGTGCTGCCCCTGGCCCTCCTGGGGTGTTCGGGCAAGTCCGACACCCCAGCGGCCCAGGCGGGCGCCGCGCCAGCACCCGCGGCCTCAGCCAGCGCCCCGGCTGGGCCGCCCGCCACCATCAGCACGGTCAAAGCCCAAAGTCGCGACCTCTCGGTCACCCTGAAGGCCACGGGAACCGTTGCCCCGCTGACCACGGTAGACGTCAAGTCGCAGGTCACCAGCACGGTGGCCCAGGTGCATTTCAAGGAAGGGCAGTTCGTCAAGGCGGGCCAGGTGCTGTTCACACTGGACGCCCGCACCGATGAGGCCAACGTCGCCAAGGCCCGCGCCCAGTTGGCCAAAGACAATGCCAGCCTGGCCGACGCCAAGCGCCAGTTCGAACGGGCCCAACAGCTCTTCACGCAAAACTTTATTTCGCAGGGCGCGGTGGACACGGCCCAAGCCCAGGTGGAGGCAGTGACGGCCACCGTGGCCGCCGACCAGGCCGCCATTGATGCTGCACGTGTGGCACTGTCTTACTCGCGCATCACTGCCCCGAATGCGGGCCGCGCCGGCGCGGTCAATGTGTACCCCGGCAGCGCGGTGCAGGCCAACGTGACCACCCTGGTCACCATCACACAGCTGGACCCGATTGGCGTGCAGTTCAGCATTCCCCAGCGCAACCTGGGCGACGCCCTGCAGGCGTTGCAAGGTGGCGGCGCCAGCGTGACAGCCACACTGGCGGACAGCGGTGGCGCTTTCAAGGGGCGCCTGCAGTTTGTGGACAACCTCGTGGACGCCAGCTCGGGCGCGGTCAAGGCCAAGGCAGTGTTTGACAACAAGGACGCCAAGCTCTGGCCCGGCGCATTCGTGGAAATTTCGCAAACCGTATCCACCATCCAGGGCGCCGTGGTGGTGCCGCAGGCGGCCATCATCCAGGGCGCGCGCGGCACCATCGTGTATGTGGTGGAAGATGGCAAGGCAGTGCTGCGTCCTGTGAAACTGGTGTACGCGGAAGCCGGTGACGCCGCAGTCACCGGCATCCAGGCCGGCGACACCGTGGTGGTGGAAGGCAAGCAGAACCTGCGACCCAACGCCCCCGTGGTGGAACGCAGCAAGGAGAACAAAGACGGCAAGGCCGTAGCCCAAGACACTACCAAGCCCGCCGCACCATGAACTTCTCCGAACTGTTTATCCGCCGTCCGGTGATGACGGTGCTGCTGAACCTGGCCATCGTGCTGGCCGGGGTGATTGGCTTTCGCAGCATCCCCGTGGCCGCGCTGCCCAGCTACGACACACCGGTCATCAACGTCTCCGCGTCCCTGCCGGGCGCCAGCCCCGAGACCATGGCCACCTCGGTGGCGCTGCCGCTGGAAAAGCAATTCCAGACCGTGCCGGGACTCAAGACCATCAGCTCCACCAGCACGCTGGGCAGCACCTCGCTGACGCTGGAGTTTGAAGAGTCGCGCAATATTGACGCAGCGGCGGTGGACGTGCAGGCCGCGTTGCTGCGTGCGCAACGCTCCCTGCCGCAGGACATGACCAACCCGCCGTCGTACCGCAAGGTCAACCCGGCGGACGCGCCCGTGCTGCTGATTGCGCTGCGTTCGCCCTCGCTCTCGCCGGCCGACCTGCAGGACTATGCCGAGCATCTGATCTCTCCCACGCTGTCCACCGTGGATGGTGTGGCCCAGGTCAACATCTTCGGGGCCAAGCGCTATGCCGTGCGCGTGCGCGTGCAGCCCGAGGCACTGGCCACCCGCAACATCAGCCTGGACGAAATCAGCGCGGCGCTGAAAGCCGCTAACGTGAACACGCCCGTGGGCACGCTGGAAGGGCCCAAGCAAACCCTGGTTTTGCAAGCCAACAAACAGCTGCGTACGGCGGCCGAGTTTGCCGACTTGATTGTCAGCACGCGGGGCGGTACCCCGGTGCGGCTGCGCGATGTGGCGGTGGTGGAAGACAGCCTGGAAACGCTCAAGAGCTGGGCCACGCTGAACGGCGAAAACTCCATCACCCTGGCCATCCAGCGCCAGCCCGGCGCCAACACCGTGCGTGTGGTCGACTCGATTCGCAACGCGCTGCCCGCGCTGCAAAGCCAGATGCCGCAGTCGGTCAGCCTCACGCCGATCAACGACCGCTCCGTCTCGGTGCGCGAGGCCTTGCACGACGTGACCCTGACGCTGATCGGCACCATCGCGCTGGTGGTGCTGGTCATCTTCCTCTTCCTGCGCCGCTTTGTGGCCACGGCCATTCCAGCTTTGTCGCTTCCCGTCTCGCTGGTGGGCGCGGTAGCCCTGCTGTGGGGCCTGTCGTACAGCCTGGACAACATCTCGCTGCTGGGCCTGACACTGGCAGTGGGCTTGGTGGTGGACGATGCCATCGTGGTGCTGGAGAACATCATTCGCCATGTGGAGCACGGTGAAAACTCCTTCCAGGCCGCGCTGCGTGGCGCGCGCGAAGTGGGCTTCACCATCGTTTCGATTTCGACCTCGCTGATCGCGGTATTCATTCCCATCTTCTTCATGCCCGGGGTGATTGGCCTGCTGTTCCACGAGTTTGCCGTGGTGGTGGGGCTGTCCATCGTGGTGTCGGCCTTTGTGTCGCTCACGCTGGTGCCCATGCTGGCCAGCCGCTTCCTGACAGACGAGGCCCACATGAAGCAGCCGGGCGCCGTGGTGCGCAGTTTCGAGCGCGGTTTCAATGCGCTGCTGGCCGGCTACACCCGGCTGCTGGACAAGGCGCTGTCCCACCGGGCACTGATCGTGGGTCTGGCTATTGCCACCTTTGTAGCGACCGCGTGGTTGCTGGTCATCATCCCCAAGGGCTTCTTCCCCGAGGAAGACATAGGACAGATTCAGGTCACGACCGAAGCCAGCGAAGACACCTCCTTTCCAGAGATGGTGCGCCTGCAGGAGCGGGCCGCCGAAATCATCCGTAAGGACGGCAATGTGGCTGCGGTGAGCTCCTTCAACGGCGGCAGCGGTGCGCAAAACACCGGCCGCATGTTTGTGACGCTCAAGCCCACCGCCGAACGCGAACCCATGAAAAAGGTGGTGGAGGGCCTGCGCAAACAACTCCGCGCGGTGGCCGGCATCAACGTTTTCATGCGGCCTACCCAGAACCTGCAGCTGGGCGGGCGCCAGAGCAAGGCACAGTTTCAGTACATCCTGCAAAGCGTACGGGCTGACGAGCTCAACACCTGGGCCACCAAGCTGCAGGAGAAACTGCGCGCAGACCCCGTGTTCCGCGATGTGACCAGCGACGCGCAACTGCGTGGCTTGCAGGCCCAGCTCAAGATCGACCGGGACCGGGCCAATGCGCTGGGCGTGTCGATTGACGCCATCCGCACCGCGCTGTTCAGCGCGTTCGGGGAGCGCCAGGTGTCCACCATCTACCTGCCCACCGACAGCTACCAGGTCATCATGGAAGTGGCACCCGAAGCCAAACAGGACGAGCAAGCGTTGAACAGCATTTATGTGCGCTCCTCCACCGGCGCGCTGGTGCCCATGTCCAGCTTTACCACGGTGGAGCGTGCGGTCGGGCCCTCGTCCATTAACCATGTGGGCCAGTTGCAGGCCGTGACGGTGTCCTTCAACCTGGCTCCCGGCACCGCGCTGGGCGATGCCACGGCCAAGATCGATGCGGCCCGCGCGGCCATACAGATGCCTGTGTCCATCATCAGCACCTACGGTGGTGATGCCGCAGTGTTCAAGAGCTCACAGGGCAGCCAGACCATCCTGGTGGTTGCCGCGCTGCTGGTGATCTATGTGCTGCTGGGGGTGCTCTACGAGAGCTATATCCACCCCATCACCATCCTGGCGGGCTTGCCATCAGCCGCCGTGGGGGCGCTGGCGACACTGATGCTGTTCGGGCAGGACCTTACACTGATTGCCACCATCGGCATCGTGCTCTTGATCGGCATCGTGAAGAAGAACGCCATCATGATGATTGACTTTGCGCTGGACGCCCAGCGCCACCAAGGGATGACGCCCGCGCAGGCCATCCGCGAGGCCTGCATCCTGCGTTTCCGCCCCATCATGATGACCACCATGGCCGCATTGATGGGTGCCCTGCCCATTGCCCTGGGCCTGGGCGCGGGCGCAGAGCTGCGCCAGCCACTCGGCCTGGCGGTGGTAGGTGGGCTGGTGTTCTCCCAGGCCATCACGCTGTTCATCACTCCGGTGATTTACCTGATGTTGGAGCGTTTCAGCGGGACTGGCCCCGTGCTAACACCCGAGACCTGACCCGGCAGACCAAGTAACTTCGTTACGCAATAGTTGATGAAAACGAGGGTTTTATGTAACATCGGTACATTCATTGTTTGTACCGGCCATGACAACGCCCTCCTCCATCCACGCAAGCTATTTCATCCAGCGCATTGAACATGCGCTGGACGGGCTGCCGGAGTCCGAGCGACGCGTCATGGCGCTGGCCTGCAGCGACCCCAAGGCATTTCTGGATATGTCGGCCGAACAGGCCTCGCTGCGGGCCAAGGTCAGCAAACCCACCGTGGTACGGGCCTGCCGGCGCGTGGGCTATCAGGGGTTGAGCGAGTTCAAGCGGCATTTGGTGCTGTACCTGGGCTCGTCGTCCCATGACCTGCCCTATGTGAACTACTCACTGAAGCACCAGGACGACATTGACAACCTGGGCGCCAACCTCAGCAGCAACCTGATTTCCGCCATTGACGCGTTCCGCAAGTCGGCCGGCTTTGGGCCGATCCAGCAGACGGCACAGGCTATCAACACCACGCTGGAGCAGCACGGCCATGTATTGCTTATGGGGGTGGGCAACTCCGGCATTGTGGCCACGGATGCCCAGCACAAGTTCTACCACCTGGGCGTGAACTGCACGGTGTGCCAGGACACCGACCAGCAGGTCATCACTGCCACCATGGCGCAGCCACAGGACTGCCTGATTGCCTTCTCTACCTCGGGCCGCACGGCGGACTTGGTACACGCGGCACACATCGCAAAAAAAGGCAAAGTGAAAATCGTGGCGGTCACCAAGACAGGCTCACCGCTGGCCCAGGTGGCCGATGTGGTGATTCCCGTGGAGCATGACGAGGACAGCAACCTGGCGCTACCCATGGTCTCGCGGGTGCTACAGCTGCTGGTGGTTGATATCCTGGTGATGGCCGTGGCCACCAAACGCAGCCCCCATCTGGCCCCCCAACTCAAGGCGCTGGAAAAGAACATCAAGCACAAGCGGGAACACCTCTAGGCCCCGCCGTTTGCACCACTTTCTGAACCCTCTTTTTAAAAGGACGCAACCCATGTCAACCACCTTCGAAACCCGCCCCTGGGGCTCCTTCACCGTTCTGGACGAAGCACCCGGCTACAAGGTCAAGCGCATCACCGTGAACGCGGGACAGACGCTGTCACTGCAATTGCACCACCAGCGCGCCGAGCGCTGGGTGGTGGCCGCCGGCAAGGCCGAAGTCACGGTGGGTGAAGAGGTGGTGGAGCTGAAGATCGGGGAAACCGTCTACATCCCGGTGGGGGTGAAGCACCGCCTGGCCAACCAAGGCCCGGAGACCCTGGAGCTGATCGAGCTGCAGATGGGGCCTTACCTGGGGGAAGACGATATTGTGCGGTTTGAAGACCGCTACGGCCGAGCCTGAGCCCGAGATGGTGGTGCGGCTGGCGGGGATCGAACCCACGACCCTTGGCTTCGGAGGCCAATACTCTATCCACTGAGCTACAGCCGCGTCCAGAAGAAGGCGCATTGTAGGTGTTTTCACAGAGGGCCCCCGCTATAATCCCCAGCTGTTTCAAAGCACCCGCTATTTTTGAGGACATCCATGAGCGACAACAGCCACGCCACCGCGCACGATGAGGCCCACACTGGCCCCATCAAGACCCCCAAGCAACTGCTGTTGGCGGCATTTTTCTCGTTCGTGATCCCCATTTTTGTGATCATCGGTCTGGTGTCCTACGTAACGTCCGACTACAAACCCGCTGCCGGTGCCGTGAGTTTGGAAAAATCCACTGCTGAACGTATCCAGAAGGTCGGCATGGTCGAAATCCGCGACGCCAACCGTGAAATGAAGACCGGCGAACAAGTCTTCAAAGCCCAATGTTCCGCCTGCCACGCCACGGGCGCTGCAGGTTCTCCCAAGTTTGGCGATGCTGCCGCCTGGGCCCCCCGCATCAAAACCGGCTTCGAAGCCCTCCTGCACTCCGCCCTCAAGGGCAAGGGTGCCATGGGCGCACAAGGTGGCGGCGACCTCGACGACCTCGAGGTGGCCCGCGGCGTGGTCTACATGGCCAATGCTGGCGGCGCCAAGTTTGACGAGCCCAAGAAGCCCGCGGCACCCGCCGAAGCGGCCAAGTAATCACACGCCAGGCCTGCGGGCCTTGCAGCAGAAAAGCCGACCCCATGGTCGGCTTTTTTACGCCTTTCGGGCCCCTGCCCCCGTTGAATATGCGCCAGCCGCTACTAAAAATATAGCAATTAATTGCCTGCGTGGTGGGCTGCCGGGCTGGAGACATAGGCAAACCGGACCGGCAGATCCGCACGACGCACGTCCTGCAGCGCCCATAGCCCCGATTCCAGCGCGCGGGCCGCGTTCTCCATGTCCTGCGTATGCACCAGGCCCAGGCCCAGCGCGGTGTGCAGGTACAACCAGCCATGCTCGTCCAGCAACGCACCCAGCACCTGCACGGGCGCGCCCGAGTGGGCGGCCACGTCCAGGCTGTCCGCCACACGCCACACCCAGGGCGTGGCCTCCAGCTCCACGTAGACACGCTGCGGCCCGTTCTGGAAGAACCATTGGCCTTGCGCATCGGCCGCGTAGTTGCGCTGGATGAAATCGATCAGTTTCTCGTGTTTCAACAAGCTGCCCTTGGCACCGGGCTGTCCGCTGCTGAAAGCACCGCTGGCCTGGGCCCCGTCATCGCGCATGTACCAGTTGCCACGCGCGTCCAGCCCCAGCCAGCCATAGCAATGCGGCACGTTGGGCCACTTGGCCATGGCTTGCTTGACGATGTCGTCCACCACGGGCTCCTAGGAGAGATGCTGCGCCAGCCACCCACCCACGGCGTCGGGCATGGTGCGTACATGGCCAGGGATAGGCCCCTGCGGAAAACCCACATGGCCGCCGTGTGCGGGCTGCCACAGGGTCACGTGCCGGCCCACATCGGCCTGTGAAGGAAGGCACCAGGCAGGCACAAAGGGATCGTTGCGCGCGTTCACCACCAACGCGGGAATGCGGATGCGGTGCAGGTGGGGCTTGGCCGAAGCGCGGCCCCAGTAGTCTTCGGTGCTCTTGAAGCCATGCAGCGGTGCGGTGAAGACATTGTCAAACTCATACAGGTCCCGCGCTGCCTTCAGTGCCTGGCCGTCGAACAGGCCAGGGTGCTGCTCCAGCTTGCGCAACGCCTTGGGCACCATGGTGTTGAGGAACATGCGGGTGTAGATCAACCGGTTGAAGCCGCGCCCGATGGCGTAGCCACCCGCCGCCAGGTCAATGGGCGAGCACACGGCCGCCACGCCGCAGGCCACCTGGGCTGCGCTGTCCCCCATCTCCTGGGCCCAGCGCAGTAGGGCATTGCCTCCCAGCGACACACCCACCGCAATGATGGGACCGGCGTGCTGCGCACGGAACTTGGCCAGTATCCAGTCGATCTCTTCATAGTCGCCCGAGTGGTAGGCACGCGGCGCACGGTTCAGCTCACCACTGCAGCCACGGAAATGCGGTACTGCATAGGCAAAACCGCGCTCGCGCGCAAAGTCGGCAAAGGCCTCGGCATAGTGGCTGCGCGAGCTGCCTTCCAGGCCGTGGAACAAGACGAGGAGCGGACGTTCTGGCACATCGAGCGCAGGAGCCATGCCCTCCAGCCAGTCGACATCCACAAAGTCTCCATCGGGCGCAGCCCACCGCGCACGACGGTACTGCGGGTGCGGACCAAACACGCGACGCGAATACAGCGCGGGCCAGATGGTTTGCAGGTTGCCGCCGGGCAACCAGCGAGGCGCTACATAATTCATAGCTGTTTACGCATATTCCACGGGGGCTGGAAGGCTATTTCGCTCAATGCAGCACCTGGGGCGGGTGCTGGGTTTCGGTCACATCGCCGGGCGTGCCCGGGCTGGCGTGGTGCACCACCAAGCGCCAGCCTTGCGGGGTCTTGTGGTACACGTTAGTGGCCAATACATGGGCCTGGGCTGGGCCCTCGGCAGTCAGCACCTCCACTTTTTCCAGCACATGGTGCACGGCGCTGGCCAGCGAATCCACCCGGCGGATGTGCTCGGCCTGAACATGGATGGCACCCCCATGGGCAAACAGCGCGTCAAACGCGGCGCGTATGGCGCCAGCGCCGATGATGCGCGGCCCTCCGGGGTGGATGCACACAATGTCGTCCTCGTCGGCCCAGCAAGCCATGAGCTTCTCAATGTCGCCAGCCTGCAGGGCTTCGTAAAACGCGGCTTCCACGTCGTCCGGGGTTCCGCCCATGGCGGCATGAAGTTTGGCTTTGTGTCGGGGCATGGGGTGATTCTCCCCCAACTCACGGTGCGAACCAGGCGCGTACGGTCTCTTGCACCGTGGCTTCGCTGGTGCGGCGCGCCAGTTCGTGGGGCGCAATGTGCACACCGGGTGGCATCTCACGCAGGGCCACATCCACCAGTGCGGCCAGGTCTGCAGCACGGGGCGGCATCTCGTTGCTGGGCACCATGTAGGCGAAGATGGACAGCATGCGGTGTGCCAGCCATTCCAGCCGGTTGGCATGCTGCGGGGCCTGCGGTGTGGCGGCGGGCCGCACCAGCAGCAAGCGTTCAAAGCCCATGGTGGCTACGGCGTGCTCGTCCAGGTTGGCCAGCCCTGCTTTGAGGGCCTGCGGCAACCTGCCCTGGTCATGCGGCACCACCACGGCCAGGGTGTGCACACCACAACGCAGCATCCAGGAGGCCAACGCCGGCAACTGTGCGGGCTGCGGGGACCAGAGCGCGCGCTCGCGGTCGTTGTACAGGCTGGGCGCATCAAACACGATGACGCCCACTGTGGCCGCTTGCAGCGGCCAGGCGGCGGGGTCCTCCGAAGCCGCAGTCAGGATCTGCACCCGCTCC
Source organism: Rhodoferax sp. GW821-FHT09E07 (assembly GCF_059416145.1). Lineage (NCBI taxonomy): Bacteria > Pseudomonadati > Pseudomonadota > Betaproteobacteria > Burkholderiales > Comamonadaceae > Rhodoferax > Rhodoferax sp. GW821-FHT09E07. The sequence continues at coordinate 15,696 of NZ_JBWKOP010000009.1, read as the reverse complement.
AGTGCAGGGGTCATCGCCTCCTGCGCCAACACCCACAGCTGGCGGTAATGTGCGCTACCGGCCAGGCGTCGCAGCACTTCGGCCCCCAGCATGCCTGCAGCGCCCGCCATGAGTGCCACCGGCAACGGAGCCACGGGCGTGGGGCCGCGCTGGGCGGCGTGCAAGGCATTGAGCAGGGTCATGGTCACGGAGTTGGGTGGCGCTCTATAGTACGTGGTGTTGCATTTGCAGGAGTTTCACATGCAGTTGTCTTCTTTTCGGGCTTGGGCGTGGTTGGTGGCGGGTGCGGCAGCCATGCTGCTCAGTGGCTGTGGCTACAACGACTTTCAACGGCTGGACGAACAGACCAAGTCGGCATGGAGCGAGGTGCTGAACCAGTACCAGCGCCGCGCGGACCTGGTACCTAACATCGTGGCCACCGTCAAAGGCGAGGCTGCGTTTGAGCAGGACACGCTGACCAAGGTGGTGGAGGCGCGCGCCAAGGCCACGTCCATCCAGGTGACGCCCGAAACCCTCAACAACCCCGAGGCGCTGGCCAAGTTCCAGGCCGCGCAGGGGGAGCTGGGGGGTGCCCTGAGCCGCCTGATGGTGGTGAGTGAGCAATACCCCAACCTGAAAGCCAACCAGGGCTTCAGTGATCTGCGCGTGCAGCTCGAAGGCACCGAAAACCGCATCACGGTGGCCCGCAACCGCTATATCCAGGCCGTGCAGGAATACAACGTGCTGGCCCGCAGTTTTCCGAGCAACCTCACCGCCATGGTGTTCAGCTACCAGGCCAAACCCAGCTTCACCGTGCAGAACGAGGCCGCCATCAGCGCCCCGCCGGTGGTGGACTTCAAGAAGTAACCACGATGGCTCCATGCTTTGGCGGATGGTCGTGGCTGGGGCGCTGGGCACTGGCGCTGGTCCTGGGGATCTGCGTACCGGCCGTGTGGGCACAAGACCTGCAGCCAGTGCCGGCGCTGAGCAGCCATGTGATCGACACCACGGCCACGCTGAGCACCGAGCAGCGCCAGACGCTGGATGCCAAACTGATCGCGTTTGAAGCCAGCAACGGCGCACAGGTGGTGGTGCTGGTGGTGCCAGGTACTGCGCCGGAAGACATCGCCAGCTATGCCAACCGCGTGGGCAACGCCTGGAAAATTGGCCGCAAGGACATTGGGGACGGACTGATTCTGCTGGTGGCCAAGAACGACCGCAAGCTGCGCATCGAGGTGGCCAAGACGCTGGAAGGCGCCATTCCCGACCTGATGGCCAGACGCGTCATCGACCAGGCCATTGCACCGCGCTTCAAGCAAGGCGATTTTGCGGGCGGCATTGACGCCGGGCTGGAGCAGATCATGGGCCTGATCCGCGGCGAGGCCTTGCCTGCACCAGAGCCCGCCGCGGACCGCGGCGGGCAGGCCGGCTTTCAGTGGATGGATCTGGCAGTGTTCCTGTTTTTCGCAGTGGCCATTGGTGGAAGCATGGCCCGCAGGATTCTGGGCAACAAACTTGGCGCACTGGCCACCGGCGGCGTGGCGGGTGCTGCGGCGATGGTGGTGACCTCCAGCTTGCTGATTGCGGTGCTGGCGGCCATCGTTGCCGTGGTGCTGACACTGCTGGGCGGCCTGAGCGGCGGCAGCCGAAACGGTGGGGCTTGGGGCGGCGGCAGTCTGGGCGGAGGACGCGGCGGCTGGGGTTCTGGTTCCAGTGGCGGCGGGTTCAGCTCCGGTGGCGGTGGAAATTTTGGAGGCGGTGGCGCCTCCGGAGGGTGGTGATGATCCTGCGACTGCAACGCCTCTTCCAACACCGCTGGATGGAAGACGCCAGCCGTGTCCTGCCGCATGCAGCCCTGCAGCGCCTGCAAGCCCGCGTGGCCGCCAGTGAACAGATGCACTCGGGGGAAATCCGTATCTGCGTGGAAGCCGGCCTGCCCAACAGCTACTTGCTGCGCCCCGACACCACAGCCGCCTTGCTGCGGCAGCGCGCCTTGGCTCAGTTTGGGCGCCTGAGGGTCTGGGACACCGAGCACAACAACGGTGTGCTGATCTACATGTGCCTGGCCGAACGTGCCATCGAGCTGGTGGCCGACCGGGGCGTGGACCGCGTGGTGTCTGCCGAACAATGGCAAAGCGTGGTGCAAGCGTTGGCCGGGGCACTGCGCGCCGGCCAGTACGAACAAGGGCTGGCCCAGGCCGTCGACAGCGTGAGTGCTGTTCTTACCCAACATTTCGCCCTGCAGCCCGGGCAGCGCAACCCCAACGAACTGCCCGACGCCCCCGTCATGTCCTGAACCACGGCCCAGAAACGACAAAACCGCCCGAAGGCGGTTTTGCGTGGGCAAGCGCAGGGCGCTTTATTTCTTGCGCAGGAACTTGCGAGCTGCCGTGATCTCAGCCGCCATGATGGCGATCTCAGACTGGATTTTCGCAATGTCGATCTCGCTCTTGGCGTTCTTCAACGCCTCTTCGGCGGCGGCCTTGGCGGCGTTGGCCTTCTCTTCGTCCAGATCCTTGCCGCGGATGGCCGTGTCAGACAGCACGGTCACGCAGTTGGGTTGCACTTCGAGAATGCCACCGGCCACGAACACGAACTCTTCGCTGCCATCGGCTTTCTGAATCCGCACCGAGCCAGGCTTGATGCGCGTGATCAGGGGCGTGTGGCGGGGCTTGATGCCCAGCTCGCCAGCCTCACCGGGAAGCGCCACGAAGACGGCTTCACCGGAGAAGATGGACTCTTCTGCACTGACCACATCAACGTGGATGGTGTTCATGGCTTAAACCTTCTTGGCTTTTTCGAACGCTTCGTCGATGGTGCCGACCATGTAGAACGCTTGCTCTGGCAGGTGATCGCATTCGCCGCCCACGATCATCTTGAAGCCACGGATGGTTTCAGACAGGGGAACGTACTTGCCGGGAGAGCCGGTGAACACTTCAGCCACGTGGAACGGCTGGCTCAGGAAACGCTGGATCTTGCGGGCGCGCGCCACAGCCAGTTTGTCTTCTGGGGCCAAATCATCCATACCCATGATGGCGATGATGTCGCGCAGTTCGCGGTAGCGCTGCAGCGTGCCTTGCACCGCACGGGCAGTGTTGTAGTGGTCTTCACCCACCACCAGCGGATCGAGCTGACGGCTGGTGGAGTCCAACGGATCCACAGCGGGGTAGATACCCAGCGACGCGATGTCACGGGACAGCACCACGGTGGAGTCCAAGTGGGCGAAGGTCGTGGCAGGAGACGGGTCGGTCAAGTCATCGGCTGGCACGTACACGGCCTGGATGGACGTGATGGAACCGACCTTGGTGGACGTGATACGTTCTTGCAGACGGCCCATTTCTTCGGCCAGTGTGGGCTGGTAGCCCACGGCGGAAGGCATACGACCCAGCAGCGCGGACACTTCGGTACCGGCCAGTGTGTAGCGGTAGATGTTGTCCACGAAGAACAGCACGTCCTTGCCTTCGTCACGGAAAGATTCCGCGATGGTCAGGCCGGTCAGCGCCACGCGCAGACGGTTGCCGGGGGGTTCGTTCATCTGACCGTACACCATGGCCACTTTGGACTCGGGCAGGTCTTCGAGGTTCACCACGCCAGAGTCGGCCATCTCGTGGTAGAAGTCGTTACCTTCACGGGTACGCTCACCCACACCAGCAAACACGGACAAGCCGCTGTGCGCCTTGGCGATGTTGTTGATCAACTCCATCATGTTCACGGTCTTGCCCACACCGGCACCACCGAACAGCCCCACCTTGCCGCCCTTGGCGAACGGGCAAACCAAGTCAATCACCTTGATACCGGTTTCCAGCAGCTCTTGCGAAGGGCTCAGTTCGTCGTACGACGGAGCCTTGCGGTGGATGGAAGCGGTGTGCTCCTGGCTCACGGGACCACGTTCGTCGATGGGCGAACCCAGCACGTCCATGATACGGCCCAGAGTGGCCTTGCCCACTGGCACAGTGATTTGGGCGCCAGTGTTGTACACCACCAGACCGCGACGCAGGCCGTCAGACGAACCCAGCGCAATGGTACGCACCACGCCGTCGCCGAGTTGCTGCTGCACTTCGAGGGTCAGCGGGGAGCCTTCCATCTTGAGCGCGTCATACACACGGGGCATCTTGTCACGCGGGAATTCCACGTCGACCACAGCGCCGATACATTGAACAATTTTTCCTTGGGCTTGCATTTTTCGCTCCAATAATTTTTGAATTCGCTTAGCCGCTGATGGCAGCTGCACCGGACACGATTTCAGACAGCTCTTTGGTAATCGCAGCCTGACGGGTCTTGTTGTAAACGAGCTTGAGCTCGGCAATGACGTTGCCGGCATTGTCTGTGGCGGCCTTCATGGCCACCATGCGTGCAGCGTGCTCAGACGCCATGTTTTCGGCCAGCGCCTGGAACACCAGAGCTTCCACATAACGCACGAGCAACTCGTCGATAACGGTTTGCGCGTCCGGTTCGTAGATGTAATCCCAAGCGTGGTTGCTGCCGTCGGCCTTGCTGTCTTCAGCCATTTGCTCAGCAGACAGTGGCAGCAATTGCTCAACCACTGGATCCTGCTTCATGGTGCTGACAAACTTGTTGTAGCAGACGTGCACCGCGCTGATCTCACCAGCCACGTACGCGTCGATCAACACCTTGACCGGCCCAATGAGCTTGTCCAGGTGAGGACGATCGCCCAGGTGGGTCACGTGGGACACGACCTTCGCGCCCACACGGTTCAAGAAGCCCAGACCTTTGCTGCCGATGGCAACCGCCTGTGCGGTCTTGCCGGCAACCTGCGTATCACGCAGCTTGCCGGTGACCTGGCGCAACAGGTTGGTATTGAGACCACCACACAGGCCCTTGTCCGTGGTCACCACAATCAGGCCAACCGCTTTCGCGTCGTTGGTCTTCATGAAGCTGTGCACGTACTCAGGGTTGGCCTGTCCCAGATTCGTCGCAATGTCCCGGATCTTCGTGCTGTAAGGCCGGGCAGCGCGCATACGCTCCTGCGCCTTGCGCATCTTGGAGACCGAGATCATTTCCATGGCCTTGGTGATCTTCTTGGTGTTTTCCACCGATTTGATCTTGGTGCGTAGTTCCTTACCTGCTGCCATCAATGGCTCCTTGTGATCAGGGGGAAATCAAGCAAAAGTTTTCTTGAACGCGGCCACAGCAGCAGTCAATTCAGCCTCTGCATCCTTGTCCAGTGCCTTGGTGTCTTCCACCTTGGCCAACAGGGCTGCGTGCTTGTCCTTAAGGTAGGCATGGAGACCGTGCTCGAAAGCCAGGATCTTCTTGACTTCCACATCGTCCATGAAGCCCTTGTTCACTGCGAACAGCGAGGCGCTCATGATGCTGATGGACTGGGGGCTGTATTGCTTTTGCTTCAGCAGTTCGGTCACGCGGGCACCGCGGTCCAGCTGCTTGCGGGTGGCTTCGTCCAGATCGGAAGCAAACTGCGCAAACGCAGCCAGTTCACGGTACTGGGCCAAGTCGTTGCGGATACCGCCGGATTGGCCCTTGACGACCTTGGTCTGCGCAGCAGAACCCACGCGGGACACCGAGATACCGGCGTTGATCGCGGGACGCACACCAGCGTTGAACAGCGAGGTTTCCAGGAAGATCTGGCCGTCGGTGATCGAGATCACGTTGGTAGGCACGAAAGCGGACACGTCACCGGCTTGGGTTTCGATGATAGGCAGTGCGGTCAAAGAACCGGTCTTGCCCTTCACAGCGCCCTTGGTGAAGGCTTCCACATACTCGGCGTTCACGCGGGCTGCGCGTTCCAGCAGACGGCTGTGGAGATAGAACACGTCGCCGGGGTAGGCTTCGCGGCCGGGCGGACGGCGCAGCAGCAAGGAAACCTGGCGGTAAGCCACGGCTTGCTTGGACAGGTCGTCATACACGATCAGTGCGTCTTCGCCGCGGTCGCGGAAGTACTCGCCCATGGTGCAACCGGAGTACGCAGACACGTACTGCATGGCAGCCGATTCAGAGGCGGAGGCAGCCACCACAATGGTGTATTCCATGGCGCCAGCTTGTTCCAGCGCGCGCACCACGTTCTTGATCGAAGAGGCCTTTTGGCCGATCGCAACGTAGACGCAGGTCATGTTCTGACCCTTCTGGTTGATGATGGCGTCGATGGCCACGGCAGTCTTGCCGGTCTGGCGGTCGCCAATGATCAATTCGCGCTGGCCGCGGCCGACGGGAACCATGGAGTCGATGGACTTCAGGCCGGTCTGCATGGGCTGATCCACGGATTTACGGGCGATCACACCAGGTGCCACCTTTTCAATCACGTCGGTCATCTTGGCGTTGATGGGGCCTTTGCCGTCGATGGGCTGACCCAGGGCGTTGACCACACGGCCTTTGAGCTCGGGGCCCACGGGCACTTCCAGAATGCGGCCGGTGCACTTGACTGTGTCGCCTTCGGAGATGTGCTCGTACTCACCCAAGATCACGGAACCGACCGAGTCACGCTCGAGGTTCAGGGCCAGACCGTAGGTGGGCAGGCCGTCGCTACCAGCGGGGAATTCCAGCATTTCGCCTTGCATCACGTCAGACAGACCGTGGATGCGGCAGATACCGTCCGTCACCGACACCACGGTGCCTTGGTTACGGATATCAGCGCTGGCGGACAGGCCGTCAATGCGGCTCTTGATCAATTCAGAAATTTCTGCGGGATTGAGTTGCATGACTCTTTCCTTCTTTCTTTAGTTGGGCTTCACAGCAGGCGGCTTGCGCCTCAGGCTGTCAAAGCCGCTTTCATTTGTTCCAGACGGGCCTTGACGGAGGTGTCAAGAACTTCGTCACCCACCACCACGCGAATACCGCCGATGAGATCGGCGTCGAGCGCAACGGACACATTGAGCTTGCGGCCAAAACGCTTTTCGAGCGACGCTGCCACATCCGTCAACGCTTGCGCATCGATCGGAAAGGCGCTGTACACCACAGCATCGGAAAGTCCGCTTTGCGCATTCTTCAGCGCGCGGAACTGGGCTGCAATTTCAGGCAGGGCTTCCAGGCGGCCGTTGTCAATCACGGTGCGCAGGAAGTTCTTGCCTTGCTCCGACAGCGCAGCCTTGGTCACGCCGGCAATCAGGTCATAGACCTGTGCGTTAGTGACTTTGGGGTTGCTGGCAAACTGCTGCAATTGGCCGTTTTGGGCAATCGCAGCCAGCTCGTCCAGCCACCCGGCTGCACCGTTCAAGTCCGCTTTCACGGCCTGGAACAGGGCTTCGGCGTAGGGCCTGGCAATGGTGGCAAGTTCAGCCATGGTCTTCCCTTACAGCTCAGTCTTCAGACGAGACAGCAAGTCGGCATGCACACCGGCATTGACTTCCTTGCGCAGGATCTGCTCAGCACCTTTGACGGCGAGCGCAGCGACTTGTTCGCGCAATGCCTCACGGGCTTTCACGGACTGCTGTTCGGCTTCTGCCTTGGCCGCCGCAATGATGCGGTTGCCTTCTTCGGTGGCGCGGGTCTTGGCCTCTTCCACAATGGTCTGTGCACGGCGCTCGGCGTCAGCCAAGAGACCTGCAGTTTCATTGCGCGAGCTGGCCAATTCGGCTTCCACACGCTTGTTGGCAGATGCCAGTTCGGCCTTGGCCTTGTCGGCGGCGGCAAGGCCGTCGGCGATTTTCTGTGCCCGCTCGTCCAGCGCTTTCGTGATCGGGGGCCACACGAATTTCATCGTGAACCACACCAGGATCGCAAAAACGATAGCCTGCAGGAACAGGGTTGCGTTGATGTTCACGGTTTGATTCCTTCTCTAACGTGAAGGGCCGTTGATTACTTCAGAACGAAGGGGTTGGCGAATGCGAACAGCAGAGCGATAGCCACACCGATCAGGAACGCAGCGTCGATCAGACCAGCCAAGATGAACATCTTGGTTTGCAGTTCATTCATCAGTTCGGGTTGACGAGCAGAAGATTCGAGGAACTTGCCACCCATCAGCGCGATGCCGATGGAAGCGCCGATAGCGCCCAGACCAACGATGATGCCGCAAGCCAATGCCACGAGGCCGAGAATGTTTTCCATGAGAAGCTCCTAAAAGTTAGTGGAAAAAGAAAAACGAAAACAAAAAGAGAGAAACAGTTACATCAATGTGCGTCGTGCGCTTGACCGGTGTAGATCAGCGTCAACATCATAAAGATGAAGGCTTGCAAGGTGATCACCAGAATGTGGAACAGGGTCCACACGGTTCCGGCGAGGACATGGCCAATGGCCAAGCCAACACCCGTTGCCGACAACGCCCAGCCGCCACCCATCAGGGCAATCAGCATGAACACCAGCTCACCTGCAAACATGTTGCCAAACAACCGCATGCCGTGGGACACGGTCTTGGCAAGGTACTCAATCATCTGCATCAAGAAGTTCACGGGGTACAACGCCCAGTGGTCACCAAACGGTGCAGCAATCAACTCGTGCGCCCAGCCGCCCAGGCCCTTGATCTTGATGTTGTAGAACACGCAGATCAGCAACACGGAGCAGGACAAACCTAGAGTGGTGGACAAATCTGCAGTGGGCACGACACGCAGGTAAGCGTGCTCATTGCCAGACAAACCTTGCCAGGTCCAGGGCAGCAAGTCCACGGGCAGCATGTCCATGGCGTTCATCAGGAAAATCCAGACAAACACGGTCAGCGCCAGAGGGCCAATGACCTTGCGGCTCTTGGCGTTGTGGATCACGCCCTTGGCCTGGTTGTCCACCATTTCGGTGAGGATTTCAACGGCAGCCTGGAAGCGGCCGGGTACGCCGGAAGTGGCCTTGCGTGCGGCATTCCACAACACGAAGCAGCCAATCGCACCGAGCACGAGTGAAAACACCAGCGAGTCAAAGTTGAACAGGCTGAAGTCGACAATGTGGTGTTGCTCGACGTTGTCAAAATTGAAGTTTTTCTGCAAGTGATGCAGATGGTGCTGGATGTACTCTCCAGCAGATGGGGCATGTGTTGCAGCGTTTTCAGCAGACATAGGTCACCAAATATCAATTCGAAACGTTGCGATTCCAGCGCCTGGGGTACAGCCACGCGGCGACCCAATACACCTTCATCGTCAACACGAAACCAGCCACCAGGGCCAGCCAATTGAGCGATAAAACCACTTTGGGTGCCGCAAAAAGCATTGCGACCGTCAAAATGACTTTCACCGACTCCCAAACCACAAATCCCAGCATCACAGCACCAGGCTGCATGACCGAACGCTGACGCTGCATACCCCGAACCAGCAAGGCCGCGGGGAACACCACCGACAACGCACCGTAGCCTGCGGACAAACCTGTCGATTTGCCCCACCACCAGCTAGTCACCGCAAAAATCAGCACGCCAACCATCGCTTGGCACACAACGACCCACCAAGGGGACATTGCGGGATGGGTGCTACGCCACTGGGCAGCTTCTTCGGCCGTCAGGGGCTTGAACTCTGCGTCAAAGACCCCAACTGGGTTCTCTGCATCATCGGGCTGGCGTACCAAAGGCGTGATTGTCGACATCGAGAATTACGCTCAGGTTACAGCCACTGTTCAATGCACAGCCCACGATTATACGTAGAAACCCGTCCCTGCCTAGAACTTCCCATTTTTGGTGCCTAGGCGCCAGACCCCACATGGGCAAGCCCCAGCGATAATTCAGCCATGAGCACCCCCACCCCGCCCCCTGGCGCCCCGGGCAATTCCCGCGCCGAATCGCTGATCGAGTACCCCTCGCAGTTCCCCATCAAGGTCATGGGCAACAAGGTGGAAGGGCTGGTGCATGCCATCACGGCCATCGCCAAACAGTTCGACCCCGCCTTTGATGCCTCCACGATCGAGCTGCGCGAGAGCAAGGGCGGCAACTACCTGGGCGTGACCATCACCATCACCGCCACCAGCCGCGAGCAGCTCGACGAGCTGTACCGCACGCTCAGCACGCACCCCATGGTGAAAGTGGTGCTCTGACCCGTGGCCATTGACACTTCCCAGCTGGGCCGCGTGGACTACTTGCCGACCTATGCGGCCATGCAGGAGTTCACGAACCAAAGACCCGTGGGACCCTCGTCGGATGTGTACGATCAGCTATGGATTTGTGAGCACTTACCGGTTTTCACGCAGGGCCTGGCGGGCAAGGCGGAGCACATCTTTCTGCCCGGCGACATTCCTGTGGTGCAGACCAACCGTGGCGGCCAGGTGACCTACCATGGCCCCGGCCAGGTCGTGGGTTATCCGCTCATCGACCTCAAACGCGCGGGCTACTTCGTCAAGGAATACGTCTACCGCATCGAAGAAGCCGTGATCAAGACCCTGGCGCACTTCGGCGTGACCGGCCACCGCGTGGCAGGTGCCCCTGGCATCTACGTGCGGCTGGACGACCCCACGGGCCATGCACCGCTGGCGCAACGCCCCCAGAACGGTGCATCCAGCAACGCCGACCCGGACTTCACCGGGCTGGGCAAGATTGCCGCCCTCGGCATCAAGGTCAGCCGCAACTGCACCTACCATGGCGTGGCGCTGAATGTGGCCATGGACCTGGAACCCTTCTCGCGTATCAACCCCTGCGGCTACGCCCGGCTGCAAACTGTGGATCTTTCTACAATCGGGGTCTCTGTCGGCTGGGCTGATGCCGCCGACGTGTTGGGCCACAAGCTCGCAACCTACCTCGCGCCCTGACCGCGCACCGCCCCATGAGCCATAGCGAAGACACCACCCTCCAACCCGCCGCCAACGCCACCGTGCGCGACGTGCAATCGCTGGACACCTACAAAGCCACCGACAAGCAAAAGGCCGCCGCCAAGCTGTCCCGCATTCCGGTCAAGGTCGTGCAGGGTGAGGTGCTCAAGAAGCCGGACTGGATCCGCGTCAAGGCTGGCAGCCCGAGCACCCGCTTTTACGAAATCAAGGACGTGCTGCGCGCCAACAAACTGGTGACCGTGTGCGAGGAAGCCAGCTGCCCCAACATCGGCGAATGCTTTGGCAAAGGCACGGCCACCTTCATGATCATGGGCGACAAGTGCACACGCCGCTGCCCTTTCTGCGACGTGGGCCACGGCCGCCCCGACCCGCTGGACGTGAACGAGCCCGACAACCTGGCCAAGACCATTGCCCAGCTCAAGCTCAACTACGTGGTCATCACCAGCGTGGACCGCGACGACCTGCGCGACGGCGGCGCCGGCCACTTTGTGGAATGCATTCGCAAGACACGCGAACTCTCACCCAAGACGCAGATCGAGGTGCTGGTGCCCGACTTTCGCGGCCGCGACGACCGTGCTCTGGAAATCCTGAAGGCCGCACCGCCGGACGTCATGAACCACAACCTGGAAACCATCCCCCGCCTCTACAAGGAAGCGCGCCCGGGATCGGACTACCAGTTCAGCCTGAACCTGCTCAAGAAATTCAAGGCCCTGTTCCCCGACGTGCCCACCAAGAGCGGCCTGATGGTGGGCCTGGGTGAAACCGACGAAGAGATCTTGGAAGTGATGCGCGACATGCGCGCGCACAACATCGAGATGCTGACCATCGGTCAGTACTTGGCGCCCTCGACGAGCCACCTGCCGGTGCGCCGCTATGTGCACCCCGACACCTTCAAGATGTTCGAAGCCGAGGCCTACAAAATGGGCTTCAAGCACGCGGCGGTGGGCGCCATGGTGCGGTCCAGCTACCACGCCGACGTGCAGGCCGAACACGCGCTGAGCGGCACTGTGAACAATCAGCAGTAAACGAGAAAAATTAGAAGTTAGTGAGAAAAATCAATAGAGATTTCTCCAAAATTGGTGGCAAAAAAGGAGACTTCTCCAGTGAGACACCAAGAATCTCTGTCTTTCCACAGGATCAATCCAATTGGCGGATTGACTGGTTCGGCGACATAGCGTTTCCAGATAGGTCTGTCCGCAGGAAGCAGCCATCTGTCTTTCTGCACCTCTCACGCCTCATTGATGACCGCTTCATGTCAGAGCCGTCAGGGTTGCTGTCGCCTCAGTGCACCAGTCCTGCAAAGCTTCAAAGGCGAGTATGGGTATCGGTAGGCACCCTGGCGTTAGTCCGAATCGGGGACATTTGGCGCCATGGCCAACTGGCACTTCGCCCCGATTACGAGCTGGAAGAGTTTGCAGGCGTTCAGATCGACCAAGAGTCAACCGCGATTGTCAAAGCTGGCCTGAATCTCAATGACGGGGGTTTCTTGCTCCCCATCAGCGAGCATCCTTGGCACATCCAATGCACGCAGTCCTACTGCCTGATGGTCCAGCTCCCCCAGGATCGTCGGATGATCATTCCTTGCATAGAGTTGGCCCGCTTCTACTTCGGATCTTCCAGCAGCCTGCTCTCCCGACTGTTTTTGCCACCCCTACTGCGGGACTCGCTTTTTTCCAGTGCCTCACTGGATCCCTATTCCCGCAGGCTGCAAATAGACTTGGCAGAAAAGATGTCAGGCGCCTCGGCGGCAGATATTGGCCGGATATCCATGGACCCTATCGCGGCTCGGGCTGCGCGGATTGTGGGGAATTCTTGCTTGAGGGCGTCTACTGCGGGTCAGCCCATTTATCCTCAAGCGCGTTTCCCATTCGAGGGAAAGACCAATCTGATTGCGTCCGGTCGTTGGCTCTCTCATGGCGGCGTCCCCAAGTCGACATTCTTGGTCTACAACCTGCGCTCCTGCTCCCACCCGTTTCCATTTCGCTCACTTCAGTACACCACTAAGGGGACACCACCGCGTCCCAAGCTACAGAGCCCACTGACGTCCTCTCCCACGGAGCCCAGAGTTCAGAGATCGCCGGCACCAGAAGTCAAAAATCCGGCTCTGGTGGAGAAAGATCCTTCTAGCAAGCTGGCAGGCAAGACCCAGCAGATCAAGGAGGCCGCTCGCTTCCCGGATCTGGAGAAGAAATCTATCTGGCGGAGCATGCGGCTCATGGCCGAGGAAACTTCCGCAGAATCTGTTGGCTCAAGTGCGCCGCCAATTGAGTCGATGGCTGTTGGCGAACCCGGCTCCGACCGGCGCGTACGGCCCGTTGAGCTGTCCCTTGTTTCCAAGAAGGCATCGGAGAAGCCGGGCTCGATTCCTCTCTTTTTGCGCAGTACGGTCGAAGACCTCAAGCAACTGAAAGGCTTGACTGTGGAGCTCCTCACAGAAAGCCAAGAGGATGGCTGGACGGTGCCGATCTCAGTTCTCTCCAACGACGACGGCGAGGTAACACCTCAATTAATGCTTCAATGCCCTGAACGTGGTCTGCGAATGCGCAAAGCTGCCGTGTTCGCGTTCAAACGCGACTCGGAGCATCTCTGCGCCGTCATCATTGAATCTGCCCCACCGTACACCAGAATCTTCACCACCACTGGCAATGATCCGGAGGAGGTTTGGTTAACGCTGCGTTGCGCTGCAGTTGACCTTGCCAAAGGCGCTCGAAGTGAGTCTTTGGATTCGCCTCTTTGCGAGTTGATCGAATGGGCGTTCGGCATTGATGTGGCGTGAGCCAACTGAAACGGAACACGCATATATATCTATGCTGGCGATCGCTCACAGCCATTTCGGTAGTTGGTAAAACTCGCGCCTGAAGAGGCCTCGGCCGTAGCGTTGTGCAAGTAGCCCAGTTTCCGGGCTTTGTCGCGAGCCTCATCGGCAAGCGGATACCCGTGTTTTTCCAGACCCATCCATCTGCTGCCTATTTCAAATTGCTGCCTATTTCAAATTTGCTCTTGCGCAACGGAAAACCAACTGGAGGTGCAGTGTGGCGATGTCCCTAATATTGGGGATACCACAAGCCGAAAAAGCTCAGTAGCATCACCTACCGTCGCGCAAGTAAGGGAATGCAACTGTGTGCCGTGGTCGTTTGATTGGTAGTGGTGTGTGCTGATGTTGCTGTTTGAGAAGGCAGACCTGGTCGTGCAAAGTCCAAAAGCGTCCAACTGCCTACGTTCGTACCGAACCATTTGCAGTGCGCTTTTCATCACCTCACGTCACCAGTGCCCATGCCCTGATGGTAGTGGCACCCGATTCCAACCAGGTGACTCAAGGGGTTTAGTTTTCCTACAAACCCAACATTTGGAGCATCAATTGCAAGGATTTTTCCACGCAATAGACGAAAGAGGTGCAGGAATATGAAAGATCAAACAAATTAAATCTGTTGCCGCCAAAATTGAGCGCAATTTCAGTTGCAAATCATACATTCTTTTATTGGAGAAATAATTGCCATACTTGATTGTTATTTTCATGCTTAGTGCATGCGCACTGTTTTTTTTTGCAATGTGCGCATATTTATACTTTTTATTCAAGTTAAAGCGCCCAGTTAGCTATTTCGATTTATATGAGCACTCGAAAGACGGGAGCAAATCTGCAAAGATTGCTATCTATCTATGGAATTCTGCCATGGTATTTGCTCTGGCAATGGTCGTATTCTGGATTATTAATTTTTGTAAAGGATAAATATGTCAGGGGCTGTAATCGCGGAAGGTATTGCCATAGTTATTGATTTGTCAGCAGCAGGGGTCGGCGCTGCAGACAATCTTATTCAATTATTTAATGCACAGGGTCCAATATCGGGCGCGTCGTCTGTCGCCAATGTTGTAGCGTCTATTACTGGTCCAATACCCGGTGTTGGAGCACTAACGAATACGGTATCGCTAACGCTCAATTTAGTTAAAGGAGCTGCCAATGCAGATGAAAAAGGAGCGTCTGTTGGCGATTATGTCAGCGCTGTTGGCAACACGGTCGCAATTGTGGGATCACTTTTGGCAATTGCCACCCCATTAGGATGGACCGCTCTGGGTATATCTGCAGTAGGCGCAACTCTGACATCAGTTGGATTTGGTCTGAATTTGTCAGATATGCGCAAAGCTGCGTTGAGTAAAGCAGCCTCGGATGCTGTTTCATCAATTGATCTTCAGAGTTTTATAAATACTGCATATGCCGGCAGGGGCGTAATTAATCCTGCCAATGTAGAGCCGCCAGCCGATTCGGCGGTCCGAATAAGCGCTGACTACATTACCCCTGGCACCGGTTACAGCGTCGTCATTGGTCCAGGCGGCACCGTTTGGGATGCCTATAAAGTACAGAAGAATTTGCCCACCGGTATTAGCGACTGGACTGCTTACCAAGATGCCGTACGCATTAGCAATCCCGATATCGCAAATCTCAACCAAGTGAAGCCCGGACAGGCCATCATGCAGCCGGATAAGACAGCGGATGGTTTTACCCGCTATCACTTCGCCAACGGTGACTCCTACAGCAATAAGGTCAGCACTGGCGAGTTCAGCATTCACACCACTGATGGCGATGGCAACCAAGTTACCTACACCCAGTACCTAAACCCCAATGGCGGATATGACACTACCACTGTCATCAAGAATGGCGACACAGTACTTTCCGAAATCGTGGGACACCGAGACACTTTGGACGGTGATCTAACAAGCTTGAAACAAACTGATCTCGTCGCCGGTGAGGACGGCATCCAGCGCTATGTCACCAAAGATTTGTTGCATCCTACAGATCTCGCGAGTACCGATATCAATGTAACTACTGATCCCACGACAGGTACTCCAAATCCAGTACCCGATCCGTTGGGTGATTTCATCACCCAAATTGAACAACAGCGTGCAGTAAAAGACCAAACGATAACGCAGGACGCACTACAAACCATCGCCCAGAACTTGGGTGTGGCTCAGTTCAGTACTACTACGGGTGCAAGCATTGCCCTCAGCGCGGACGGTAAAACCATCGGAACCACCTATGCATTGAGTAATGGCACGACACTGACAGGTATCACCACCCTC